>DASTSC010000207.1:0-37946 GCA_035760905.1 Candidatus Limnocylindrales bacterium | reverse complement strand
ACGACGAGCAGGCGGCGGTCGCCGGACAGCTGGCGGTGCTGCTGGACGAGCTTGCGGATGTTCTCGACCGTGCTCGCGGTCTGCGACCCCCGGAGCAGGAACAGGTTCTGGCCGTAGCGGGCGATCCGGTCGAGCGACGGGCGGAGGCGCGGGTTCGAGGCGAGCTGGGCCTGGTTCGAGCCCTCGGCCATCCACGTGCCGAGGATCTCCTTGCGGACGTCCTGGATCTTGATCGCGCCGGTCTTGTGGGGGAGATGGGCGAGCGCCGACTCCATCGCGATCATCCGGTTGAGGAGGTACTGCTCCTCGTGCTCGAAGCAGATATAGAGGACGTTCGCCTGGCCGCCCGAGGCGACGTTGCGGGCCATCTGGAGGGCCATCGTCGTCTTGCCCGTGCCCTGCGCCCCGCCGATGAGGAGCAGCTCGCCCGGCCGGAGCCCATTGCCGATCGTCTTGTCGAGGGGGGTGAACCCGAGCGGGACGGGCTGGTACTCGCCGACCCGGCCCTCGGTCACCGCGTCGTTCAGGTCGACGAGGACGTCGAGCGCCGAGCGCGGCGCCATGCTTCCGTTGTCCGTGTCGAGCCGCCATGGCTGCGGCTGGGCAGGAACGGCCGTCTCGACCTCGGTGCTCACGAGCACTCCCTCCGGGCTGGGTGACGGACTGCGGGCGGATGGTAGCACCGCGTCCTCACGAATCCTCCCACCCACGGAGCGTCTCGGACGAGTGCCCGAAAGTACCGGCTGCGAACGTCCGGGTGCCGCCCTCAGACGCCCCCGGCGAGCTCGTCCCAGTAGCGGACCATCGAGCGGACGCCGCCCTCGAAGTTCGCCAGGTCCATCCACTCGTTCGGGGCGTGGAAGTTGCCGTCGGGCGGGGTGAAGCCGAGGATGACGACCGGCACGCCGAGGAGCGTCTCGAACGTGGCGACGAACGGGATCGACCCGCCCTCGCGGACGAACAGCGGCTCCCGGCCGAAGGTCTCGCCGATCGCCCGTGCGAACGCCTGCGTCCACGGGTCGTCGATCGGGGTCAGCGTCGGGCGGCCGCTCCCGAGATCGCGCACCTCGACCTCGACCCCGGGCGGGGCGATCCGGAGGACGAAGTCGCGCAGCGCGGCGAAGATCCGGGCGGGATCCTGGTTCGCGACGAGCCGGCTGCTCACCTTCGCGTGGGCGGCGCCGGGGATGATCGTCTTGCTCCCCTCGCCCTGGAACCCGCCCCAGATGCCGTTGACGTCGAGCGTCGGCCGCCCGGACCGCCGCTCGAGGACGCTGTAGCCATCCTCGCCGACGAGCGCGGGCACGCCGAGCGTTTCGCGGAACTCGTCCTCGTCGAACGGCAGGGCGGCATACGCGGCTCGGTCGGCGTCGGACAGCGGGACGACGTCGTCGTAGAAGCCGGGGATCAGGATCCGGCCGTCCGGGCCCTTGAGCGCGGCGATGATCCGGGCGAGCGCGTTCGCCGGGTTCTCGACGGCGCCGCCGTAGACGCCCGAATGGACGTCCTGGAAGGGGCCGCGGACGTCGATCTGGGCGTACATGATCCCGCGCAGGCCGATCGTCACCGCGGGCAGGTTGCCGGCGAAGAAGCCGCTGTCGCAGATGAGGGCGACATCGCCGGCCAGTCGCTCCCGGTTCGCCGCGAGCCACGGCTCGAGGTGCTCCGAGGTCGTCTCCTCCTCGCCCTCGAACACGAGCCGAAGGTTGACCGGCAGCGAGCCGCGGGCCGCAAGGAGGGCTTCCGCCGCCTGGCTCAGGATGCCGACGCTCGACTTGTCGTCGCTCGCGCCGCGGGCCAGGATCCGGCCGTCATCGACCGTCGGCTCGAACGGCGGGTTCCGCCACTCGTTGACCGGGTCGACCGGCTGGACGTCGTAGTGGGCGTAGGCGATGACCGTCGGCGCGCCCTCGGCGTGGAGCCAGTCGGCGTAGACGATCGGATGCCCGCCCGTCTCGGAGATCTCGACGTGCTCCATCCCGATCCGCCGAAGCTCCGCGCCGACGTGCTCGGCCGCCCGGCGACAGTCGCCGGCGTGCTCCGGCAGCGCCGACACGGACGGTATCCGGAGCAGCTCCTTCCACGACTCGAGCCGCCGGTCACGCGATTCGTCGAGGTACCGGTCGACGGCAGGGTCGCCGCTGGACGGATCGGGTCGGGCGGGAGCTTCGGCCACGGCAACCTCCGGAGAACGGGACGGGCGGAGTACGGGACGGGAAGCTGGATTCTACCGGGCCGGGACGGGCATCCTGTCGGCGTGGATCTCGACGCCGATGCCGTCCGCAGCGTGCTCGACCTCGACGCCCTGCGCGAGGCGATGGCGGCCGCGGTCGCCGACGTCTCGGCGGGCCGGTCCGAGCAGCCGGTCCGGACGGTCGTCCCCGCGGCCGAGGGCCGTGGGTTCCTGTACGTGATGCCGGCGCGGACGCCGACGGCGCTCGGGGCGAAGCTCGTCACGCTCTTCCCGGGAAACGTCGGGTCGGCGACCCATCACGCTCTCGTCCTGCTCTTCGACCCGGCGACCGGCGAACCGCTCGCGACGCTCGACGGCGGCGTCATCACCGAGCTCCGAACCGCGGCCGTGTCGGCCGTCGCCGCCGATCGGCTGGCGCGGCCCGGCGCGCGCACCCTGGCGATCGTGGGCAGCGGGGTCCAGGCCGCGAGTCACCTCGAGGCCTTCCGCCGGATCCGCCCGTTCGAGGATGTCCGGGTCTGGAGCCCGAATCGAGCCGGGCCCTTCGCCGAGGCCCACGCCGCCCGGGCCGTCGCGTCGGCGGACGAGGCGGTCGAGGGGGCCGACGTCGTGGTCGTCGCGACGATGGCCCGCGAGCCCGTCGTCCACGGCGCAGCGATCGCGGCCGGGGCTTTCGTGGGCGCGGTCGGGGCGCCCCGGCCCGACTGGCGCGAGCTCGACGACGAGCTCCTCGCCCGGGCTCGCCTCATCGTCGATTCGCGGGCGGCCGCGCCGGTCGAGTCCGGCGACGTCCGCCGGGCGCTCGAGCTCGGCGGCTCGATCGCGGCCGAGCTCGGCGAGATCGTCGAGGGCACCGCGACGGGACGGTCGTCACCCGACGAGATCGTTCTCTTCAAGTCGCTCGGCATGGCGGTCGAGGACGTCGCCGCCGCCGATCTGGCGCTCCGGACGGTGGCGAGTCGCTGACGCGCGCCCTTCCGCCGGCGGACCTCCGATCCGCGGCGCTCGGGCGGTTCGCGCGGGGAATCGATAACGGGCAGCGGTCTCGCTGCCCGTTTCGGTGGTGGTCCGGCTTCCCGCCTACGCGGGCGTCGGCTTCGGTTGCGGCTGCGGCGTCGGCTGCGGCGCCATCGGGCCGGGGGATGTCCCGCCTTCGGTGCCGGGCGCGACGATCCGCGGCGGCGCGCCGTGGAGGTTCTCCTTCGGCGGCAGGTCCGAGAAGAGCTTCTCGAACTCCTCGGCGTCGACGGTCTCCTCGGCGATGAGCTTCGCGGCGAGGTTGTCGAGCTTCTCCCGGTACTTCGTGAGGACGTCCATCGCCCGGGCGTAGCCCTTGTCGATGATCGCCCGGACCTCCTCGTCGATCTGTCGCGCGACGTCGTCGGAGTAGTTCCGCTGCTCGCCGATCTCGCGGCCGAGGAAGACGAGCTCGTCGCGCTTGCCGAACGAGAGCGGCCCGAGCTTCTCGCTCATGCCGTACTCGGTCACCATCCGCCGGGCGAGGTCGGTCGCCTTCTCGATGTCGTTCGAGGAGCCTGTCGTCGTGTCGCCGAAGACGAGCCTCTCGGAGACGTTGCCGCCGAGCAGACCGGCGATCTTGTCGTCGAACTCGGACTTGCTCTGCAGATAGCGGTCCTCGGTCGGCAGGGCCATCGTGTAGCCGAGGGCCATGCCCCGGCTGATGATCGTGACCTTGTTGACCGGGTCGCACTTCGGCAGGACCCGCTGGACGACGGCGTGACCGCCTTCGTGGTAGGCGATGATCGCCTTCTCGGCCTCCGAGATCACGCGGGACTTCCGCTCGGGACCGGCGACGATCCGCTCGAGCGCCTCCTGGAACTCGGGCATCGAGATGACCTTCTTGTTCCGGCGCGCGGCAAGGATCGCGGACTCGTTGACGAGGTTGGCCAGGTCGGCGCCCGAGAACCCGGGCGACTGGCGGGCGATCTCCTCTGGCGCGATCGCCTTGTCGATCGGCTTGCCCTTCGTATGGACCTTGAGGATCGCGACGCGGCCCTTCATGTCGGGCCGGTCGAGGATGACCTGGCGGTCGAAGCGGCCGGGCCGCAGGAGGGCCGGGTCGAGGACGTCGGGCCGGTTCGTGGCCGCGACCACGATCACGTTCGTGTTCGTGTCGAAGCCGTCCATCTCGACGAGGATCTGGTTGAGCGTCTGCTCGCGCTCGTCGTGGCTGCCCCCGAGACCGGCACCACGCTGACGGCCGACCGCGTCGATCTCGTCCACGAAGACGATGCACGGCGCGTTCCGCTTCGCCTGGTCGAACAGGTCGCGGACGCGGCTCGCGCCGACGCCGACGAACATCTCGACGAACTCCGACCCGGAGATCGAGAAGAACGGCACGCCGGCCTCACCGGCGACTGCGCGGGCGAGGAGCGTCTTGCCGGTCCCGGGAGGGCCCACGAGCAGGACGCCCCGGGGGATGCGCGCCCCGAGCGAGTTGAACTTCTCGGGGTACTTGAGGAACTCGACGACCTCCTGGAGCTCGGTCTTCGCCTCGTCGACGCCGGCGACGTCGGCGAACGTCACGACGGTCTTGTTGCCGAGGAACATCCGGGCCCGGCTCTTGCCGAAGCTGAGGGCCTGATTGTTCGTGCCCTGGGCCTGGCGCATCATGAAGAAGATGAAGCCGCCGATGAGGATGAGCGGCAGCAGGCCGGTGATGAACAGGCCGAGCCAGCTCGTATCGGGTGCCTTCTCGGCGGTCAGCGGCGGGACGGCCGACTGGTTTCCTGCCTGGGCCGAGTTCTGCATGTCCTTGAGGACGTCGGTCAGGACGGTGGGAACGACGACCGTGTAGGTCTTGTTGTCCTTGGCGGTCACGGTCAGCGTCTGGTCCTGCTGGACCACCTTGGTGACCTCGCCCTGCTGGACGTGCTGGAGGAATTCCGAATAGCCGACCGTCGTTTGGGCGGGGCTCTGGAGCAGCCACGTATACAGGAGGACGACCGTCCCGACGACCAGGACGAGCATCACGATCCCGTTACGCAGGAACTTCGCGTTCAAGTGGGGGCGCCTCCGGGGAAGGCCGGTCTCGACATCGATCGGCCTCGGTAGTGGGTCGAGTATAGCCGCGGCCATCTCTCGGACCCGATCCGAGAGCGGCCATGTTTCGTATCAGCGGTACGCACGATCGTCGCCGACGGATGGCTCGGGCAGCACCCGAACGGCATGAAGTCGGGGTGAAGAAAGGACCACGCCCACCCCCTTCGTCCCCCGTTGGCCTCGAGGGTCCCCGCCGCGGCCCTCGGGACCGGCTGCGCGGGCCCGGTGGAGCGGCCGTCGACGAGGACGGGCGACGAGCCGGTGGGGGCTGAGCGGGAAGCGGTGGTAGCGGAGGCAGGACTCGAACCTGCGACCAAGGGCTTATGAGTCCCCTGCTCTGCCACTGAGCTACTCCGCCGAGGAGCACGAATCCTAGCAAAGGGTCGCCGTGCCTCCTCCCGACAGGACTGTGGCCAGCCCGCTCGGACCTCGACGCCGACGTCAGCGGACGGGGAAGACGATCTGGGTCACGGGAGCACCCGGTTCCTCCGGCCCCGTCAGGTAGCTCTCCCACGGCGGACCGGCCTCGACGAGCCGCTCCGCGCGGAGCCAGCCCCGGACCTGCTCCCACGCGTCGCCGATCCCTTCGTACGGGCCGACGTAGGTGGCCATCACGGCGCGCCCGCCGGGCAGCTCCGCGTCGTGAACCCGGTCCGTCGGCTGGAGCGTCCCGACGTACGGGAAGCCGACCTCGGCCTCGATCCGCTCGCCGAACGCGAGGTACCTGGCGAACGGCGGGCCGGCGACCTGACCACCGGATGCCCCGACCTGGGCCATCGTGAGCCCGAAGGCCTCGCCCAGCAGCGCAGGCAGCTCGCCCGACGCCCCGGCGACGCGCACGACGGCCGCGTGCCGCGGCGCCAGCTGGACGATCTCGGGGGTCAGTGGCCGAGCCTGGATGACGTCTGTCACGTCACACCTCCTCGCGCGATCGTGGCCGCGACCGCGAGCCCGCCGCCAGAGCCGAAAGCCATGAATGACCGACTTCCTTCACGGCATCGGCGCGGGTGTCGACGGCTCACGACTCGGCGGTGCCGCCGATCCGTTCCGGCTCGATCCCGATGAACCGATCCACGAGCCGCCGCCGCCAGGTGAACGAGAGGACCACCGCCCAGAGGCCCACGGCTCCGGCGACGAGCAGCCCGATCTCCGGTGGCAGCGGGTCGAGGTCGAAGATCGCCCGCAGCGACGGGGTCATGAGCACGGCCCCGAAACCGGCCGCGAGGCCGAACACGAGGAGCCAGACCCGCCGATCAGCCGACGCCGCCTCGATGACGGCGAGCGATGGGTGCGGCGGCGCCGCGAAGAGGACGAGGCCGATGCCCGACAGGACGAGGAAGGCGGTGAGCGCCGACCGCGCCGTCGCCACCGGGTCGATCCCGACCGGCGCGAGGGCGGGGGCGACGAGCAGCGTCCCGTAGAAGAGGAGGAGCCCGGCGAGGCTCGAGACGAGCGTCGCCGGCGCGACGAACCGCAGCAGGGTGCGACGGAGCGACGCGGCCGGGCGCGGCCGCGGGTTCGCCCAGAGCGCCAGCAGGACGCTCGGGATGCCGACGGTGAACAGCGTGACCGCGGACGCGTTCCGGAGCTCGATCGGGAAGTACTCGACCACGAGCGACGACATGACGACGACTCCCAGGGTCGCGATCCGGGTGAGGAAGAGCTCCAGCACCGGCTGCATGCCGTTGAGGATCCGGTGGCCCTCCTCGACGGCGCGGCTGAGCGACCCGAACGAGTCGTCGAGCAGGACGAGGTCCGCCACGCCGCGCGTCGCCTGGCTCCCGCTGCCCATCGCCACCGCGAGGTCCGCCCGCTTCATCGGCAGCACGTCGTTCACACCGTCGCCGATCATCGCCACGTAGCGACCCGACCCCTTGAGCGTCGCGACGATCCGCTCCTTCAATGCCGGCGTGATCCGGCCGAAGACGTGGGTCCGCCCGACCGCCGTCGCGAAGGCGGCCTCGTCGAGCGCATCGAGCGTCGGACCGGAGATGACCTCCGGCGGGAAGTCGAGGCCGGCCTGGCGGACGAGCGCGGCGACCGTCTCCGGGTCGTCGCCGGAGATCACGCGAAGCGAGACGCCCGATCCGGCGAAGCGCTGGAGCGTCGCCTGGAGGTCGTGTCGGAGAACGTCGCGCAGGGCGACGGCGCCGACCAGCGAGAGCGGGCGCGGGAGGGTCGGCTCGCGCGCGTCCCCGAGCGCGCGCAGGTCCGGGTGTCGGGCGAGCAGCAGGACGCGGAGGCCGCCGGCCGCGCGCTCCCGGGCCCGGCCGATGACCTCGCGGATGGCCGGATCTTCGGTCGCGGTCGGGTCGAGCGCGGACTCGATGACCGAGGGCGCGCCGAGGACGAGCGTCCCCGCGCCGTCAACGGCGACCGCGCTCCACGCCCGCGTCGAGGAGAACGGGACCTCGGCGACCGCGGGGCACGGCTCCGCCGGGCAGTCCCGCAGGATCGCCTCGGCGGTCCGGTTTCGCGTGGCCGCGCTCGCGAGCATCGTCCCGACCAGCCGTCGGAATCGGGGCTCGTCGCCGTCGACCGCGTCGACCGAGTCGAGCCCGATCTCGTTCGCCGTCAGGGTTCCGGTCTTGTCGAGGCAGATCGTGTCGACGTGGCTGAGCGATTCGATCGCGTTTGCCTGTTGGACGAGGGCGCCCATCCACGCGATCCGGACCGCCGCCGCGGCGTAGGTGATCGCGATGGCGACGAACAGGCCGTTCGGGACGAGCCCCGCGAGAACGGTCGCCTGGGCCACGGCCTCCGGCAACGGCACGCGACTCACGAGCGCGTCGAGGACGAGCACGATCTGGAGGTAGACGACGATCGCGAATGTCACCCGAATGACGAGGTGGATCTCGCGCTGGAGCGGCGTCAGGACCCGTCGGAAGCGCCGGCCGCCGGCGGTGATCCGGTTCGCCACGCTTGCCTCGCCGACGGCGGTGACGACGAAGCGGCCCGATCCTGACAGGCACGCGCTGCCGGAGATAACGGTGTCCGCGGGTTCCTTGTGGACCGTGTCGGATTCGCCCGTCAGGAGCGACTCGTCGACCTCGAGCGCTCCCGCAACCAGCGTCCCGTCGAGGACGACGACGTCGCCGGTCTCGAGCGCGACGACGTCGCCGAGCACGAGCTCCTCCGGCCGGACCGTGACCAGGGTGCCGTCCCGAAGGACCCGCGCCGTGGGCACCTGGACCGCGGCGATGTGGTCGAGGACGCGCTTCGCGCGGACTTCCTGGACGACGCCGACGACGATGTTCGTCCCGATCACCCCGAGCGACACGAGCCCGTCGAGCGGCCGCCCGAGGAGCGCGAGCGCCGCGGCCAGCACGAACAGGATGTCGTTGACGAACGTGAAGACGTTCTCGCGGACGATCTGCCCGTAGGTCCGCGTCGACGGCGGCGACGGCGGGTTGCCCAGACCACGCTCGCGCCGTCGCCGGACCTCGGCGGCGGACAGACCACCCGGCTCGGATCGGATCGGCTCCGGGTCGGTCACGGCTCGCGCCTCGCCCTCCCGCGCGAAGCCGTGGGCCGTCCGGCCGCCGAGCAGCACCACGTCAGCCCGTCCCGACCAGCGTGACCCCGATCATTCGGTGGTAGTGGCTGTAGAACGTGTCCCGCCGGACGAGGCTGCCGTCGGCGGCCCGGACCGTCCGCGTGACCCAGACGTCCTTGCCGTCGGCCGCCCACTCGATCTGCTCCCGCGTCCCCTTCGGGAGCGAGCTCGTGTACCGAACGGTCTCGTAGCCGCGGATCACGTTCTTGACGACCGGGCGCGAGAACGTCGTCGTTCGGCCCGTCGGCACGGTCCAGATCTCGAAGTGGACGACGCCCGGGGAGGCCCGGCCGACGATCACGAGCGGGAAGCGCGTGTCGTTCCGGAAGCGCATCGACTGCGATTCCGAGACGGTCGCGTCGAGCCCGAGCGGGTAACGGGTGATGTAGTACCAGTGCGGTGAGCGGGCGATGATCGGATAGCCGGCCCGGACGGCGGCGTTGAACAGGGTCGTGGAGGCGGCGCAGATCCCGCCCGCGAGGGCCGTGCCCTCGACGGAGTGGCCGCCGACGATCGCGCCGCCGAGGCGGTAGCCCGTCCTGAAGCTGACCTCGCCGAGAGCCCGCCAGAAGTCGAACGTCTCGCCCGGGCCGACGACGAAGCCGTTGAGCGTCCGGGCCGGGATCGTGATGTTCGCGCCGTAGCCGTTGTGCGCACCGACCTGGTAGTAGGTCGACCATTGCCCGACGCGGACCATCAGCGGCGCGGTCCGCCGGGCGTCGTCGGTGGTGAAGGCCGGCTCGACCCGGCGCGTGACGGCGTCGACGGTTCGAGGCCCGACGCCTGGCGCGAGGAGCGCGGTCATGACGCGGTCCGCCGTCGCCGCGACGTCGACGCGGGTTCCCGCCGATCCGGCCCGCGCCCCGATGACCCGGCCGGAGCGGGCGACGAGGTACGTCGCGTTCACGGGCTTCGTGGCGAGGCGGGACGCGACGTCGCGGACGAGCTCCCGGACGGTCGCTTCGTCGAGCGCGACCCGCGGCTTCCCGTCGGCCACGACGAAGCGGATGGCCCTGCCGATGGCCGCGGCCGAGACCCGCGCGGAGCGATCGCCAGCCCGGAGGCGGACGGGCCGCACGACGGCGTTCGCCCGCGCGGCGAGGCCCTCCGCCCGCGACGTCGTCAGACGGGCGGGGATCGAGGCGACCGGCAGGGCGAGGCGGACCGTGGCCGCCGCGGCAGGATCGCGGAGCTCGCGTGCGAGCGTCGCCGCGAGCCCGTTCTCGGCGCCGACGCGCCCGGCGACCGCAGGGCTCACGACGAACCTGCCACCGGACCTGATGATCCGGGCATCGATCGGTTCCCGGTCAAGGCTTCGAGCGACGCGCGTCAGGGCCGTCTCCACGGCGGCGTCGTCCAGCCGGAGCTGGACACCGAGCGTGACGGGGTTCGCGGCGCCGGACAGGATCGCCGCCGCTTCCGCGAGCGCCCCGCCGCCGCGGCCGACGGCCAGGGCCGCAGCGACCATGCCCGCCGCGTCCGCGGATCGTCCGAATGCGGCCATGCCGAACGGGACTGCGCCGTCGGGGGTCTCGACGACCACCTGGCCCCGCTCGAGCGAGGCGAACGCCGAGGCCAGGACGGACTCCGCGTCCGCGCGCCCGAGTCCGCCGACGTCGACGTCGTCCACGCGCACGCCGGGCACGATCCGGTCGTGATAGGCCGCCGTCGTGAGCCCGATGGAGGCGGTCGCGCCCATGGCCACGACCGCCGTCACCGCGATGAGGTACGCGAGCCCGCGGCTTCGCGTCGTCGCGTGAGCTGCGTGACCTGCGGCAACCACCAACCGTCTCCCCGCGGAATGCCGAGCGGCCACCCCGGGCACACGCCCACGACGAGGCGGCCGGCCACGACCTTCCCGCATGGCCGGTGTACGTCCCCGGCGCGCGCCCCTGCCAGTGCCACTGCGCCCGAACTGCGATGACCGCGCGGCGTCCGGACCGGCCGTTGACTGCCAGCCCCACCTCGATGGACAATCCCGGCCTGCCCCGACAGGCTGGGAGGATCGGGGCGGGGTTTCGCTCGAGGGGGCGGCCGTTCCCGCATTCGGGGGACCGCGGATGGCTGTCGAGAATGCCGGCACGGCCGGCGAGGAGGCCGCGGCCGGCCTGTCGATCGATCGACGAGCGCTGGCGCTCTGGCCGGGCCTCGACCGGCGCGCCCTGGCGCGCTGCCGGCACGATCCGGAGCGGATCGCCCGACTCGTCGCTCGCCGCACGGCGCTCGACGTCCCGACGATCCGGGCGCTCCTGACGATTCCGGTGGTCGATCGCCAGGAGGTGAGCCTCTGGTTCGGCTGAGCTGAGGCTGAGCTGAGGAACCCGGGCGAGCCGAGCAGCCGATCAGACCGGTTCGGTCACGAGCTCCACGAGTCGGTCGAGAGCGTCATCGCCGAGGCCGTTGCGCCGCAGGTAGGCGCGGGCACCGCCATACCGCCCCACGTGGTCGAGCGTGTCGCGGATCCACGAGGGGTCACAGTCCACGACGAGGGCGCCGTCGATCGGGTCGTCGGGCGCCGCGCCGGCGACCGGCAGGGCGAAGCAGTGGGCCGACAGCGCGTAGTCGGCTTCCACGACGTCGGACGGCACCCCGACCGCCGACAGCACGATCGCGATCGTCACACCGGTCCGGTCCTTGCCGGCCGCGCAGCCCACGACGGCGGGCAGGCCGGCCGGCTCGAGCAGAGCCCGGACGATCGCCGCGATCTGCGCTCCCCGCTCGTCGACCATCCGGCGATAGACGTCCGCCACCGTCGTCTCGGGTGGGTTGTCGTCGAGGAGCGGGATGCTGCGGTAGCGGACGCGGTCGGACATCGCGAAGACGCTCGGATGGGCAGCCAGCTCGTGCGGCCAGCGCAGGTCGATGACCTGACGGATCGGGAGATCGGTCAGCCGACGCTGCGAGGTCGCCGGGAGTCGATCCAGGCGGTCCGTGCGCAGGAGCGTCCGCCACCGCGTCCGCCTGCCCCCGGCGACGGGATAGCCGCCCACATCGCGCAGGTTGCGCGTGCCCGGGAGCCGGATGTGGCGCTCCGGGGCGTCGCGCAAGGCCTCGCTCGGCATGGTCCCGAGCCTACCCGACGCTTGCCGACCGGGTCGTCAGCCGGTGGGCTGGGTCCCGAACAGGAGCGAGAGCCAGGATTCGAGGGGCGTCTGCGTCCGCCCGACACCGCCGAGCCGAACCTCCACGGATCCGGGCGCCGCTGCCGGCAGCGGGGCGGCGCCGGGCGCCAGCCGGAACGGCCGCTCGTTCGGACGGCCGAGCCCGTTCGCCGCTGCCTGCTGCTCGACGAACGCCGTCCGCTGGATCGTCTGGAGCTCCTGCTGAAGCGCGGTCACGTTCGCCGCGAGCGTGGCGTTCCGGGCGGCGATCGCGTCCGCCGTGGCGGCGGCGGTCTGGGCCTCGCCGACCTGGCGGGCGAAGACGATGACGATCCAGGTCGCGACGATCGCGGCGAGCAGCCAGGCCAGCCGACGGCGGGTGATGCCGACGACGCCGAGACCGTCGAGCGGGACCTGGGTCGCGTTCGCGTCCGCCTCGACATCGGCAGGCGCCATCACGTCGCTGCGCTCGGGCTCGACGGCGGGTTCGCGCGGCGCGCGGCGAGGCATCGCGCGGCAGGGTAGCTGTGCGCAGCTAACGTGTCAACTCGGAGGGCCTGTGACAGACGACCTGTCACACGATCGCTCGACCGTGCTGCTAGCCTCAGCCAAAACAGAACATCCGTTCGAGAGGTCAACCAGCATGGCCCTCCGCCTCTATGCGCCCGCCACGGCCGAGACCGTCCTCGATTCGATCCTCGCCGAGCCGTCGCTCGCTCGCGGCGTCGTCCACCACGAGACGATCCCGCCGAGGCCGGCCGCGTTCGCCCCATTTCCCGACTGGCTCGCGCCGGGCATCGCCGCCGGTCTGGCGAGTCGCGGGATCGACCAGCTCTACATCCACCAGGCGGAGGCGATCGACGCCGTCCGGGCCGGCCAGGATGTCGTGGTCGTGACACCGACCGCGTCGGGCAAGAGCCTCTGCTACGCGATCCCGATCCTCCAGTCGGTCGCCGAGGACCCGGCGGCCCGATCGCTCCTCCTGTTCCCGACCAAGGCCCTCGGCCAGGACCAGGTCGCCGAGATGTCAGAGCTCGCCCGCGCCTCCGCGCTCGACGTGCGGGCCGCCACGTACGACGGCGACACGCCGGCGCCGATCCGCCAGGCGATCCGGACGGCCGGACAGATCGTCGTCTCCAACCCGGACATGCTCCACTCGGCGATCCTCCCCCACCACACGAAGTGGTACCAGCTGTTCGAGCAGCTCCGGATCGTCGTCGTCGACGAGCTCCACACGTACCGGGGTGTGTTCGGCAGCCACGTCGCGAACGTGCTCCGCCGCCTCCTCCGGATCTGCGCCCACTACGGCAGCCACCCGGTGATCGTGTGCTGCTCGGCGACGATCGGGAACCCCGCCGAGCTGGCGGCGACGCTGACCGGCCGCCCGGCCCGCCTCGTCGATCGGAACGGCGCGCCGTCCGGGGAGCGCCACGTCCTGCTCGTCGATCCGCCCATCCTCGACCGCTCGACGGGCGCCCGCGGATCCGCGCTGACGCTCGCCAACCGCTGGGCGCTGCCGTTCCTCCGCGCCGGCCGCCAGACGATCGTCTTCGGCCGGGCCCGGACCTCCGTCGAGATCCTCCTGAGCGGCCTCCGCGAGGCGCTTCGCGAGGGCTTCGGGCCGCGCAGCCGGATCCGTGGCTACCGCGGCGGCTACCTCCCCACGGAGCGACGGGCCATCGAGCGCGGGCTTCGGGACGGCGAGGTCCTCGGGGTCGTCGCCACGAACGCCCTCGAGCTCGGCGTCGACATCGGCCGGCTCGACGCGGCCATCCTGGCCGGCTACCCGGGATCGATCGCGGCGACCTGGCAACAGATCGGCCGGGCCGGGCGTCGCCTCGAGACGAGCGTCGCGGTCCTCGTCGCCTCGCAGTCGCCCGTCGACCAGTACGTCATCCATCACCCGGAGTTCCTGTTCGGCGGCCGGCCCGAGGAGGCTCGCCTCGACCCGGACAACCTCCACGTGCTCCTCGCCCACCTCCGCGCGGCTGCGTTCGAGCTGCCGTTCGAGCCCGGCCAGCAGTGGGGTCCGCTGCCGGCCGACGACCTGCTCGCGTTCCTCGCCGAGGAGGGCCACGTCCGCCAGGCCGCCGACGGGCGCTGGTACTGGAGCTCGGAGAACTTCCCGGCGTCCGAGATCTCGCTCCGGGTCGCGGCGCCGGAGAACGTCGTGATCGTCGACACGACGCCCGATCGACCTCGCGTCCTCGGCGAGGTCGACCTGTTCTCGGCCCAGGTCCTCGTCCACGAGCGGGCGATCTACATCCACGAGTCGGTCCAGTACTACGTCGACCGGCTCGACTGGGGCGAGAAGAAGGCCTACGTCCACAAGGTCGACGTCGACCATTACACCTACGCGAACCGGGCGGTAACGCTCAAGCCGCTCGACGTCTTCGGGGAGGCCCCGGCCGTCGGCGGGCGGCGCGTCCACGGCGAGGTGATGGTCGCGAGCCTCGTCACGCTCTTCAAGAAGCTCAAGTTCGGGACCGACGAGAACGTCGGTTGGGGCCCGATCGACCTCCCCGAGCTCGAGCTCCAGACGACCGCCTACTGGCTGAGCGCCGATGAGGCCTCGCGAGGCTGGCGGCGGGCCGATCTCGACGTCGCCCTCGTCGGCGCCGGCCGCGCGATCCAGACGGTCGCCGCGGTGCTCCTGATGGTCGACCCACGTGATCTCGGTCTCGTCGCCCAGGTCCGCTCGCCCCACCAGGAGCACCCGACGATCTATCTCTACGAGGCCGTGCCGGGTGGCATCGGCCTCTCCGAGCGGCTGTGGGATCGCCACGACGAGCTCGTCGCCGCGGCCGACGAGCTGATCGCGAACTGCACCTGCGATGCCGGCTGCCCCGCCTGCACGGGCCCTCGGCTCGAACCGGAGGTGGATGCCAGGGCACTGGCGCGGCGTCTCCTTGCGGGTCTTCGGCGGTGACGGCGGACTCGGCGGCGGCGTTCGCGGTCGCCGACGAGCGAGAGCGACTCCTCCGCCGGATCGCCGAGCTGCGCCACCGGCACGCCTCGCCCGGGTCGGAGCGGCGGGTCCCGGCCGCCACCCCGGCTCCGCTCATCGACCTCGGCCGGCGTCGAGCGGCGCGGTATGCCGAGGCGCTCGCCGCATCCGTCGAGGGCGAGGTGGTCGAGACACCGCACGGACGGGTCGTCCGCGTCGACAGGCCGCCGGTTCCCATGCCCGTCGACCGGAACGCGCTCGCCTCGCTGCCCGGCCAGCCACCCGCGGACCCGCCGCTCGTCTGTCTCGACACCGAGACGACCGGCCTCGGCACCGGCACCGGCACCGTCGCCTTCCTCGTCGGGCTCGGCTGGTGGTCCGACGAGCGGTTCGTCCAGGTCCAGCTCATCCTGCCCGACCACGCCGACGAGCCTGCCCTGCTCGAGGCGCTCCGGGCCATGCTGCCGGAGCGGGCATGGCTCGTGACGTACAACGGCCGGGGGTTCGACTGGCCCCTCCTCGTCGCCCGCTTCCGGCTCGGTCTCACCGCGCCGCCGGCACTGGCGGGCCATCTCGACCTGCTGCCCGTGGTCCGTGCGCTCTTCCGACACCGGCTCACGGATGCGCGACTCCGCACCGTCGAGGGCGAGCTGCTCGGCCTCGGCCGGAGCGGCGACGTCGACGGCTGGGAGATCCCTGCCCGCTATCTCGGCTTCCTCCGGGACGGCAACGCCGGAGGCCTCGTCGAGGTCGTCCGCCACAATCACGAGGACGTCCGGACGCTTGCCCGGATCCTCGTCCATCTCTCGACCGGGCTCGCCCCGGCAGAGGGTCGCGATCGGGCCGACGCTCGAGACGTCGCGGCGCTCGGTCGTTCGCTCGCGCGGGCCGGGCGGCTCGACGAGGCGCTCGTCTGCCTCGACGCCGCGGCCGCCCGGATCGGCGGGGGTCCCGCCCCCGAGGTCCCGGCGAATCCGAGGTCGGGTGGCGACGAGCCGTGGTGGTCGCCCCGCGTCCCGGCCGACATCGGCGGGCCGCCGCGGACGCTTCGAATCGCCGAGGGCCAGCGGCGAGCCCAGCAGGCGGTTTGGACGGCGGATCGGATCGAGCGCGAGCGGGCCCGCGTGCTTCGCAGCGCGCGCCGGTATCGCGAGGCCGCGGCCGCGTGGCGCTCGATCGCGCTCCTCGGGGGCCGCGCCGGGGCCCTCGCCTGGATCGAAGTCGCGAAGCTCCATGAGCATCGCCTGCGCGATCCGCGGGCGGCGCTCGATGCGGTCGAGCGGGCGACGGCGGCCGGGGCCGTCCTCCGCGCGCGCGGCCTGCCGATCCGCGGGCTCGACGGGGATCTGGCCCGGCGTCGGACGCGCCTGCTCGCGCGAATCGCACGCGGCGCCGCGAGCCGGTCCGCACGTTGCTCCGGGTGACGAACGCCGAGTATGCTCCGCCCGCTTGCGCGCGGGCGACACCTCGACAGGGAGGAGGTGAGCCGGGGAAGGACGCCGTTCAGGCCGTCGGCTGAGGCCTCGAGGCCTCGCCGTAACGAGGAGGGGCAGATGAGGAAGCGTTCCCTTGGATTCCTCGCAGCGTTCGCCCTCGCCCTGGGGGCATGTCAGGGCGGAGGTGGCGCGTCACCCGGCACGAGCGGGGGAGGCGGCGCCGGGACGACGCTGACGATCGCCGCGGTCCAGGGCGTCGAGGACGCCGGTCTCAAGGCGCTCGCGCCCATGTACACGCAGAAGACGGGCGTCAAGCTCGACATCGTCGAGGCGCCGTACGCGGATCTCTACACGAAGCTCGTGAACGCCTTCAAGGCGAACGACGCGACGTACGACCTCGTCATGATGGATGACCCGTGGATGCCGAAGTTCGGCACGGATGGGTCGCTCCAGGATCTCGGTGCGCTCGGCATCCAGAAGGATCCCGACATCGCCCAGGTCGTCTGGGACGTGGGCACGTGGCCGCCGCCGCGAGGGCCGGTGCCTCCCAGCGAGAAGGGCAAGCCGTCGCAGCTGCTCGGCGTCACGATCGTCGGCAACGTCGAGATGTTCATGTACCGCAAGGACCTGACGCCGAACGCGCCGGCGAGCTACGACGACGTGCTCGCGAACGCGAAGGCCCAGAACAAGTCGGACATGGCGGGCTACATCATCAGGGGCAAGGCGACGAACCCCGTCGTCGCGGACTTCCTGCCGATCCTCTGGTCGTTCGGCGGTGACGTCTTCGACGAGAACTGGAACGTCGTGTTCGACAACGACGCATCGAAGAGCGCGATCAAGTTCCTCGTCACGGATCTCAAGGCCGTGGCGCAGGCCGACCCGGCGAGCACCGATGCCGCCGACCGCGACCTGATCATGGCCAAGGGCCAGGGCTATCAGTCATCCACGTGGCCCGGCGAGATCAACGAGGCGGTCCTCGGCGAGGGCTCGACCGTCGCCGGCAAGGTCGGGTTCATCCCGATCCCCAAGGGCCCGAGCGGCAAGGGCGTCGGGATGATGGGCAACTGGATGCTCGGGATCCCGAAGGCGTCCAAGAACGGCCAGGCCGCGGCGGACTTCATCAAGTGGATGCTCCAGGCCGACACCCAGAAGACCTACGCTCAGAACAACGGCATCCCGTCGCGGACGAGCGTCCTCAAGGACGCGAGCCTGGCGGACAAGAACCCCTACTTCCCCGTCCTCGCGGACGCCCTCCAGGCGCCGCCGAACTGGCGCCCGAGGACCGATCAGTGGAACGCGGTCGAGACCATCCTCGGCACGCACCTCAACGCCGCGCTCGCCGGACAGGAGAGCGTCGACGACGTCGCCGCGAAGGCGTCGGCGGAGATCCGCACCCTGATGAAGGGCGCGGGCTACCCGAGCCAGTAGCAGCAAGGGCGGGATGACGAGCCCGATCGCGGTCCCCGAGCTGACCGCGACGACCGTCGCCCCGCGAGGTCGGATCCACTGGTCCGACCGGAGCAGGCAGGAGCGGCTGGGCTACCGGCTGCTCCTGCCGACCCTCGGGACGGTCGTCGTGGTTGCGACGATCCCGTTCCTCCTCGCGGTCGTCCAGGCCCTGACGTCGGCGTCAGGCGCCTTCGTCGGCCTCGACAACTTCACGAACGCGCTCGGCAACGCCGCCCTCTACGAGTCGGTCAGGCAGACAGCGATCTACGCGGCCGTGGTCCTTCCGACGGAGATCCTGCTCGGGCTCGGGCTGGCGCTCCTCGTTCATCGCACCGTCCGCAGCCCCGCGATCCGGGCCGCGATCTACGTCGCCGCGATGATCCCGATCTTCATCCCGCAGATTGCCGTCGGCGTCGTCTTCCGGCTGGTCTTCGCCCCGGACTATGGGATCCTCAACGTCCTCCTCGGCGACACCGGCCGCAACCAGATCCTCTGGCTCTCCTCGCCGCCCCTCGCGATGCTGTCGGTGGCGACGGTCGATGTCTGGCAGTGGACACCGTTCGTCTACCTCGTCCTGTTCGCCGGACTCCAGACCGTGCCCTCCGAATCGGTCGAGGCCGCGCAGGTCGATGGAGCCTCGCCGTGGCGCCAGTTCGTCCACATCGAGCTGCCCTACATCCGGCCGCTGCTCCTGCTGGCGCTCTTCTTCCGGATCGCCGACGTCCTCCGGGTGTTCGACCACGTGTACGTGCTGACCGGCGGTGGGCCCGGAACGACGACGCAGTTCCTGAGCCTCTACCTCTACCGGGTCGGCTTCCGGTTCTCGGACCTCAGCCAGGCATCGGCGCTCGCCGTCGTCGTCATGGTCGCGATGACGATCTTCTACACGCTCATCAGCCGGTTCCTGCCGGTGGAGACCCGCTGATGCGCCGGCGCTGGACGCTCGGGCGGATCGTCACGACCGCGGTCCTCGTCGTCGCCGTCGTCGTGTTCGTCTTCCCGCTCTACTGGCTGATCGCGACCTCGCTCAAGACGAAGGCCGAGCTGTATGCCGTGGTGCCGACGCTCGTGCCCCAGAACCCGACCCTCGCGCCGTACGGCGACGTGCTCGTCGACCGTGGCTTCTCGACGCTCCTCCTCAACAGCATCATCGCCGACCTCGGAGCGACGGCCGCGGCAATCGCGATCGCGTTCGCGATCTGCTATCCGATCACCCGGCTGCCCGTCTCGCGCAGCGTCCGCGCGTTCGTCCTCAACTGGTCGCTCTCGCTCCGCTTCCTGCCGCCGATCGCGGTCGTCATCCCCTACTTCACGATCGTCCGGGCGATCGGCCTCTACAACCAGCTGCCCGGACTCATCATCGTCTACACGATCTTCAACCTGCCGCTCGCGATCTGGATGCTCCGGGGATTCCTCGACGAGATCCCGCTCGAGATCGAGGAGGCGGCGCTCGTCGATGGGGCGACTCGCTGGACCGCCTTCCGGACGGTGCTCCTGCCGCTGTCGCGGACGGGAATCCTCGCCGCGGCGATCATCGTCTTCGCCTTCGACTGGGCCGAGTTCCTCTTCGCCTTCATCCTCACCGCCACGCCGCAGTCGATGACGTTCCCGGTCGGCGTCCAGGGCCTCGTCACGCAGTTCGAGATCATCTGGAACGACATGGCCGCCGGCGGTGTCATCGCGATCGCGCTGCCGCTCCTCCTCATGATCGCCGCGCGGCGCTACGTCATGACCGGCCTCACCTTCGGAGTGATCAGAGAGAAATGAACACCGGCATCCACCTCAACGGCGCGACGATCATGACCACGCCGACGGCACGCCACGTCGAGATCGCGCGGGCCACCGGCTACGTCGGGGTCGAGGTCAGGGCTGAACGGCTCGTGGGCAGTCCGGGCGAGGTCGACGAGGCCGCGGCCGTCGTACGTCCGGGCGAGGTCTGGAGCGTCAACGGGATCCAGGTCGGCGTCGACCGCGACGGTCGGCTCGACCGCGAGCGGCTCGACCGCGAGCTGCCGCCACGGCTCGAGGTCTGTGTCGCGCTGGGCGCCGCCTACCTGCTCGTCGTCCCGCCGCGCGAGCCCGGGCTCGCGACTGAGGTGGCCCTGCCGGCGGTCCGCGAGGGCCTCACGATCGTCCACCACGCCGCGGGCGAGCGCGACGTCAGGGTCGCCTTCGAGTTCCTCGGCTTCGGCGACTGCCCGATCGACGATCCGGGCCGCGCGGCCGCGGTCGTCGCGGCGGTCCCGGGCGCCGACCTCGTCGTCGATTCGTGCCATTGGCACGCGAGCGGCTCGGGGTCGCTCGACGTCATCCCGATCGAGCGGCTCGCGATGGTCCACCTCAACGACGCGCCGGCGAAGCCACCCCGCGAGATCGAGGACGCCGACCGCGTTCTGCCGGGCCGGGGCACGATCCGGCTCGCGGAGCTCGTCGCCAGCCTCCGGGGCCGCGGCTACCGGGGTCCGTGGAGCCTCGAGACGTTCAACCCGGCGTACTGGGAGCTCGATCCGACGGAGGTCGCCCGGGACGGACGCGAGGCGCTCCGGGCACTGCTCGGCGAGTAGCATCGAGCGGGGGGTGTGACCGCAGGCCGGAGCCGGCCGCGACGGTCGATCGAGACAGGAGGACGGAGACGATGAGGATCGCCCTGGTCGGCGCGGGACGGATCGGGCGGCTCCACGCCGAGCTGCTGTCGTCGACGGCAGGCGTCGACGAGCTGATCGTCGCGGACGTCGCCACCGATCGTGCCCGCGACGTCGCGGCTGCGGTCGGAGCGCGCGCCGCGGGCAGCATCGACGAGGCCCTCGACACCACCGACGCGACCGTCATCGCCGCCGCCACGGACGCGCATGCCCAGCTCGCCCTCGCGTCGATCGACCGGGGCCACCCCACGTTCTGCGAGAAGCCGCTCGCCGTCGACCTCGAGTCGACGCTCCGCGTGGCAGACCGGATCGAGACGGCGGGCGTGCCGTTCCAGCTCGGCTTTCAGCGCCGGTTCGACGCGGCGTTCGTCGAGGCGAAGCGGCTCGTCGACTCGGGCGAGCTCGGCACGCTCTACATCGTCCGCCTCGCGGGTCACGACCCGGCACCGCCGCACGAGGCCTACATCCCCGTCTCGGGCGGGCTCTTCCGCGACTTCTCGATCCACGACTTCGATGCGATCCGCTGGCTGACGAGCCAGGAGGTCGAGGAGGTCTTCGCGATCGGCTCCGTCCGGGGCTTCCCGGTCTTCGCCAAGTACAACGACGTCGACACCGCGGCCGCCACGCTCCAGCTCGCCGACGGCACGCCGGTCACGCTCGACGTCGCCCGCCACGATCCGCTCGGCTACGACATCCGGACCGAGCTCTTCGGATCGAAAGACAGCGTCGCGATCGGGCTCGGGCCGCAGACGCCGATCCGATCGGTCGAGCCGGGCGTCCCCGCGCCGGCGGGTCCGGCCTGGCCGGACTTCCTCCGCCGCTTCCGCGACGCCTACGCCGCCGAGTTCGCGGCATTCCTCGAGGTCGCCGCCGGCCGCCGGCCCTCGCCCTGCACCGCCCGCGACGGCGTCCAGGCGCTCCGGATCGCGGAGGCCGCAACGCTCTCGCTCCACGAGCATCGGCCGGTGAGGCTCGCCGAGATCGCGGGCTGACCTGACCCGAGCGGGTCGAGGCGCGAGCAGCTACGCCGGGGAGGGTCCTCCCCCCGGCGGGGCGGCGACCGTATGTCCCCGTGTCAGCCGACGGACCACCTGGCCGAGCACGGGCACCCCGAGCAGGCCCGGCCCCTCGACGACGAGGGAGCCGGCGGCCGCGGCGAGGCGCAGGTCGCCGTCGTGGCCCGGCGGACCGGCCAGGCGACCCGGAAACGCGCGTGCCGCGAGGAGCGCCGAGAGGAAGGTGTCGCCGGCGCCGACGGGATCGACGACTCTGTCCGGCGGGATCGCCGGGTAGCGCCGGATGTGGGGTCGCTCGCCAGGGCCGGGAACCGTCAGGACGAGGCCGCCCTCGGCGCCGTCGGTCAGCACGAGGGTCGCTTCGGGCCTGCAGACCGCGAGCATCGCCTCGAGCGGGGTGCCGGGCTCGACGTCGAGGTGGCTCACGCCGACGACGTCCGCCCGCTCGACGAGACGGTTCGGCCGCGGCGCCCGGCGGTGGGTCAGCTCGCCGGCGACGAGCTCGCGCAGCAGGCCCTGCCAGCCGAGCCCGACGAGGTCGTCGGCGTTCGGGACGTCGGCCCACTCCTCGGGCAGCTCGTCGGCCACGGGGGCGAAGAGCCAGGCGCGGGCCGCCCGAAGCTCGGGCTCGACCGACGCGACCGGCAGATGGTCGCTCGGCTGGACGCAGGTCTGGACGCGACCGGCCGGCGTCTCCCGGTTGTCGAAGATCGGGCCGCGATCGAGCGGCACGAGGCGGACGTCGACCCCGCGCTGGCGGAGGAGATCGAGCTCCTTCGCGGTGGCGGCCGGCTCGTCGACGCCGACGAGCGCGACCGTCCGGAGCCCGAGGCCGGCCACGGTCAGCGCGCCGTAGGTCACCCCGCCGCCGAGACGCCAGCCGCGCGGATCGTCCTCCGCGATGTCGCGGGCGGCCGCCCCGACGACGACGATCTCGGGCGCCGCCGCGGCGGACGGGGACGGGTTGGGCGAGGGGTCCGGGGCGGTCACGCCGGGCTCCGGGAGCGGCGGGAGCGCGGTGTATGCTCGGCCGCGCCGTGTACTACTACGAGCTCCATGAGGGCGACGAGGACCTCTTCAGCGACATCCTGCTCGCGCGTGAGGAGGAGATCGATCCGGACGAGTTCTTCGAGCTGGTCCAGTCGATCCGACACCAGGTCCAGGACCGGTACGAGGACGATACGCTGATCGAGGCGATCGCCGTCGAGCTCGAGCGCGAACACGGCTTCCACGCGTTGTTCGATTCGCGGCTGACGGCCTCGGTCCATGTCTCGACCGAGGAGGACCAGAACTACCTCACGCCGTTCGACGAGGACGAGGGCGACAACGCCGACTATCGCGGCATCCTCGTCGACTTCGATCCCGAGGACCTCGGCCCCACGCACTAGCGGCGCTTGCGTCCGCTGCCGCTAGCGCGAGAACAGGACCTCGATCACGTCGCCGTCGCGGACCTCGTAGCCGCGGCCCTCGGCGCGAAGCTTGCCGTGGCGGCGCGCCTCCGCGGTCGAACCGAGCGCGACGAGGTCCTCGTACGGCACGACCTCAGCCCTGATGAAGCCATGGGCGAGGTCCGTGTGGATCGCGCCCGCGGCGTCGACCGCAGACGAGCCGGACGGGATCGGCCAGGCCCGGACCTCGTCGGGGCCCGCGGTCAGGAAGCTGATGAGCCCGAGCAGCTCGTACGAGAGCCGGATGACCCGCCCGAGGCTCGACTCGGCCAGACCGAGCTCGGCCATGAAGGCCGCCGCCTCGTCGGGCTCGAGCTCGCCGAGCTCCATCTCGATCTTCGCCGAGAGCGCGGCGACGAGCGTGTGCCGGTGACGGTACGCGTCGCGAACCTGCGCCACCAGCTCGTCCGCCCGGCCGATGTCGGCCTCGCCGATGTTGAGAAGCACGAGGGTCGGCTTCTCGGTCAGGAATCGGAAGCCACGGATGATCTTCGACTCGTCCGGGTCGAGCTCGACGTCGCGGATCGGCGTCCCGGCCTCGAGCGCGGGCTGGAGACGGGCCAGGATCGCCTCCTCGCGCTCGTTCGCCTCGCGCTCCGCCGGCGTCCCGTGTCGGCCCGACGCCCGCAGCCGCTCGAGCCGCCGCTCGGCGACCGCGAGATCGGCGAGGACGAACTCGTCGTCGAGGCTCCGGATGTCGCGGACCGGGTTGACCGAACCGGCGGGGTGCGGCAGCGACGCGTCGTCCCAGGCACGAACGACGTGGACGAGCGCGTCGGCCTCGCGCAGCCGGGCGAGGTGCTCGGCGGGCAGCTCCTCGGTCCCCACCCGGCCGTCGTGCGAGGCGGGCGGCGCGGGCAGGTCGACGTACGTGACGTCGGCCTGGACGATCTTCTTCGGGCTGAAGATCTCGGCGAGCCGATCGAGGCGCTCGTCGGGCACCTTGACCGCCCCGACGTTGAGCGTGAGCGCGCCGTAGCCGCCCGTCTGGGCGTGCCCGCGGGTCAGGGTGTTGAAGACGGTCGTCTTGCCGGACCCGGCGAGCCCGACGATCGCGATCTGCACGGGGCGATTCTGCCGGGTCGGCGCGGATGGCGAAGGGGGCGCGGACGACGGCTAGTAGCCGACCGCCGGATCGACGACGTTGAGCAACGGCTCACCCGCGGCGTAGCGGCGAAGGTTCGCGCAGAACAGCTCGACCGAGCGGTCGAGGACGCGGCCCGACGACCACGACGTATGCGGCGTGACGATCGCGTTCGGGCGGTCGTAGAAGGGCGAGCTCGGCGGGAGCGGCTCGTCCCGGAACGCGTCGAGGACAGCGCCGCCCAGGGGACCCTCCTCGAGCGCCCGGAGGAGCGCGCGCTCGTCGACGAGCCGGCCGCGGGCGACGTTGATGAGCCACGCTCCCGGTTTGAACCGCGCGAGCAGGTCCGCGTCGACGACGTCCTCGGTCTCTGGCGTCAGCGGCATCGCGAGGACGACGAAGTCGGATTCGGCGACGAGATCCGGCAGGTCGTTCGGCCCGAGCACCCGGTCGACGCGAGCGGGCGGCAGGTCGGCATCGCCGTCGAGCACCGCTTCGTCCATCGCCGCTCCCCCGCCCTCCTCCGGTCGGCGGCGGACCGCGACGATCCGGGCGCCGAACGGCGCCGCGAGCGCGGCGACGGCCCGGCCGATCGAGCCATAGCCAGCGATGCCGATCGTGACGTCCCGCAGCTCGGCGCCCTCGAGCGGCTGCCACGTCCGCTCACGCTGGAGCTCGAGCAGCTGTGGCAGGCGGCGGCTGACCGCGAGGATCATGAGCAGGACGTACTCGGCGATCGGGCGGCTGAACACCCCCCGCGCGTTCGTGATGACGAGGCCGCGCTCCCGCGAGGCGGGCGTGAGGACGCGCTCGACGCCGGCCGAGGCGGAGTGGATCCAGCGCAGCCGCGGGGCTCGGGCGACGACGCGATCCAGCGTCTCGGCGGTGAGATAGCCACGCAGGAGCACCTCGACCTCGTCGAGCGGACCGTCGGCGTGGCCCTCGGTCGAGACCATGACGATCCGGGCGCCCGGCGCCGCGGCCCGGATCCGATCGAGGTCGCGGCCCCGATAGCGGGCCGAGAGGATCGGACTGAGCGCGACCGCGGCCGGGATGCCGCCGGGGCCCGTGCCCGGACCGGGGCCGGTCGCCGCCCTCATCCCGGGGACGCGCCTGCCATCACGCGCTCGACCCAGCGCTCGGGCGCCTCGAGCTCCTCGGGCCGGGGCAGCGACTCGGGCGATTGCCAGAGCCGCCGGAGCGCCTCCGCGCCGCGTAGCCGGGCGATCGCGGCGACGAACCGCTCTCCGCGCTGGTACTGCTCGAGCTTGAGGTCCATCCCGGTCAGCCGGAGGATCGCGCGCTCCATCGGCGTCCGGCGATTGCGGCGCTCGTGGAAGCGCGCGCTGATCCGCTCGACTCCCGGCACGAGGGTCCGCCCGACGTCGTCCATCACGTAGTCACCGAAGCCCTCGAGGAGGGCCATGACGGCCTGCGTCTCCCGGAAGAGCCGGCGCTGCTCCTCGCCCATGAGGCGCTCCAGCCAGTGGCCCTCGCCCTCACCGCGAAGGGCGCGACCGAGCGCGCGGAGCGCGTCGCGGCCGAGGCTGTTCGCATCCTGGGAGAACGCCGTCAGCTGCGCCTCGAGCCGCTCGGCGAGGTACGGCCGGAGCCAGGGATGCGACTCGAACTCGAAGGCATGGGTCGTCTCGTGGAGGGCGATCCAGGTCCGGAACGGGACGAGCGGCACGTCGAGCGCGCGGGCCGTCTGGCGGATGTTCTCCTCGACGAACAGCAGCCGGCCGGGGGTCGTCTCGGCCGAGAGCAGGGCCAGGTCGTACTGGCCGAGGACGCGCTGGCCCATGAACCCGAGGAGAAGGCCAAGCTGGCGCGTGGTGACCCAGCGGTTCGCGATCGCCATCGCGGCCTTGCCGAGTCCGCCGCCGGGCGGGATCACCTGGTCGAGGAGGCGCGTCTCGAGGTGGCCGACGATCGCCTCGAACGCGGTGACGTTGGCCCGGACCCAGCCGGCCCGGTCGACGACCCCGCTCCGTTCGACGATCCCCGGCAGCTCCACGCCGAGGGCCGTCTCGAGTGCCGGAACGACCTTCGCCATCGCCTCCGCGTAGGAAGCCTCCGATGCCCGGAGCTCGGCGGGAGCGAGGCTGCCCGGGGCGCGCCGGAGCCGGCCGATCGCGACCTCCTCGGCCGCGGGCCAGTCGACGAGTCCCCGCCGGGCGATCTGCTCGGCGCGGCGGCCGAGGACGGCGCCGGCCGCGGCGATGGCCGCACCCGCGAGGAAACCCGCCTGCCAGCGCCGGTCGCGCCGCCAGTCCCCGCCGGAGGCGCTCCGTTCACGCCGCGCGCTCGCGCGCTCCGCGCTCACCGGACGGCGGCCGCCTCGAGCTCGACCGGCTCCGGCGCCGCGACGTCGTCGCCGAAGAGACGCGCCGCGATCGTCCGGAACGCGGCCGGCTCGCCGGTCGTGAGCTGGAGATGCGTCGGCGAGGCGACGGTGGCCGCCGGTCGGTCGTGGCCGCGCGCTCCCGCGTCGGCGGCCGTGCCGCGGGTGGTTCCGGGCGCTTCGAGCCCGTTCACGACGAGGAGCTCGGCGAGCGCCGAGGCCGTGGCCGTGGCCGAGTCGACGATCGCGATCCGTTCGCCGGCGACGCGACCGAGCACCGGGCGCAGGAGCGGATAGTGGGTGCAGCCGAGGAGGAGCGTGTCGACGCGGGCCGACGCCGGCAGCGGGAAGACGAACTCGCCGTCGACGTCGCGTTCGCCGAGGAGCGGGGCGAGCGACGCCCGGATCGTCGATTCGGCCGGCTCGCCGTCGAGCTCGCCCGCCTCGACCATCGGCACGAACGCGGGCGTGGCGTGCTCGTAGACCTCGAGCGCGGGGTTCTCCTCCTTGATCGCCGCGAAGTAGGCGTGCGACCGGACCGTGGCCGGCGTCGCGATCACCCCGACGCGGCGATTTCGGGTCGCCAGGGCGGCGGCCGAGGCGCCCGGCCGGACGACGCCGAGGATCGGAAGGTCGTAGCGGCGCCGGAGGTCGCCGAGGGCGACGGCCGAGACGGTGTTGCAGGCGACGACGATCGCCTTCACGTCCCGGGCCGCGAGGGCGTCGAGACCCTGGGCGGCGAACGCCCGGACCTCGTCGTCGCTCCGGACGCCGTACGGAGCGCGGGCGTTGTCGCCGAGATAGATCGTCGATTCGGCGGGTGTCCGGCGGAGGATCTCCCGCAGGACCGTGAGCCCACCGACGCCCGAATCGAAGACCCCGATCGGCCGCCCGTCGGCCACGATCAGCGCCGGCCCGCGACCGCGAGGCGGGCGTCGAGGCCGACGAGCTCGCCGGCGGTCCGGATCACGTCGCGGCTGATCGGCGCGTCCGGCTCGGCGAGGACGAACGGCACGCCCTCGTTGTTCGCCTGGAGGACGAGCCGTCCGTCGGACACCACGCGGTGCTCGGGCACCCGACCGAGCGCGCGTTCGAGCTCTTCCGCCGTCATGCCGCCCGGGCTGTCGGCCCGGTTGACGAGGTAGTGGACCTTCGTCGGCGGGTAGCCGATGGCCCGAAACGCCTCCGCGACCTTGATCGTGTTGTGGATCGTCGTCGAGTCGTAGGTGACGATCTCGACGACGATGTCGGACGCGTCGAGGAACGCGAGGTTGAGATCGCCGATCGCCGAGCTCATGTCGATGACGACCGCGCCGTAGACCCGGCGCAGCATCGAGAGAACCTTGTCGACGTCGCGAGTCGTGATCATCTCGGCCTGCTCGACGCGCGGCGGCGCGAGGAGGATGTCGATCCCCGACGGATCGCGCCACAGGACGTCGCCCAGGTCCGACTCCGTGATCCGGTCGGTCGGCAGGTCGATGATCGAGGGCGCGTCGCCGGGCACCTTGAGGAGCGCCCGCAGGTCGCCGAACTGGAGGCTGCCGTCGATGAGCACCGTCCGCTCGCCGAGCTGACCGATCGCGCAGGCGAGGTTGAAGGCGATCGTCGTTTTGCCCACGCCCCCCTTCGGCGCGAACACCGACACGACCCGCGAGCCGCGACCGGCGTCGGACGCGAGGTAGGCAGCCCGCACGGCCTGGACCCGGTTGACGAGGTCATAGCCGGAGAACGGCATCGACAGGACCCCGTTGATGCCCGCCTCGGGGTCGACCTCGACGGGCTGTTGCGGGACCGTGATGACGACGACCGGAATGGGATGTTCCGAGGCCGCGATCCGCTCGACGAGCTGGAGGCCCTTGATCCGGCCCTGGAGGAGCGCGTCGACGAGGACGATGTCGGGCCGCAGCTGGGCGATCTGCGCCTGCGCCTTGCCGCCGTCGCTCACGACGTCGAGCAGCTTGATCGACTGCTGCGAGTTGAGGAGGTTGCGGACGTACTGGGCGACCTGGGGGACGTCTTCGACGAGGATCAGGCGGATCTGCTCGCCGCCCGAGGATCCGGCTGACATCGCGGCCGACGATACCACGCGGCCCTAGGCCGGCCGCCGGGCGAGGAGCACGGCCCGGTCGGCCCCCGGGCCCAGCGGCTCGAGGTCGTAGCCGCCGGCGATCACCTCGATCTCGAGCCCCGCCGCCTCGGCGAATGCGGCGAGGTCGTCCGCCGACACGAGGCGAAGCCGGTCCCGCCGGATCCAGCGACCGACGGCGACCCCGTCGCGGCTCTCGTCGTAGATCGCGGTCAGGTCGACGGCGCCGGTCGCCGCGTCATGGCGGGCGGCGGCCGTCTTCGTGAGGATCGTTCCGTCGGCCCGGTCGCGGACGTATTCGAGGACGAGTCGCCCGTCGAAGCGGACGAGGTCGTCGGCGTCGGGGAGCCAGACGTCGACGACGGCGAGGCCGTCGGGGCCGAGCCGCTCCGCGAGCGAACGGATCGCCGCGGCCTGCTCGGCGCGGCCGGCGAGGAGCATGAGCGAGTTGAGGGCGATGAAGGCGAGCCGGAAGGACCCCGCGAACGGCACGTCGGTCGTCCGGAGATCGCCCTCGACGAGCAGCAGCCGGTCCGGCGCAAGGCGGGCTCGCTCCGCTCGGGCCCGCGCCCGGGCGAGCATCGCGGCATCGTGATCGACGCCGACGACCGTCGCGCCGTCGGCCGCGAGTGGCACCGCCAGACGACCGGTCCCGACCGCGAGCTCGAGGACGGGGCCGCCGGACCGCGCGACGAGGGCGCGGTACAGGTCGAGGTCGCCGGGATCGTCCTCGAGGTCGATGTCGTAGAGACGGGCGAGCGCTTCCCCGAAGCCGCCGGCGGGCGGTCGCGCGGACCGCGGCCTCCGTGGTCGGAGGCGATCCGCCGGAACCGGTGGCACGCGTCAGGCCCCGGCGGTCCGCTTCGCGGCGAGCGCGCTGAGCGCCTCGAGCACGCAGCGATGGGCGAGCATCGCCGTCGTCTCGGCGTGATCGAACGGCGGCGACACCTCGACGACGTCCATCCCGACGAGGTCGACGGCGCCGACGATCTGGCGGACCGCGCGCAGCAGCTCGCGGCCGAGGAGGCCGCCCGGCTCGGGCGTGCCGGTGCCCGGTGCCATCCCCGGGTCCACCACGTCGATGTCGATCGAGAGGTAGATCGCGTCCGGGCCGTCGAGCGCCTCGGCGATCGCGTCGGCGACGACCGCCTCCGCGCCACGCTCCTCGATCTCGCGCATCAGGTGCCAGCGGAGGCCCTGGGCCTGCATCCAGGCGAAGACGTCGGCCGGCGGCCAGTAGCCGCGGAGGCCGACCTGGACGAAGTTTCGGCCCGCGACCGCCCCGCTCTCGATGAGCCGTCGCATCGGCGTCCCGTGGCCCTTGAGCTGGCCCCAGTCCTCGTCGGCTGTGTCGGCGTGCGCGTCGAAATGGACGATGCCGATCGACCGTGGCCGGTGGCGCTCGGCGACGGCCGTGGCCGACGGCCAGGTGATCGAGTGGTCCCCGCCGAGAACGATCGGCAGCGCGCCCGTCTCGAGCACCTCCCGGATCTTCCGGTACGTGACCGCGTGGCTCCGGTCGAGCCGGGCCGGGACGATCGGGGCGTCGCCGGCGTCGACCACGCGGAGAACGTCGAGCGGATCGACGTCGAGCTGGAGCGAGTGGAGCGAGCCGCTCGTGTACTGGGCGTTCCGGATCGCCCGCGGGCCGAAGCGCGCGCCCGGCCGGTGGCTGACGGCGTCGTCGAACGGCACGCCGACGATGGCGACGTCCGGCGCCAGGCGGCGGAGCTCGGCCGGGTCCGTGATCCAGGGCAGGTTGGCGAAGCTCGAGGCGCCGACATAGATCGGCAGGTCGAACTCGTCGTACTCGTCGATCGGGCCGTCCCAGCCGTTGCGGGCCGCGAAATCGACCGCGTCGGCGCCCGGTCGCTCTCTTGGGGTCATCGTGTCACGCGCTCAGGGCCTGGCCTCGAGCGCCGCCGGTTCGCATCCCGACGCGTCCAGCGGGGCGCCGCGGCGATCCTAGCAAGTGTCCTCAGCGCTCGACCGACAGCGTCGTCTCGGCCACGAGGACCATCGCGACGATGAACAGCGCGATCGGCAGCTGGAACGCACCCTGGAGCCGAAGGCCGACGAAGACGGCACTCACGACCATCACCCAGCCGCCGCGGCGCGCTGCCCGCATCCAGTCGCCGTGGTAGGCGATCCGGCGATGCCGGCCGAAGACGGCCAGCCAGAAGAGCGGAATCGTCGTGACGCCGAGGGCCACCCCGATCAGGACCGCGCCGACGATCCCGGCCGCCGGGTCGAGCCGTGGATCGCGAGTCGTGACGACGAGCCCGACGAGCACCCATGCGACGGCCGCGGCAGCGAACAGTCCGAGGTTCGCGAGCCTGTCGCGCGCTTCCACCGCCCGAGTCTAGGGTCAGCGGGCGACGCTCGAGGGGCAGATGTCGCGGTACGGGCAGTAGCCGCAGGCGAGGGTTCCGGGCGTCGCCCCGAAGTTGTCCGCGCGGATGCCCGCGGCGGCCCGACGGATCTGGTCGCGGCCCTTTGCCAGCCGCTTCGGCTCGACCGGAACCCGCCCGACGACGCCCGTCTCGAGGAAGTTGAGGGCGACGAAATCCGGCAGCCGGCCCGTGGTCGCCTCGTAGCCCATCGCATAGATCTGGAGCTGGAGCGAATCACGCGCCCGCTGGCGCGCCCTGGCGGGATCGCGGACGTCGCTCGACTTGTAGTCGGTGATCGTGACCCGCTCCGCCCCGACGAGGGGCAGCGTCGGCGTGACGACGTCGAGGCCCGAGCCGCTCCCTGGGCCGGCGCCGGGCCCGCTCCCGACGACATCCGCGCGTGCGACCGGGTCGCCGCCCGCCGCTTCGATCGGCTCGATGTCCACGCGGTCCCAGCGGCCGCGCACCCGATCGCCGTCGAGCCCGAACGCGAACTCGCGCTCGACGTAGGCCGGGATCACCGCGCCGGGCCGGAGCTGCTCCTCCCGGAAGCGCCCGAGCGCCCGCCGGCCGGCCTCGAGCCGGGCCTCCTCGTGCGATCGGGACAGGAAGCCTTCGCTCGACCACGCCGCATCGAACGAGGCGACGAGCTCCGCCTCGCTCATGACGTCGCCCCGCGCGTGACGGCGGTGGAACTCCTGGACCGCGGCATGGAGCGCCGCACCGTAGACGAGCGAGTGGTGCGGCGCGAGCGGCACCCGGACCACGTGCCCGAACCGGTACCGGGCCGGGCAGGTGAGGTAGTCGTCGATCGCGGAGAAGCTGAGCGTGAGGGGACCCTCGTCAGGCGCCCGGGCGACGACGCTCGCCGGTGGCGGCGTCTCGAACGCGGCGATTCGATCGAGGCTTCCCCTCACCCCGTCCGGGACCGGGGGCGGGGCGGCCGCGTTGAGGTCGAGGGCCTCGAGCACGAACGGGGAGACGCGGCGAGCGCGGCCGCCGCCGTACTCGACCGCATGGCTGAGGACGAGCTCATCGCGGGCCCGGGTGAGGGCGACGTAGAACAGCCGCCGCTCCTCGCGCAGTCGCTCCTCCTCGGCGCTCGTCGATACGGATCGGCCGCGAAGGAGGGCGTCGGGGATCCGGAGCCGGCCGCCGCGCTCGGTCGCCGGGAAGCGGCCGGCCACGAGACCCGGCACGAAGACGACGGGAAACTCGAGGCCCTTCGCCTTGTGGACGGTGAGCACCGACACGGCGTCGACGTCCGTGTCCAGCTCCGCCGTCGCCGGATCGTCGCCCGCCTCGATGAGGGTCCGGAGGTGGCCCGCCACGAACGGGACGCGGTCGTCGGGCAGCAGCGCCGACTGGGATCGGACGATCGTGAAGAAGCGAGCCACGTTCGCGAGCGCCTCCTCGGCCGCAGCGGACTCCGATGCCGCCCACCGGCCGAGGAGCCCCGACGTCTTGAGGAACGCGTAGAGGACCTCTCCGGCGGGGCGGACCTGGGAGAGCTCGACGTGCCGCCGCAGGTCCGCGACAAGCCGGGACGCCGCGGCTCGCCCTTCGGCGGAGAGGCGGAGGATGCCCGGCTGCCGTTCGAGCTCGTCGACGACCTCCCAGATCGAACGGTTCCGGCGTCGGGCCATGTTCGCGATCGCGACGAGGTCCGGGCCGTGCAGGCCGTAGACGTCCGACGCCGCGAGCGCGTAGACGTCGACGCTCGAGCCGAGATCGGCGACGGCGCGCAGGAACGACAGCAGGAGCCGGACCTCCGGTCGCGCGTAGAGCCCGGTCGTGCCCGAGAAGCGCCACGGGATCGCGGCGACGTTGAGGCTCCGGAGAATCGGATCGGCCGCGGCGTTCGTGCGGACGAGCACGGCCATGTCGCGCGGTCGTCGACCGGCCGCGATCCGGCGCCCGATCTCGGCCGCGATCCAATCCGCCTCCTCGGCGCCGGTGGCGAACGCCTCGAGGTGGACGGGCGGCTCGTCGTCGTGGCGCCGCTCCGGACGCAGCCGCTTGGCGACGCCGGCCCTCACCTCGAGCCGCTCCGGGTCGTTGTGCCGGACGAGCCGGTAGGCGACGTCGAGGATCGGCCGGAGTGAGCGATAGTTGCGGGTCAGGACGACCGTCCGGGCGCCCTGGTAGCGCTCGCGGAAGTCGAGGATGTTGCCGACGGCCGCTCCCCTGAACGCGTAGATCGCCTGGTCGTCGTCACCGACGACGGTCACGTTCCGATGGGGCTGGGCGATGAGCGCCACGAGCTCCGATTGGGCGCGGTTCGTGTCCTGGAACTCGTCGACGAGCACGTACCGGAAGCGGGCCTGGACAGCCCGCCGCGCGGCCGGGGATTCGCGCAGGAGCCGGAGCGCGAGCGCCACCTGGTCCCCGAAGTCGATGAACCCGTTCGCGGCCAGGAGCTCCTGGTAGCGACCGTAGGCCCGGGCGAGCTCGAGCTGCCGCGCGGCCTCCTCGGACAGCGCGTCCGCCGCGTCACGGTCTGCGTCCGACGCATCGTCCGCGCCCGCGGCCGTCGCGGCGACCTCCGCCGCCCGGGCGAGATCGTGGGCATGGGCGAGGTAGCCCGCCGGCGACACGTCCTCGTCCTTGAGCCGGCTGAAGTAGCCGGCGAGCGCGTCGAGGAAACGGGTCGGGTCGCCGAGCGGCCGGTACCGGTCGAGCTCGAAGTCGAACAGGTGCTCGCGCAGGAAGATCACCACCTCCGGCCGGGACAGGACCCGGACGTCCGTCGGCAGGCCCAGCTCGAGCGCGTGGTCGCGGACGAGCCGGTCGCCGAAGGCGTGGAAGGTGGCGATCGTCGCGTCGACGTAGCCGTACGGCACCAGCTGGTCGACCCGCAGCTCCATCTCGTCGGCTGCCTTGTCGGTGAACGTGAGGGCGAGGATCTCCGACGGTCGGGCCCGTCGCGTGGCGATGAGCCAGGCGATCCGGCGCGTGATCACCTGGGTCTTGCCCGTGCCGGCTCCGGCGAGGACGAGCAGCGGTCCCTCGCCGTGCGTCACCGCCCGACGCTGTTCCGCGTTGAGCCCTCCGAGGAGTGCCGCGAGACCCGGCGCGTCCTCGTCGGGCGGGCGGCCGTCGACCGCCGCCGTGAACGATCCCCAGACCGGGAGCTGCTCGAGGGGCGCCGGCTCGCGCGACCGCCTCATCCGCGCGGACGGCGGCCAGTCGAAGTCGCCGGAGGCGAGATCGGAGATGGGGGCGAGGTCGGCGAGCGGAGCGAGATCGAGGGCCACCGAGCCAGCCTCGCGGATCCCCGCGTCAGCTCGGCTGTCACGGGCCGGTCAGCCGCGTGAGGCCGCCGGCCGGCCGAACGCCCGGCGGACGGCCTCGGCCTCCTCGTCCGACAGCGCCCCCTCGCCCTGCCCGCGGGACACGCCCTTCGCGTAGACGCGGGTGACGGCGCGGGCGTGGAGGCTCGAGACGACGAAACCGTTCCCGTCGGCGTCGAGGAGCGCGAGCGCGAAGCTCTGGTTGCCACCGGTCTCCTCGAACGGGTTGTAGCGGACGAGCCCGATCCGCTGGAGGGAACGCCGGGTGACCGCCTCGAGCTCGGTCGACCGCGCCGCCAGCTGCTCGACGTCGCGCGAGGCCCGCGCGACCGTGTCGAGATGGGCGTGGAGCACGCTCTCGAGGCTCTGACCCGAAGCGCCGGCCGTCAGCCCGTCGAGCCGGCGTCCGAGGCTTCGCAGGCGCAGACCCAGCACGAGCAGGGCCAGGAGGAGGAGGACGACGACGATCGCCAGGCCGGCGACCGCCGGCGCGAGCGGGTCGGTGGCGATCGCGTCGAGGTCGATGACCAGCGTTGCTCCTCCGTGCGGCCGGCAGTCTAGCAACCGGGACTGCACCGCCGATCTACCCGGGGACGCCGGACCCCCCTGCTATCCTCGACCGGCCCGACCGTCGCACGCCATCGAAGGGAGTCATGGCCAAGCGCGTCCGCGGCACCGTCCGGCCGGGACGCCGACGTGCCGCCAACCGACCACAGCCGCGCCCGAACACCCTCCGCGAAGCGACCGCGCCGGCACCGTCCCCCGAACGCCGGACGGGCGGCCTGACCGCCGAGGAGGAGCGCCGAGCCGCCGAGATCGAGGCCCGGATCGTCGAGCAGGAGCGCTCGGTCGAGGAGACGCGCCGCCGCCGCGACACGCGGGAGCGGCTCGCCGGCGACGAGCGGCCCCGGACCGCGCAGGCAGGCGGCCTCGCCGCCGAGGCCAGCCAGGAGTACGCCTACGTCGTCCGCGACGTTCGCCGAATCGTGCTCATCGGCGGCGGGCTCGTCGGCATCCTGTTCGTCCTGTTCATCCTCATCGACGTCACCCACATCCTGACGATCTGACCCGGGCCGGCGGGCGAGCCCGCGTCGCCCGGACCTGTCGGTCGCCGGACGAACGTCCTATCGACGCCCCATCCGGGGCTTTCGTACGGTCGCGCTCTCTCCCAGCCGTGACTGCAGGGGACCGCGTGACGATCCGCCCGGGGGCCGGCGCCGCAGGGCGCAACCGACTGCTGCTGCTCGTCTACGGGGCGAGCCTGGTGCTCGTGACGCTCGCTGGCGTCGCGCTCGTCGTCGTGGTCAGCACGCACGTGGCGAGGTCGGCCATCGAGTCGAGCGTCGCCGCCGACCGCTCGCTCGTCCGTGGCCTGGCCGGCGTGATCGTCGAGCCGGCCGATCTGACCGCGCCGGTGGACGAGCGGCGAGCGGCCGCGATCGAGGCCAGTCTCGGCGCGCTCGTCGATCGCGACGGGGGCGGGATCTATCACATCAAGGTCTGGTCGCCCGACGGTCTCGTCCTGTTCTCGAATCGCCCGGACATCCGCGGCGACCGCTTCGAGGTGGAGGACGACCTCGCTGAGGTCTTCGCGACCGGACAGGCGGCGTCGTCGATCATCGATCCGAGCGCCGGCGAGGCCTCCACGGCCCAGGCCCCGCCCGGCAGCCGCCTGCTCGAGGAGTACCTCCCGATCTCCGAGGGCGGGAGCGTCGTGGCTGCGTTCGAGATCTACCGCGACGCGGCACCGATCCTGCGGGCGATCGACGCCTCGAACCGCGACGTCATCGGGGTCACGATCGTCGCCGGCCTCCTGCTCGCGGTCCTCCTCCAGCTGATCTTTCGGGCCGCCCAGCGGAGGCTCAACCGTCAGACCGACGAGCTGCTCGAGGCGAGTCGTCGCGACGCGCTGACGGGGATGCTCGCCCACGGGCCGATCGTCGGCTCGCTGACCGAGCTCCTCGAGACCGCTCGGGCGAACGGTGGCGCGGTCGGGATCGCGCTCGTCGACATCGACAACTTCAAGCTGCTCAACGACACCCACGGCCACCACGCCGGCGACCGGGCGCTCGTCGAGGTCGCGACGATCCTCCGGCGCGAGCTCTCGAACGCATCGGTGCTCGGACGGTTTGGGCCCGACGAGTTCCTCGCGGTCGCGCCGCCCGAATGCGTCCACGACCTCGAGCCCGCGGTCGACCGGCTCCGGGAGGCCCTCGCCGGGCTGTCGGTCCAGTTCGCGGGCTCGGAACGGCTGCCGATCACGGTGAGCGCCGGCGTCGCCTACTGTCCCGGCCACGCCGAGTCCGCGACCCAGCTCCTGTCGGTCGCGACCGAGGCGCTCGCGGAGGCGAAGGCGAGCGGCGGCGACGCCGTCCGGCTGGCGAACCTCTCGGCGGCCGATCTCGAGGAGCGCGAACGGTCGTCGTTCGACGTGCTGACCGGTCTCGTCGTCGCCGTGGACACGAAGGACCGCTACACGAAGCGGCACTCGGAGGACGTCGCCCGCTATGCGGTCTTCCTCGCCGAACGAGCCGGCATCGCCGCGGACGTCCGCCGCACGATCGAGATCGCGGGGCTCCTCCACGACGTCGGCAAGATCGGGATCCCGGACGTGATCCTGCGCAAGCCGGCGGCGCTCACGGCCGACGAGTTCGAGATCGTGAAGCAGCACGTCGCCCTCGGCGACGCGATCGTCCGCGACCTGCCGAACGTCGAGGTCGTCCGGGCCGGCGTCCGTCACCACCACGAGCGGTTCGACGGAACGGGCTACCTCGACCGGCTCGCTGGCGAGGAGATCCCGCTCGTCGCGCGCATCCTCGCGGTCGCGGACGCGTTCTCGGCGATGACGTCGTCGCGGCCGTACCGGAAGGCGATGTCCGTCCAGGAGGCGCTGCGCCGGCTGGAGGACGCCGCCGGGACGCAGCTCGACCCTCGGCTCGTGGCCGTCTTCGTCACGGGGATCGAGACCGCCGCGAACGCCCCGCTCCCCGGGGACGGCCGAACGCTCGCCCACCTCTCCTCGCTTCGTGCGGGAGCCGCGTAGGCGCCGGCTGACGTTCCCTCCGCCGCCCGCCGTTCCCTCCGCCGCCCGCCGTTCCCTCCGCCGCCCGACGTTCCCTCCGCCGCCCGACGTTCCCTCCGCCGCCCGACGTTCCCTCCGCCGCCCGACATTTCTTTCAGACGCTCGCGGGACGAGCGTTAGGAGCAGTCCGGCCGCGTCGCCGGGCCATGTCGCTCCGGAAAGTTGACGCCTACGGCTAACGATCCGGTCGGGAGGCGGCCGCACGCCCTTCCGCGTGTTGCTAACGCTCTCCTCGTGTGCGTATGAACAATTGCGTCGCCCGCGCTGGCCGCCCGCCCGCGCTGGCCGTCCGCCCGCACTGGCCGCCCGCCCGCACTGGCCGTCCGCCCGCGCCGGCCGTCCGCCCGCGCTGGCCCGTCCGCCCGCGCCGGCCGGCCGCCCGCGCCGGCCGGCCACCGCCGCGCCCGCCAGCAACCGGCCGCGCCAACCGGCGTCGGCTCTGGCCATCGGCGCCCGCCGACACGGATCCTGGTCGCTCGCGGCCTCATCGTTCGTACACTCCGAGCATGCCGGCCCGAAGCCCGAAGGGCGCCCGACCCGAGGCCCTCTTCCGGCCGCCGCCGGAGCGTCAGCCGCTCGCCGCCCGGATGCGGCCGCGGACCCTCGACGAGCTCGTCGGGCAGGAGCACCTCGTCGGGGAGCACGGTCCGATCCGCCGGTCGGTCGCGCGCGGCCACCTCGCGTCGATGCTCCTCTGGGGCCCGCCGGGCACCGGCAAGACCTCGCTTGCCCGGCTGCTGGCCGACGCCGTCGGGGCGGAGTTCAGGACGCTGTCCGCGGTCATGAGCGGGGTCGCAGAGGTCCGGGCGATC
>DASTSC010000206.1:0-1443 GCA_035760905.1 Candidatus Limnocylindrales bacterium | reverse complement strand
GCGTCCGGCACGCGGATCTCGAAGGGCTCGACGGACGGACGGAGGCCTGCCGGCGCTTCGGTCATCGCGCGAAACCTACGCCGGCCGCCCCACGCCGGATGCCTCCGCGGTGAGGCGGTCGAACGCCGCGGCGAGGTCGAGCGTTCGTTCGTAGATCGCCCGGCCGACGATCGCGCCGGCGCAGCCGATCGCGCGCACCGCGAGCACGTCGTCGAGGTTCCGGATCCCACCGGACGCGACAACGTCGATTCCACCAGCGGTGGCGAGGCTCCCGAGGAGCTCGAGGTCCGGTCCGCCGAGCGAGCCGTCGCGGGCGATCGCGGTGACGATCGCGCGGCGGATCCCGGCCGCCCGGGCGCGGGCCCAGGCGTCCTCGAGCGTCAGCGCCTGGGCGTCGTGGCGCCAGCCGTCGCCGACCGCTCGGCCGTGCCGCACGTCGAGCGCGGCCACGATCCGCTCGTGACCATGGGCGCGGACGAGCCGCGCGGCAAAGGCCGGGTCGGCGAGCAGGCCCGTCCCGACGACGACGCGCCCGACGATCGCGAGCAGGGCACGGACGTCGCCCTCGGTCCGGAGCCCGCCGCCGAATTCGAGCTGCGTGCCGGCCGGCAGGCTCGCGGCGATCGCCTCGACCGCCGCCGCCTGGACGGGCCTTCCCTCGAGCGCCCCGTCGAGGTCGACGACGTGAATCCACCGCGCGCCGGCCGTCGCGAAGGCGATGGCGACCGCGACCGGATCGTCGGAATAGTCGGTCGACCGCTCGAAGTCGCCCTCGACGAGCCTTACCACCCGGCCACCCCGGAGATCGATCGCTGGAATGAGCTCGAACTCGGCCACGCTTGACGCCGCCCTCGCTGCTCTCTATCGTATTAGCAGATTATCACGCTAGCAGGGTGCGGGGAGGGAGGCCGGCATGGAGCGCGAGAGCGAGGACTGGCGGACCGAGGAGACGAGTCGTCTGCTCGAGGCCATCGTTCGCCTCGAGACCGTGGACGAGGCTGCCGCGTTCTTCAGGGACCTCTGCACGCTGCCTGAGCTCCACGACCTCGCCCAGCGCTGGGCGGTCGTCCGGCTGCTCGCGGACGGCCTCCACTACGCCGAGATCTCGCAGCGAACGGGCGCCAGCACCGCGACGATCACCCGGATCGCCTTCTGGCTCCGGCATGGCGAGGGTGGCTATCGGGCCGCGCTCGAGAAGGCCGGCACGGCCGTACCGCGCTCGTGACGACGCTTCGGCTCGCCGTCCCGAACAAGGGCCGGCTGCGCGAACCCGCGCTCACCCTCCTCGCCGATGCCGGCCTTGACGTCGACGCGAGCGACCGGAGCCTCATCGCCCGGGCCGCGAACCAGGACCTCGAGATCCTCTTCGCCCGGACCGCCGACGTGGTCGAGTTCGTGGCCGACGGCGTGGCCGATCTCGGGATCACCGGCGAGGACCTCCTG
>DASTSC010000205.1:0-2821 GCA_035760905.1 Candidatus Limnocylindrales bacterium | reverse complement strand
GCGATGACGGTCCAGGTCGACCAGGTCTCGGGCGCGGGCACGGTCATCGCCACCGGCGACTACGTCGACGTCATCGTCGGCATCACCGGCGACCACTTCCCGGTCATCACCGTCAACCAGCAGGACAACACGATCCAGCCGGTCGCGGGGCTCAACGCCACCTCGGTCAAGGTCCTCCTCCAGGGCGTCCAGGTCCTGGGTACGCTCCTGCCGCCGCCGACCGCGGCCCAGCAGCAGCAGCAGCAGCAGCAGCCCCAGGCCAGCGGTCAGCCCGCGCAGCAGCAGCAGACCTCGCTCAACGGCCAGCAGGAGATCGTCATGCTCGCGGTCACCCCGCAGCAGGCCGAGGTCATCAAGTACGCCCAGCTCGACGGCTCGATCACGCTCGTGCTCCGCTCGCCGGACGACTTCCGCGACGAGGCCGGCAACCCCGTGATCCCGCCGACCGATCCGACCAGCGGTGTGATCCTGAAGACCCTCGTCGACCAGTACGGCGTCCTCCCGCCGCAGCTCGTCGAGACCGTCCTTCCGGCTCGCGTCCGCCAGTAGTCGGCCCGGCGTCGGAACGAACCGGAGCCGCCTGAGCCGATGTCCGACCAGATTCGGGTCCTGATCGTCGACGACATTCCGGAGACGCGCGACCACCTCGCCAAGCTCCTCGGTTTCGAGAGCGACATCGAGGTGGTCGGCGCCGCCGCGTCGGGCGGCGAGGCGATCCAGCTCGCCGCGAGCCTGATCCCGGACGTCGTGCTGATGGACATCAACATGCCGGACATGGACGGCATCGCGACCACCGAGCAGCTCGCCCAGCGCGTGCCGACGGCCGCCGTGATCATGATGTCGGTCCAGGGCGAGGCGGACTACCTCCGCCGGTCGATGCTCGCCGGCGCCCGCGAGTTCCTCGTCAAGCCGTTCAGCTCGGACGAGCTGACCGCCTCGATCCGCCAGGTCCACAGCCGCGAACGCGACAAGCTGAGCCGGATCGCCGCGCCCGCGGCGAACGGCCCGGCCGCTGGGCCGCTGGGCGGTGGTGAGGACCGGAACGGCGTCGTCGTCGCCGTCTTCTCGCCCAAGGGCGGCGTCGGCCGGACCACGATCTCGGTCAACCTCGCCGTCGCCGCGGCCCACGAGCTCGGCAAGCGCACGGTCCTCGTCGACGGCTCGCTCCAGTTCGGCGACGTCGGCGTGCTGCTCAACCTCAACCCGAAGAACAAGTCGATCGCGGACCTCGCCCCCGAGCTCGAGGCGGGCGACCTCGAGTCGCTCGACACGTTCGTGATCAACCACAGCTCCGGCGTCCGCGTCCTGCTCGCGCCGCCGTCGCCCGAAATGGCCGAGCTGATCACGGTGAGCGGCCTCCGTCGCGTCCTCGACGCGCTCCGCCGCGATCATGACCTCGTCGTCGTCGACTGCGCCGCCTGGTTCAACGACTCGACACTCGCGATCCTCGACGCGGCGGACGTCGTCCTGACGGTCCTCAGCCTCGAGATCACGAGCATCAAGAACATGCGGCTGTTCCTCGAGGTCGCCGACCAGCTCGACTACGCGAGCAAGGTCCAGCTGGTCCTCAACCGCGCCGACTCGACGCTCGGGATCCGAATCGCGGACGTCGAGCACTCGATCGGCCGAAAGGTGGACCATACGATCGTGAGCGACGGGAGGAGCGTGGTCTACGCCCTCAACCGAGGGGTCCCATTCTTCCTATCGAATCGCGAGTCCCAGGTGTCGCAGGATGTGCTGCGCCTGGCGACCGCGGTCGCCGGCGAGCGCGCCGCCACGCCGGCACCGGTCGACGACCGGCCGAAGGCGGCAGCGCGGAAGTCCCTGTTCGCGTGGCGGTAATAGTTGGCCCGTATCGGGCCGAAGGGGTGTAGGCGATGTCTCTCCTGAAGCGGATCGAGAGCGCTCGACCCGGCGCGGCGCCGGGACCGGCGCCCGCGTCCAACGTTCCGGCGCCGGTCGCGCCGTCCGGCAACGGCCCGCAGCCGCCCACGCCGGTCGCGCCGCGGCTCATGACCCAGGCTCCGGTCCGCGAGTCGTTCCGCGACGTCAAGTTCCGGATCCAGAACCGGGTCATCCAGGACCTGGACCCGAAGCTCGACCTCTCGAACCAGGTCGAGGTCCGCCGCCAGATCGAGGAGATCTTCGGCAAGGTCATCGACGAGGAGGGCCTCGCCCTCACCCGCGCCGAGCGCGTCCGGATGCTCGAGCAGATCACCGACGAGATCATCGGCCTCGGGCCCCTCGAGCCGCTCCTCCGCGACGAGAGCATCACCGAGGTCATGGTCAACGGGCCGCGCCAGGTCTACATCGAGCGGTCCGGCAAGCTCGAGCTGACGAACGTCGTCTTCCAGAACGACGACCACGTCATGCGGATCATCGATCGGATCATCGCCCCGATCGGCCGCCGCGTGGACGAGTCGTCGCCGATGGTCGACGCCCGCCTCACCGACGGCTCGCGCGTCAACGCGATCATCCCGCCCCTGTCGCTCGTCGGTCCCGTCATCACGATCCGGAAGTTCGCGGCCTCCCCCTTCACCGTGGACGACCTGATCCGGTTCGGAACTGCGACGCCCGAGATGTTCGACTTCCTCAAGGCCTGCGTCGAGGCGCGCCTCAACATCTTCGTCTCGGGCGGCACCGGCTCGGGCAAGACGACGACGCTCAACGTCCTCTCCTCGTTCATCCCGAACGACGAGCGGATCGTCACGATCGAGGACGCCGCCGAGCTCCAGCTCCGCCAGGAGCACGTCGTGACGCTCGAGTCGCGCCCGCCGAACATCGAGGGCCGCGGCGCGATCCCGATCCGCGAGCTCGTCCG
>DASTSC010000204.1:0-1953 GCA_035760905.1 Candidatus Limnocylindrales bacterium | reverse complement strand
CCGGAGCGCGGTTTCGAGAGCCCGCTCGTTCGCGACCCCGGTGGCCCGCAGCGTATCGAGCGCGTCCCGCCGAAAGCGGGCGTCGGCTTCGGGAAAGCAGCGGAGGGTGACAGTCGGCATGGGTGGTCTCGGTTTCGAAGGTCGAGAGTACGCCGTCATCGCCCGGGTCGCTGAGATGTAATCGGCCTGCAACCGCCGTCACTGATCCGGGGAGGCTGCGGACCCTCGAGGCTCGTCACGATGGCATGACGACCGCGATGGCGTGGATCGGCTTGCAATTCGAGGAACCGAACGGGGGACCACGATCAGGCTCATGAGGACCATTGCCGCGACATTCGCGGATCCGGGCGCGGCGGAGCTCGCCCGGCAGAGGCTCGAGCGCGAGGTAAACGCCGAGAACGTGGAGATCGCGGCGGCCGCCGTCTCCGAGAGGGCGGATGGGCCGATCGATCTGCCGCGGACGATCGTGGCCGTTCAGGTTGACGGTGATGCGCCGACCGCGCGCGAGGTCCTCATGGACGCCGGCGGTCAGCTGGTCGCCGATGTCGAGGTCGATCAGCCGCCGGGCTGAAGCGTCGCCGTCGTCCCGATCGAGGAGAGCCGGCCCGAGGCCACGTCGTAGATCAGGCCGTGGACGGTCATCCCGGCCGTCCAGGGATGGCTCGCGATCCGCTCGATCTGGGCCCGCAGGTTCGTTTCGAGGTCGTCGAAGCCGCCCAGGGGGAGCGCGACGCTCGCGTCGAGCTCCTGCCGAAGGGCGTCGTCATCGAGCCCGAGAAGACCGCAGCCGGTGTGCTCGACGACGAGCACCGTGTCGGCTCCGAGTGCGGCGCGGCTGATCGCGAGCGATCGGATGGCGTCGTCGGTGGCGAGGCCGCCGGCATTGCGGATGACGTGCGCGTCGCCCGGCCCGAGCCCGAGCGCCCGGGCCACGTCGAGCCTCGCGTCCATGCAGGCGACGACGGCGAGTCGGCGGGCAGGACGTGGTCCGAGGGCGCCGAGGCCGCCGGCCGTGAACGCGTCCGCAGCGAACCGCTCGTTCGCGAGGAGGACCCGTTCGAGCTCGTCGGGTTGGTCGTTGGTCATCGGGCGCGAGGGTAGCCGGAGGCCAGGGAGCTCGCGTCTCACACCCCGCGATGGCACGATGCTCCCGATGGACGGCCCGGCTGACCTGCCCCCGCGGACGCTCCGGGTCGCCGGCGTCCAGATGGCGATGGGCGACGACCCGGCGGCGAACCTCGAGCGGGCGGTCGCGCTGGTCCGCGAGGCTGTCGCCAACGGCGCGGAGCTCGTGGTCCTGCCCGAGCTCTTCACGCGGCCCTACTTCCCACAGCACGCCCAGCGGCCGGAGTACCTCGCCTGGGCCGAGCCGATCCCGGGGCCGACGACCGACGCGCTCGGGGCGCTCGCGGGCGAGCTCGGCGTGGCCGTCGTCGGCTCGGTCTACGAACGGGCGATGGCCGGGCTCAACTACAACACCGCGATCGTCTTCGGGCCCGACGGCGTCCTCGTCGGGCGGACCCGCAAGGCGCACATCCCGGACGACCCGGGCTACGCCGAGAAGTACTACTTCGCGCCCGGGGACTCGGGATACCCGGTCCACGGCGTCCGGCTCGGGGTGGGGGAGGGGCGCGAGGCGTGGGTCGCCCTCGGGCTCGCGACGTGCTGGGACCAGTGGTTCCCGGAGGTGGCCCGGATCCTCGCCCTGAAGGGCGCCGAGCTGATCGTCTATCCGACGGCGATCGGCTCGGAACCCGAGTACCCGACCGTCGACACCCACGAGGCATGGCGGACGGTCATGCGCGGCCACGCCGTCGCGAACGCCGCGTTCGTGATGGCCGTCAACCGCGTCGGGCGCGAGGGCGAGATGACGTTCTACGGCGGCAGCTTCGTCGCCGACCCGATGGGCGTCGTCATCGCCGAGGCCGGCACCGACGTGGGGCTGCTCGAGGC
>DASTSC010000203.1:0-12675 GCA_035760905.1 Candidatus Limnocylindrales bacterium | reverse complement strand
CTCGGCGAGATGGAGTGGCTGACGATCAACGCGCTGAAATCGGCGTTCGCCCCGTTCGACGAGCGGCTTCGGCTCATCAACGAGGTCGTCAAGCCGGCCTACGCCCACCTCCGCGCCGAGCAGACGCGGGTCGTCGTCGCGTAGGAGTCACGAACGCCCGCCGGTCGTCTCCTGCACGTGCATCGTGCGAGCTCCGATCGACGAGGTCACGGGGCATCTCGAGGAGCTCGGTGTCGCGGTCGAGCTCGGACCGGTCGAGCGCGACGGGGCGATAGGGCAGGAGACGGGGCGCGCGCGACCGCCGGCGTCCGCTACGGCTGGTACGCCACCTCGCCGTGGACCGCGAGGTCGAGGCCCAGCTGCTCGTCCTGTTGCGGCACCCGGAGGCCGAGGACGAAGTCGACGACCTTGACGATCCCGAACGTCGCGACCGCGGCGTAGGCGATCGTCGCGCCGACGGCGAGCGCCTGGGTCGCCACCTGTGCTGGGTTGCCGTCGATGAGCCCGGGCGCGGCATTGATCGCGGTCGTGGCCAGGACGCCGGTCCCGAGCGCGCCGAACATCCCGCCGACGCCGTGGACCGAGAAGACGTCGAGCGCGTCGTCGATCCGGAGCCGCTCGCGCATGAGCGTGGCCGAATAGCAGAGTCCGCCGGCGACGAGGCCGATGACGATCGCGCCGCCCGCGGTCACGAACCCCGACGCGGGCGTGATCGCCACGAGCCCGGCCACGGCGCCGCAGGCCGCGCCGACGACGCTCGCCTTGCCGTGGTGGAGGTACGAGGCGAACACCCAGGTGAGCGTCGCCGCGGCGGCGGCCGTGTTCGTGACGAGGAGCGCGTTCGCGGCGAGGCCGCCCGCGGTCAGCGCCGAGCCCGCGTTGAAGCCGAACCAGCCGAACCAGAGGAGGCCGGCGCCGAGGACGGTCATCGGGATGTCGTGCGGCTCGAGCGCCTCGCCGTTCGCGACCCGGCGACCGATGAGCAGGGCGACGACGAGCGCCGAGACCCCCGACGACGCGTGGACGACCGTCCCCCCGGCGAAGTCGAGCGCGCCGAGCCGATAGAGCCAGCCGTCGCTCGCCCAGACCCAGTGCGCGATCGGCGAGTAGACGAGGACCGACCAGAGGACCGTGAAGATCACGAACGAGGCGAACCGCTTGCGCTCGGCGAAGGCGCCGGTGATGAGGGCCGGGGTGATCGCCGCGAACATGAGCTGGAACGCGCCGAACAGGACGAACGGGATCGTCGGGCCGTACGTCGCGTTCGGGCTGAGCGTCACGTTGACGAAGCCGGCGTAGTCGAGGCCGCCGAGGAGGCCGTGCCCGGTGACGTCGCGGCCGAAGGCGAGCGAGAAGCCGACGAGGACCCAGACGACGCTCACGATCGCGAGCCCGAAGAAGCTGTGCATGATCGTCGAGAGGACGTTCTTGCGCCGGACAAGGCCGCCGTAGAAGAGGGCGAGCCCCGGCAGCATGACCATGACGAGCGCCGTCGCGACGAGCATCCAGGCCGTGTCGCCGCCGTCGATCGTCGGGCTCGCCGTGCTCATCGATCCGCACCCTCCGCGTCGCGCACGCCGGGACCGGTCGCCCGGAACCTGGGCGGAGGCTACGAACCGGCGACGCCGGGCTCCAGACCCGGCGGGTGGAGAAGCGGCGGTCGCCGCCGCGACGAAAAGGTTGCGATCATGTCGCGGTGAGCAGCTTCGACGAACGCGCCGCGACGTGGGACACCCCCGACCGCCAGGAGCGCGCGGAGGCGGTCGCGGCCGCGATCCGCGACGCCGTCCCGCTGTCGCCGGGCATGCGGACGATCGAGATCGGGGCGGGGACCGGCCTGCTCGGCCTCGCGCTCGCGGGCGACGTCGGCGAGCTCGTCCTGTCCGACCCGTCGGCCGGCATGCTCGAGGTGACGCGTCGGAAGCTCGCCGACCTCGGGCGCCCGAACGTCTCGGCCCTACGCTTCGACCTCGTGGCCGACCCGCCTCCGTCCGAACCGTTCGACCTCGCGGTCTCCCAGCTCGTCCTCCACCACCTCGAGGACACCGTCGGGGCGCTCCGGGCGATCCGCGATCTGCTCGCGCCGGGCGGCCGGATCGCCCTCGCCGACCTGGCGACGGAAGACGGCTCGTTCCACACCGAGGACGCCGAGGGAATCCACCACCAGGGCTTCGATCCCGAGGCGCTGACGGCCGCGGCGCGCGAGGCGGGGTTCGCCGACGTGGAGGCCCGGATCGGGCCGTCGATCGAGCGAGACGGACGCGACTACCCGCTCGTCATCCTGCTCGGTCGACGGCCGTAGGAGCCTCTTCGCTGGCGGCTTCGGCCGCCGCGTCCGGCGGCGCCGGAGGCGAGTCGCCGTCGAGCGCCCCACCGGCCACCCGCAGCCCGTAGCCTCGGCCGCGGACGTTTCGGAGGCCCGGATGGCCCTCCGCGACCAGCTTCGCGTTGAGCCGGCCCAGGTGGGTCCGCAGGACGTCGTGGTCGACCGTCGGGTCGTCGGGCCAGAGCGCCCGGATGAGCGAGCGGTGGTCGACGATCGCACCGCCGTGCGCCGCGAGCGTCGCGAGCAGCTCGAGCTCGGTCGGGGTGAGCGCGAGGTCGCGGCCCTCGATCGTCGCCCGGTGGCGGTCGACGTCGACCGCGAGCCCGTCGAGCACGGGCGCGGCCGCGGACGCGCCGCGTGGCCGGCGGCGGGCCGCGGCGTTCACCCGGGCGACGAGCTCGAGACGCCGGGCGGGACGGGCGATGACGTCGTCGGCGCCGGCGTCGAGGAGGGCCACGACGAGCGACTCGTCGTCGATGCCGGCGAGGACGAGGATCGGCGCGTCGAGACGGGCCTTCATCCGGGCGACGAGGCGCTCGGGCGGGTCGCCCGGGAGGTCCGGCGCGAGCACGGCGACGTCCGGCCGCTCGTCGGTGAACCGCTGGATCGCCGTCTCGCCGCGATAGGCGGTCACGATCTCATGGCCGGCGTCGCCGAGGGCCACCGCCAGCTCGCCGACCTCCGACGGGGCGGGCGAGGCGACGAGGATCCGCAGCCGCGGCGACGGATCGGGGTTCGCGGGGTGCGGACGCGGCTCGGGCTTCGGCATCCGGCGGTCAGCGTAACGCCGCGACCCCGGCGCGGATCGACCCGTGGTCGGTCGTGCGCTCGCCGGCGCTTCGGTCGCTCGCCGGCGACCCGACCGATGGCCCATCCGCGGTCCGTGACCGCGGCGTCGTCGGAATGACTATACGACGTCGTGGATAAGAATGCAAGCGCGAAAATCGCGCTGGCCTGGGCGCGGAGCCCTCAGGCGGTCGGTTCGAGCGAGAGGCCGGGACCGGTCACGCGGACCTCGCCCTCGGCCTCGAACGGCTCCGGCCCCGTGTTCCGGATCCGATAGCGGTGGTGGATCTGGGTCGCGCCCGCGGAGAGCATCGCGCTGACCGGACAGTACTTGTCGGCCGAGAGCTCGATGCAGCGGCGGATCGCCTCCTCGTCGACGGCCGGCCCGACGACCTCGTGGACGAGGTCGATCCGCGTGTACACCTGCGGATACTCGTCGCGCTGCTCGGCCGACGCGTGGACCCGGTACGAGTCGATCCCCTGGCGTTTCTTGAGGGCGATCGAGACGACGTCCATCGCCGTGCAGCCGGCGAGCGCCGCGAGCACGGTGTCCATCGGCCCGGGCTCGGGGACGTCCTCGCGGTCGTCGAACACGAGCACGTGGCCAGAGCCGACCTGAGCCGCGAACCGCTTGCCACCCTCGTGCGTCAGTTCGGCCGTTCGCGTCCGCATCGAATTCCTCCTCGCGTGAGCCCTCGGGTGAGCCCTCGACTCGCCTCAGCCGAGCGCGAGCGCCGGCTCGGGAGCGGGCTCGTCCTCGCCCGACTGCTCGCGCCGGAATTGCGTCTGGTAGAGCTCGGCGTAGAGGCCGCCGGCCGCGAGCAGCTCGGCGTGGCGGCCGCGCTCGACGATCCGGCCCTCCGAGACCACGAGGATCTGGTCGGCCTGCTGGATCGTCGAGAGCCGATGGGCGATGACGATCGAGGTTCGACCGGCGAGCGCGGTCCGGAGCGCCCGCTGGAGCGCCACCTCCGACTCCGAGTCGAGGTGGGCCGTCGCCTCGTCGAGGACGACGACGTCGGGCGCCTTGAGGAGCAGCCGGGCGATCGCGATCCGCTGCTTCTCGCCCCCCGACAGCCGGTAGCCCCGGTCGCCGACGACCGTCTCGAGCCCGTCCGGCAGGGCCTGGACAAGCGGCAGGATCTGGGCCGCCCGGAGCGCCTCGATCAGCTCGGCGTCGGTCGCGTCGGGCCGGGCGTAGAGCAGGTTCGCCCGGATCGTGTCGTGGAACAGGTGGGCGTCCTGGGTCACGACGCCGACGATCCGGCGGAGCGAATCGAAGGTGGCGTCGCGGACGTCGACGCCGTTGATCCGGACGGCCCCGGACCGGACGTCGTAGAGCCGCGGGACGAGGTGGCTGATCGTCGTCTTGCCGGCGCCGGAAGGCCCGACGAGCGCGACGAGCTCGCCCGGCCGGGCCGTGAACGTGACGTCGTGGAGGACCTGGCTCGAGGGCGCCTGGTCGAGCACCGCGACCGATTCGAGCGAGGCGAGCGACACCTCCGCCGCGGTCGGATAGCTGAAGTCGACGTGCTCGAACTCGACGGTCGCCGGGCCGCGCGGGATCGCCGTGGCGTCCGGTCGCTCGGCGACGAGCGGCTCGAGGTCGAGGACCTCGAAGATCCGGTCGAACGAGACGAGGGCGGTCATGACGTTGACCTGGACGTTCGAGAGCGAGGTCAGCGGGCCGTAGAGCCGGTTGAGGTACGCGGTCAGGGCGACGACCGTCCCGACCTGGAGGATGCCGTCGACCGCGAGAACGCCGCCGAGGCCGTAGACGATCGCCGTCGCGAACGACGCGGTCAGGAGCATCCCGGTCATGAACACGACCATGTACATCGCCTGGGTGACGCCGATGTCGCGGACGCGGCCGGCCTTCTCCTCGAAGCTCCGGATCTCGCGAAGCGGCTCCCCGAACAGGCGGACGAGGAGGGCGCCGGCGACGTTGAAGCGCTCGGTCATCGTCGAGGTCATCGCCGAGTTGAGGTTGTAGCTCTCGCGGGTGATCGCCTGGATCCGTCGGCCGACGAAGCGTGCCGGGAGCACGAAGACCGGGAAGAGGACGAGCGCGAGCAGCGTGATCTGCCAGCTCAGGACGAACATCGCGATGAGCGTGACGACGACCGTGATCACGTTCCCGACGACCGACGAGAGCGTGTTCGTGAACGCGCTCTGGGCGTCGAGGACGTCGTTGTTGAGCCGGCTGACGAGGGCTCCCGTCTGGGTCCGGGTGAAGAAGGCGACCGGCATCCGCTGGAAGTGGGCGAAGACCTTCGTCCGCATGTCGAAGATGAGGCCCTCGCCGACGCGGGCGGAGATCCAGCGCTCGACGAGCGACAGGACGGCGTCGAAGACAGCGAGGAGCCCCAGGAGGAGGGCGAGCTCGACGACGAGGCCGGAGTCTCGCGGCAGGATGCCGTCGTCGATGATCGCCCGGTAGAGGAGCGGGTTCGCGGCCGCGATCACCGCGTCGATCACGATGAGGACGAGGAAGACCCCGAGCAGCCGGCGGTAGGGCGCGGCGAAATGGGCGATCCGCCGCAGCAGCCCGGGCGACAGCTCGTGGGAGCGGACGGAGTCGTCGCGGCGGAACGAGCGCATGACGTTCCAGCCGCCGCCCATCATCGACATCGGCGGTGCCCTACCAGGCGGTCGCGGTGGCGCGTTCCGTGATCCCCTGCGCCTCGAGCCAGCGCTCGGCGTCGATGGCGGCCTTGCAGCCGTCGGCGGCCGCGGTGACGGCCTGGCGGTAGTGGTGGTCGTGGACGTCGCCGGCGATGAAGACGCCCTCGATCCGCGAGCCGGTCTCACCGTGGACGACGAGGTAGCCCATGTCGTCGACCTCGAGCCAGTCGCGGAAGGCGTCCGTGTTCGGGCGGTAGCCGATGGCGACGAAGAGGCCGTCCATCGGGACCTCCGTCGTCTTGTCGCTGCCGGTATCGCGAAGCCGGAGCCCGGTGACGTGGGTGTCGCCGAGGACCTCGTCGACCGCGGTGTTCGTGTGGATCTCGATCTTGTCGTTGGCGCGGGCGCGATCGACCATGATCTTGCTGGCCCGGAAGTCGCCGCGCCGGTGGAGGAGATGGACCTTCGAGGCGAAGCGGGTGAGGAACGTCGCCTCCTCCATCGCCGTGTCGCCGCCGCCGACGACCGCGATCTCCTTGTCCCGGAAGAAGAAGCCGTCGCAGGTCGCGCAGGCGCTGACGCCTCGCCCGCGGAGGCGCTCCTCGGACGGGAGGCCGAGCCAGAGCGCCGAGGCCCCGGTCGCCACGATCACCGCGTCGGCCCGGTACTCGACCCCGCGGGCCCACAGCCCGAACGGGCGCGCGGAGAGGTCGACGCGGTCGACGTCGACGTCGAGAATGCGCGTCCCGAAGCGCTCGGCCTGCTCGCGGAAGGCGGCCATGAGTTCGGGCCCCTGGATCCCGAGCGGGAAGCCCGGATAGTTCTCGACGTCCGAGGTGATCATGAGCTGGCCGCCCGGTGCGGAGCCCGCGAGGACGATGGGCTCGAGGTTCGCCCGCGCGGCGTAGATCGCCGCGGTCAGGCCGGCCGGCCCGGAGCCGACGATGACGACCTTGGCATGGTGCGGCCCCTCGCCGTGGAGGTGGCTCGTGCCGTCGGGGCCGCCGGTGACCGGAGCGACGGCCGGGGCGCCGAACGAGATGGCCGGCAATTCGCCCGGCGCGAGCGGCTCGGCCGGGCCACCGAAGTCGATCGAGAGGCCGCCGAAGGGACTCGTGCCGTTCGAGGAGGGCGCGACCGGCCCCTCGGCCGCGGTCTCGGCCGTCTCGTCTTCTGGTGTGGGGCGCTCCTCGGTCATCGTCCGGATCGTAGCACCACGGCGATACTCTAGGGGAGTATCGGCGGACGTCAGAGAGCCGTGACGGCCGGGACGAGATCTCGGCAGACGAGCTCGAGGCGGGCGGGGTCCCAGACGTCGCGGATGCTGAAGATCACGTGCTGCGCGCCGGCATCGCCGAGCTCGCCGAACCAGTCGACGATCTGCGCGATCGAGTGACGGCCGGGGTTGGCGGCGCCGGGCGCGTCAGGGTCGATCGACTGGAGGGTCGACCGCTCGATCTCCTCGTACGGGCGGCCGACCGCCTCGCAGTGCTCGCGCAGCACGCGGTACTTGTGGACGAGCCCCTCAGGCCCACCGAAGACGTTGCACGCGTCGGCGTAGCGAGCGACGAGTCGGAGCGTCCGGCGCTCGCCGCCGCCACCGACCATGATCGGGACCCGGGGCCGGCTCAGCGACTGCGGGGAGCTGAGCAGGCGCGCGGCGTGGGTTCGGTGGCCCTCGAATGCCGTTTCGGTGCCGTGGTCGCCCTGCCACATCCCGTGGGCCATCCGGAGCGTGTCCTCGAGCAGCTCGAAGCGCTCGGCGAGCGGCGGAAAGGCGAACCCGAGCGCGCGCGACTCCTCCTCGTTCCAGGCGGCGCCGATCCCGAGCCAGGCGCGCCCGCCGGACAGGACGTCGAGGGTGGTTGCGGCCTTGACCCAGAGCCCGGCGGCGCGGTAGTGGACGCCTCCGACGAGGAGGCCGAGTCGGGCCCGGGACGTGTTCGCGGCGAGGAAGCCCAGCGTCGTCCAGCCCTCGAGCATCGGCTCGGTCATCGCGCCGACGCTCCGGATCTGGAAGAAGTGGTCCATGACCCAGATCGAGTCGAACCCGGCCTCGTCGGCGGTATGCACGACCCGGGCGAGCGTCGGTCCGATCGCGGCGTCGCCGCCGGGCCAGGTGAACGAGGGAATCTGGAGGCCGACCTTCACGGCGCGGAGCGTACCGGCCCGGAGTCGGCGCGGACGCGCCCGCTCGACCGAGCGTAGGCAGCGGCGCCTAGCGGAACAGGTCGAAGGCGGGGTCCATGACGACCTCGCGGATCGAGCCCTCGCCGAGCGTCGGGTGGGCACCGCGGACGATCGCCGCGGGCCGGCCGGCGACCTTGCCGAGCGCGAGCTCGGCGGCCGAGGCGATCTCGTCGGCGACCGCCCGGATCGTGGCGTGCATCGTTCGGCCGTCGGCGTCGGGTGTCCCCCGGAGGTCGTCGAGCGGCCGGAAGCCGGAGACGCCGATCGCGACGTCGACGATGCCCCAGCGCCACGGCCGGCCGAAGCTGTCCGAGACGACGACCGGCAGGTCGGCCCCGAAGCGCGCGCGGAGCGCGGCCCGCAACCGAGCCGCCGACGCGTCCGGATCGGCCGGCAGGAGGGTCACGAGATCGCCGGTCTCGGGTCCGACGTTCGACGCGTCCACGCCCCCGTTCGCGCAGACGAACCCGTGCGGCGTCTCGGTGATGAGCACGCCGCGCTCCATCCGGACGACGCGCCGGGCCTCCCGGAGCACGACCTCGATCTGGCGCGGGTCGCGGTCGAAGCGCTCCGCGAACTCGACCGCCTCCGGCCGCGGCGTGACGGTTCGGAGGTCGACGACCGCCCCCTCGGCTTTCGAGACGATCTTCTGGGTGACGACGAGGACGTCGCCGGTCTCGAGCGGGAGCGCGTCGGGCGTCCGTTCGAGCGCGTCGCCGACGATCGCGGGGAGGTCGTCGCCAGGTCGGACCTCGCCGATCCCCTCGAGCGGGATGACGGTGAGGCCGGCGCGCTCAGGCGACATCGGTGCCGACGAGGCGGTCCTCGACGAGGAGGAGATCCTCGGGCGTGTCGAGGTCGATCGCGAGCGGCGAGTCGAGCTCCACGTAGCGGGCGCCGGCTTGCGCCGCGAGCGCCTCGTGGGCGGCTCGGCTCGAAGCGCCGAACGCGAACCGGATCACGTCCGGCGGCCGGAGCGCGAGCGCGTTCGTGCCGGTGCCGTGGCGATCCGGGACGAGGACGACCGTCGGAGCGTCGTCGGTCTCCGCGCCGAGGGCGGCCACGAGCCCGGTCACCGCGGCCTCGTCGACGAGCGGCAGGTCGACCGGCAGGACGACGAGGACCCGGGCGCCGTCGGCCACGGCCTGCCGTCGCGCCTCGTCGAGCGCCTGGTTGAGCCCCGGTTTCCGCTGGGTCAGGGCGATCGCGCCCGCGTCCGAGGCGAGCGTTCGCGCCTCGGGATCGTCGGTCACGACGAGGACGTCCTCGATCCCGGCGGCGCGCGCCGCCTCGACCGTCCGGACGAGGAGGCGAGCGACGAGATCGCGCCGCTCCTCCGCGTCGAGGACGTCGCCGAGCCGGGATTTCGCGCCCTCGAGCGCGCGAACGGGGATCACGGCGGCGGTCCGGGCCATCGCGGGCATCGTATCGGCGCCGGGCTTCCGGGCGTCGGTCAGGCAGACGTGGTGGCGCGTCGAGCGGCCGACAGGACGAGCGACCCGACGGCGGCGCGCGAGTCGTCGTCGGTCATCACCGTCGGGCCGACGACGGGCTCGATGCCGAGCGCCGAGATCGCCGCGGCCGCCGACCGGTCGACCTCGTCGATCACGAGGACGTCGACGAGGCCGACGTAGAGCCGAGCCACGCCGACGGCCGAGGATTCGTGGCCGAGCGCCGCGAGCATCCGGTCGGCCGGTCCCTTGAGCGCCCGGCCGCCGACGATCGGGCTGACGGCGACGACACGAACGCCGGCGGCGCGACGGTCTGCGACGGCCTCGCGGAGGCCGGGGACGGCGAGGATCGGCCCGATCGAGACGAACGGGTTCGACGGGCAGACGACGATCGTCTGCGCGCCGGCGATTGCCGCGAGGACCTCCGGTGTCGGGCGGGCCGCCTCGATCCCGTCGAAGGCGACCTCGTGGACAATCGGCTCCTGGTGTCGCCTGACGAAGTAGTCCTGGAAGGGCAGCCAGCCCTCGTCCGTGCGGACCCGGGTCCGGACCGGCTCGTCGGCCATCGGCAGCACCCGCGGCGTTAGCCCGAAACCGCGCTGGATCTCGAGGGCGACATGGGTCGGGCGCCGGCCGGCCGCGAGCCGCTCCGTCCGGAAGAGGTGCGTCCCGAGGTCGCGGTCGCCGAGCCGGAACCACGGCTCCGCGCCCAGCCGCTCGAGCGTGCCCATCGCCGCCCACGTCTCGTCTCGCAGGCCCCAGCCGCGCTCGCGATCGTCGAGGCCGGCCAGGGTGTAGACGACGGTGTCGTGATCGGGCCAGATCGAGAGGCCGTAGCGCTCGAGGTCGTCGGCGGTGTTGACGACGACCGTCAGGCGCGCGCCGAGATGGGCGGCCAGCCCCGCGGCGAGCTTCGCGCCGCCGACGCCGCCGGCGAGCGCGACGACGCGGGCCCCGGCGGAACCGGCTCCGGCGGAACCGCCCCCGGCGCAACCGGGGGCGCTCACGAGCGGTAGTCGAAGACCGCCTCGACGGCGATTCGGTACGTCACGCGGGCCTGTCCCCCGTAGCGCTCCGGATCCCTGCCGTAGCGCCGGGCGAGCGCCTGGATGTCGCTCGTCGCGGCCGGTCCCTCGTGAAGCCGCTCGGCGCGGCCCTTGAGCCCGACGAAGTGGTAGGGCTCGGCGCTGTCGTAGACGGCGACGGCGACCCGCCCGTCCCGGTCGAGGTTCCGGGGCCAGTGCCGCTCGACCCGGCTGTTCACGAGCAGCGCGTCGCCGTCGAGGGCGTACCAGACGACCGCCTGGTGGGGCGAGCCGTCGGGATCGAGCGTGGCGATCGTCGCGAACCGCGGAGCGGCGAGAAACCCGCGGATCTCGTCTGTGAGAGCGGCGCCAGTGGCTGCGGCCGCCGCGGAGGGCTGTGTCATGCCGGCGATGGTACGCACGGTGTCGCCGGGACGCGGGCGGACGGACCGCGGGTGCGCGAGGGGCCGATCAGGCTCCGTGCGCAGGCCTGGCGGCGGCCGTCGCCGATCGTGCAGCGGCGGTGATGCGCCCACGGGCATCGAGCCGTCGGGGTGTCCGCGGGACCGGGGAGGGGCGGCCGAGGAGATAGCCCTGGCCGTACTGGACGCCGAGCGAGGTGAGCATCGACAGGTCGCGCCTGTTCTCGATCCCCTCGGCCACGAGTCGCGCTCCGATCCGGCGGCCGAAGCTGACGAAGGACTCGACGAGCGCCTGCTTGGCGTCGCCGTTCTTCGTCCCGATCCCATGGACGATCTCGCGGTCGATCTTGATGATCGAGGGCCGCAGGGCGGCGATGAGGGTGAAGCTCGCGTAGCCCGCGCCGGCGTCGTCGACGGCGAACCCGAAACCGAGGCGGCGGAGGGCCTTCACCCGGCCGACGAGCGCGTCGGGGTTCGCGACGGCCTGCTGCTCGGTGCATTCGACCGTGACCTGGCGCGGCGAGAGCCCCGTCTCCCGGACGACCGCCGCGAGCGCGCCCGGCTCGAACGCGCCCGCCAGCAGGCTCGACGGGGTGACGTTGATTGCGTAGCGGCCGGGGATCGGCTCGCCCGGCGGGGTCAGCTCGGCGATCCGCCACAGGATCCGCTGGACGATGAACGCGTCGAGCTCGACCGAGCGGTCGGTGTCGATGCCGGCGTGGACGATCGCCGTGATCGACTGGGGGAGCATCGGCATGACGGGCCGGAAGAGGCACTCGTACTCGTGGAGGTCGCCGGTCGCGAGCTCGGCGATCGGCTGGAAGTAGACGTCGTGGAGGTTCTTGAGGCTGAAGAAGTAGTCGAGGGTCTTCGTCTGGGCGAGCGTCGTCGACTGCGACATCCCGATCCGCTCGGCGATGCCCGAGACCTGGACGGCCGTCGAGAACGCGACGAGGTAGCGCTCGTGCTCCGGCAGCGACGGGTCCACCGTGACGAGGCCGTACTCCGGGTCGTGGCCGGCGTGGGCGACCGAGGCGATTGCCTCGTCGGTCAGGCGCGTGGCGGGTGCGATCAGGCACGACCCGGCCTCGAGCTCGAGGACGCGGCCCGCGGCGACCGTTCGGGCGAGGCGGTTGACGAACCGGACGTCGCGCGACCAGAGCAGCCGCTCGTCGTCCGAGCCGCGAGCGCCGGTCAGGAAGCGCACGTCCGCTCCTCGCTCAAACGCAGCCGCACTCGGACGCCGGCGATCCGGCCCCGAGGCTGCGAGCGGCGGTCGCAACAGGACGCGCCGCGGTGCCCCCGATCCACGGGACCGATGATGACTGCTCCGATCCGCACGCCGAAGGTGCCGACGGTCCGGGGTCGGCTCGGGACGATGGTCCCGGCCGAGGCGCGCCGAGCCCGCGTCCGAGCCCGCGTCCGAGCCCGCGTCCGAGCCCCCGTCCGTGCGTGGCTGAGGCGGCCGTGTACGTGAAGCACAACCTCGAGATGAACGAGCGCGCCCGAACACGGGATTCGTTGGATCCGGCGCGAAGCCCCGCACCTTCATCGGCGGGTTGTGTACATGAAGCACGGGGCCGCCGCCTCCGCGTTCGGCCTCGCCCCGTCAGGCGATCCGTTCTCCGGCGCGGATCGCGATGTCGAGCCGGTTCTCGGGCGGCGCGAGGGGGCAGGCCCACTTCGGGTCGAACGCGCACGAGGGCTGATAGGCGAAGTTGAAGTCGACGACGACCGTGCCGCGATCCGGGTCGCCACCGAGATCGGCGCTCTTCGCCGCGTCGATCAGGTAGCGGCCGGCGCCGTACGTTTCCGCGCCGTTCGTCGCGTCGCGGAAGGGCAGGAAGAGG
>DASTSC010000202.1:0-55048 GCA_035760905.1 Candidatus Limnocylindrales bacterium | reverse complement strand
GTCGAACTCGCGCAACACGAGCGCGCGGCCGGCACGGCCGAGGCGAGCGCGCAGGTCCGGGTCACCGAGCAATCGGCCGATCGCGCCGGCCAGCGCGTCGGCATCGCCCGACCGGACGAGCAGCCCGGTCTCCCCGTCGCGCACGAGCTCCGACACGCCCGCGACGTCGGTGGCCACGACCGCCCGCTCCGCCGCGAGCGCCTCCATCAGCGCGACCGGGATCCCCTCCGTCTTGCCGCTCGGCAGGACGATGCTCGGCTGGACGACGACATCCGCCGCGCGAATCTCGGCCGCCACGCGGTCGCGACCGAGCGTGCCGAGAAGCCGCACCCCGTCGCCGAGACCATGGCGGGCGATCGCCTGCTCGATCGCTGCCCGCTCGGGGCCCTCCCCCACGAGCCACGCCTCGAACGACACGCGGTCTCGAGCGAGGGCCGCCAGGGCGTCGACGAGAACGAGGTGGCCCTTCTGCGGCTGGAGGCTCGCGACGACGACGACCCGACCGGGCGACGACGCGCCCGACGCCGCGTCGTCGGTCGCCGCCGGCCCGGACTCGGGCGGAGCGAAGACCTCCGGATCGACGCCGCAGTGGATGACCACGACCCGATCGGCCGCCAGGCGACCGAGACGGCGCTCGAGAAAGCGCCGGTTGTAGTCGGAGATCGTGACCGCGAACGCGGCCTCCGCCATCTTCTCGCGGAGCATCGACCGGTCGACGAAGAGGTCGTGGGCGTGCCCCGTGAAGCTGTACGGGATGCCGGTCAGGCGCCTCACGACCCAGGCCGCCAGCGTCGGATGCGTCGCCCAGTGGGCATGGACGTGGTCGACCTGCGGCTCGCCCGGGGCCCGGTTCGCGAGGTCGCGGGCGAACCAGGCGGCGACCGGCACGGTGGCGAGCGAGCGGACGAGGAAACGCGGGCTTCGGAGGTTGCCGCGGACCGCTCCGACCCAGGTTCCGACGTAGGCGGCGGGCCGGCGGCGCAGCCAGTAGACCTGCGCCTCGAGGATCCGACGGGGAGTCGGTCGGGCGATCGAGGCGAGCAGGCGGCCGACGCCGGGATGGTCGACCGGCTCCCGCTCGATGACGAGCGGGTGGATCGAGACGCGGTGTCCGAGCCGCTCGAGCTCGAGGATCTCGTTGAGGACGAAGGTCTCGGTCGCCTTCGGGAAGCGCGACATGAGGTAGGCGATCCGGAGCGGTCGGAGACCCGTCGGGTCGGATTCCGTGAAGTCCCGTGACCCTGGCCGGCTCATGACCTTCCCAACCCCGCGCCCGCTCGCGCCGCCCGTGCGACGAGCCGGCCGTAGAGCTCGTCGTAGGCCTCGGCGGCCGCGTCCCAGGAGAAGCCGCTGACGACGGCGTCGCGGGCGGATCGACCGAGACCCGCGGCCGCGACCGGGTCGTCGAGGAGCTCGACGACCGCGACCGCGAACCGTCGGGCGTCGTCGGCGACGCGGAGGTCGCGACCGTCGACGAGCGGCAGGCCCCCGAGCGCGAGCGACGTGACCACGACCGGGCGGGCCATCGACATCGCTTCGAGCAGCTTGTTCTTGATCCCGCCGCCGCTCACCATCGGGCAGACGACGACCGACGCCGCCTCGAGGTAGGGGCGGACGTCGTCGACACGCCCGGTGACGGTGACCCAGGGCACGGTCCCGAGCTCGCGGACGGCGGGAACGGGATCGCGGCCGACGATGTGGAGGGTGGCGTCGGGCCGTCGCTCGCGGATCCGCGGCAGGACGTCGGCGACGAACCATCGCACCGCGTCGACGTTCGGCGGGAAGTGCATCGCACCCACGAAGACGATGCCGCCGGGCGCCGGCAGCTCCTTCGCCTCCGACGCGTGGCGAAGCGGGTCGGCCGCGCCCGGCTCGAAGTAGTCGGCGTCCACCCCGTTCGGGACGACGGTGACCTCGACCCCGGGCGCGATACGGCGGACCGCCGCCGCGTCGGCCTCGGCCACCGTGGTGATCGCATCGAAGCGGCGCGCGATCGTCGCCTCCACGACTCGCGCGACGGCTCGCCGAGCGAGGGCTCGCGGGCCGCGAACGCGGCTCCGGTCCGCGGCGAGCGTCTCGCTGTCCATCAGCTCGAGCAGCCGGGCCGGATGCCGGATCCCGACGCCATAGGCGCCGACGGGCAGTTGCCGGACGTGGACGACGTCGAACCGCTCCGCCGCGAGGAGCTCGTGGAGCGCCGCGTCGAACCGGCGCGCGAAGTCGAGGTTGAGCGGTCCGAGCCCCTTCCGCCCGCGGATGCCGGGCAGTCGAGCGGCGAGCGGCTCGAGTGCCCCGACGAGGGCCGGAGTCCGTCGCGCCCGCGGGACGAGCCGGACGGCGTCGAACAGCCCATCGAGATCGAGGCTGCCCGGAACCGTCGGCAGCTCGGCGGCGAGCAGGGTCAACCGATGTCGTCGTCGCAGCCGGGGAAAGAGCTGTCGGGCGATGAGCTCGTCGCCCTGGATCAGCGTGCGCGGCGCGGCACGGTCGACGACGAGGACGTTCAGACCCACCGGCCGACCCTCGAGACGTTGTCGCGGACCCACGTCCGATCCCCCGCCAGCGACGGATGGCGAGCCAGGTTCGATCGGATCTCACGGAGCCAGTAGAGGCTGACCGCGGCCCGGGTGACGCCCGCCGCGCGGTCCGCCGAGAGCGATGCGCCGCCGAGCCCGACCTGCTCGAGGAGGCGCTGCTCCCACGCTTCCCAATCGGGGCGGTCGAGCGCCCGGATGACGGCCTCGCCGAGCGGCTGGCGATTGGCCCGCCGTCGTGCCGTGAGGAGCAGGTGGAGGAGGTCGTGGAAGGCGGGCTCGCCGTTCGCGGCGCTGTCCCAGTCGACGATTCCCGAGATCTCGAGGTCGGCGGGGTCGACGAGGACGTTGCCGGCCCACAGATCGCCGTGGATCAGGCCGACCGGGGTCGTGACCCCGTCGAGCGCCTCGGCGACCGCCTCGAGCCGCACGTCGTCGACCCCCAATCGGACCACGAGCTGCCGGTCGCGCTCGACCCAGCCCGCGACCTCGGCACTCGTCAGCGGTCGCTCCGTCGTCACCGCGTCGCGGAGTCGACCGAGGACGGCCGCGATCCGGCCGATGAGGACGGGGCGGGTGCCAGGCCGGTCCGTGAACGCCGTAGCCGGCTGTCCCTCGAGACACGTCTCCAGCCGCCACGCGACCAGGCCCGTCGTCCCGTCGAGGACGATCTCGGGCACGAGGCCGGCGAGGGCCGGGTCCGCGGCCCGGACCTGCGCGAGCGCGGCGTCGGCGCGGGCGAGGCCCTCGATCGCGTCGGGTCGTGACGCGAAGCGAAGGACCGTGCGGCTGCCCGAGACCGACCGGATCACGACGACGCCGACCGACCGATCGCCCGCGACCTGCTCGAACCCACCGTCCTCGAGGGACAGGCCGGCGCGGGCGGCGGCCGCCCTGACCACCGGCCACAGCTCCCGCGCCCTCGCGCTCGCGGTGGCGCGCGCACGCACCGCGGCGAGGCGCCGGAGCGGGTTCGCGGACAGCGTGCGAGGGCGCGCGAAGGGCGTGGCCATGGGGGCGAATGATCGCAGGACGAGCCATTTCCCGGCAGCCGCCCCCACCGGACGGGCTCGCTATGCAGGTCCGCGGTCAGCCCGTATGCTTCGGACCCCGCCCGCCAACATGCGTGCGGTCATGCACGAGACCAGCAGCGACAGGCTCGCCCGGGACGAGGCGCACCGGGACGCGCCCGTTCGTTCGGAAGGAGCGATCGTGGACATCGGGGGCTATCTCCTGATCGCACGGCGATGGTGGTGGACGTTGCTCGTCGCCACGGCGGTCTCGGCCCTCATCGCGTATCTCGTCGCCTCCCGCATCCCGCCCACCTACGAGGCTGGCGCCCAGCTGCTCGTCGGGCCGATCAACACGGACGTCGACACCCTCCGCGCCTCGTCGCAGCTCGCCCAGACGTACGCGCAGCTGGCGATCAGCCAGCCGCTGCTCGAATCGACGGCCAAGGAGTTCGGCGGCGCGATCAAGCCCTCCGATCTCGCCGAGAACGTCCGGGCGTCGGCGAGCGACGTCACCCGGATCCTCAACATCAAGGTGGACGACAGCGACCCGCAGCGGGCCGCGCAGCTCGCGAACACGCTCGCCAACGAGCTCATCCAGCTCACCTCGGGCTCGACGAGCCGGCCGGAGGGGCAGCTCCAGCTCATCGGCGGCGCTCAGCCGCCGACCTCGCCGGTGGCGCCGCAGGTATCGCTCATCGTCCTGCTCGCGGCGATGGCCGGCCTCCTCGGCGCGCTCGTGCTCGTGATTCTCGTCGAGACCCTGAGCGACGCCGTCCGTGAACCGGGCGAGATCGCCAGGCTCGTCGGGGCGCCGATCCTCGGCACGATCGAGGTGCCGTCGGCCGCCGGCCAGCCGGGCCCGCCCCTCGTCGAGGCCGCGCCGGGCTCACCGCCGGCGATCGCCCTCCGTCAGCTGACCGCCAAGCTGCTCGACACCGACAGCGCCGACCGACCGGTCCGCATCGCGATCGTGGGGGTCGGCGAGGCCGACGCGGCGATCGTGGCAGCGAACGTGGCCGCCGCGGCCTCGCTGTCCGGTTACCGATCGATCCTCGTCGACGGGTCCGACGGGGGGGCGGTGAGCCATCTCCTCGGTGTCGATCGGCTGCCCGGGCTGCGCGAGCTCGTGCGCAACGAATCGAACGCCGGCGGGGCGCTCACCAGCTCGCGCTCGTCGACGGCGATCATGCCCTCGGGCGCCGGCCCCCTCGACGGGCTCGGCCGCGAGCGCGCCCGCGCGATCATCGACCAGCTCGGCGCCGGTCGCGACGCGGTCGTCGTCGACGGCGGCGGCGTCACCACCTCGCCGGTGGCGCTCGACTGGATCGCGGGCGCCTCGCTGGTGGTCCTCGTCGTCGCGCTCGGGGCGCATCCGTCGCGCAGCGCGGTCCGGCTCGCCGGGGAGAGCGTCGCGGTCGTCGGGGCGCGACTCGCCGGTGTCGCCGTCCTCCAGGGGCGAGTACCCCAGGTGAGCGGTCCGCGGCCGCGCCCGCGCTTCGACTCGACGGCCGGATACCGCTCGACCGCGTCACCGGAGAGCGGCAGCTCGGCGGCCGGTCGGGTGACCTTCGCCCGGGAGCCCATCGCCTCGCCCGAGCCGCCGGGGCCGTCGAGCCGCCGGACGCGGCGGACCGCGCAGGCGCGCCGCCTGACCGAGTGAGCGTCGGGGGGACGCTGGCGCGCGGAGCCTTCTGGCTCGGCGGCGCGGCGGTCGCGTCCACGTACGTCGTCCTGCCGGCGATCGTGCTCATCCGCGGCCGCCTCGTCCATCGCCCCGTCCACGCCGCCCCGATCGAGCCGTCGGTCAGCGTGGTCATCGCGGCCCACGACGAGGCCCCGATCATCGGCTCGAAGCTCGACAGCGTGCTCGAGGCGGAGTATCCGGGCGACCGGCTCGAGGTGATCGTCGCGTCGGACGGCTCGACGGACGGAACGCAGGCGGTCGTCGCGAGCTACTCCCCGCGCGGCGTCCGCCTCCTCGACCTCGATCGTGTCGGCAAGGCCGACGCGCTCAATGCCGCGATCGCCGCCACGACGGGCGAGATCGTGGTCTTCACCGATGCCAACAGCATGCTGGCACCCGGTGCGCTCCGGGCGATCGTCGCGCCGTTCGCCGATCCCGAGGTCGGCGGCGTCGCCGGCGACCAGCGGTATCGGCGCGGCGGCGAGGACGCGGTCGGGGCCGGCGAGCGGTCGTACTGGGACCTCGATCGGATGCTCAAGCGCGCCGAGAGCCGGGCCGGCAGCGTCGTCTCGGCCACCGGTGCCCTCTACGCCGTCCGCCGTGAGCTCGTCCGCCCCGTCCGCGCCGGCGTGACCGACGACTTCATCACGTCCACCGCCGTCGTCCTCGCCGGCCGCCGGCTCGTGTTCGCCGACGACGCCGCTGCCTACGAGCCGGTCGCGTCGTCCGGGGGCGTCGAGTTCGGGCGAAAGGTCCGGATCATGACGAGGGGCCTCTCGGGCGTCGTCGCCCATCGGGCGCTGCTCGACCCGCGCCGGACCGGCTTCTATGCGCTCGAGCTCCTCTGGCACAAGCTTCTCCGCCGCCTCGTCGTCGTGCCGCTCGTCGCGGTCGCGCTGGCGTCGCTCGTCCTCGCCCGCGATGGCCTGCTCTACCGGCTGGCGCTCGCCGGCCAGGTCGGCGTCTACGGTCTCGGCGTCGTCGGCCTCGTGGCAGCCCGTGGCGGCCGCCGCGGATCGCGACTCGTGGCGCTGCCGGCCTACTTCCTCGTCGTGAACGGCGCGGCGCTCGTCGCCCTCTGGAACCTCGTCCGGGGCCGCCGGATCGACCGCTGGGAGCCGCAGCGCGGGAGCGCCGAGGGGGCGACGGCCGCCGATCCGGCCACCGAGCCCCCGGCGGCGGCCCAGCCGACCACGACGGGCGAGCGTCCCGAGGAGGCCGCGTGACCAGCCTCCGCGTCGCCGGGACACCCGGTGGGTTGCCGCTGCTGCCCGCGATCGCGATCACGGCGGTCGGCGCCGTCGCGACGGCAGGCATCGGCTTCGTCGCCGGCAGCTCGCCGATCCTCGGGATCGCCCTTGCAGGCGCGGCGGTCCTCGGCGCAGCGATCGCCGTTCGACCCGACGTCGCCACGCTCCTCGTCGCCGGCATCCTCTTTAGTAACGCGGCGGTGATCGCCTACCAGTTCCACGACATGCCGTACTTCATGGCGGCCGCGGTCCCGCTGCTCCTCGTCGCGCCGCTCGGCTACCTGCTCATCGTCCGGCGCCTGCCGGTCGTCACGCCCCCGGCGCTGCCGCTCATCGTGGGCTACTTCCTCATCGAGGTCCTCGGGGCGCTCTTCTCGCGCGACGTGAACACGTCGGCCAACGAGGTCCTCACGTTCGTCGTCGAGGGCATCGGCCTGTTCTTCATGCTCACGAACGTCGTCAGGACGGTGCCCGTCCTGCGGCACGTCGTCTGGGTGCTGCTGGCCGTCGGCGCCCTCATCGGTGGCCTCTCCGTGTTCCAGGAGGTCACCGGCACGTTCTCGAACGACTACTGGGGATTCGCCCAGCTGAGCAACGCCTCGTTCGACGTGAACACGACCCTCACCGGGGTCGATCTCCAGCCCCGGCTGTCGGGGATGATCGGGGAGCAGAACCGCTACGCCCAGTCGATGCTCATGCTGGTCCCGCTCGGCATGTTCTGGGCCTGGAACGCGCGAACGTCGCTCGCCAAGGCCGCGGCGTTGATCTGCACGATGTTCATCTCGGCCGGCGTTGCGCTGACCTTCTCCCGCGGCGCGTTCGTCGGCTTCGCCCTCGTCCTGCTGTTCATGGTCGCCGCCGGCTACATCAAGCCGAAGCAGATCGTGCTCGTCGGCATCGCGACCGCGATCGTGTTCCTGTCCGTGCCGGGCTACAGCCAGCGCCTCGGTTCGCTCGGCTCGCTCACCGGAGCGGTCACCGGCGACCCCACGGCGGACAACCCCGACGGCTCGATCGAGTCACGCCTGACCGAGGGCCTCGCGGCGCTCCTCGCGTGGGCGGATCATCCGGTCATCGGCGTCGGGCCGGGCCTGTTTCCCGAGTACTACCGCTACTACGCCGACATCGTCGGGATCAAGGTGAAGTCGACCGACCGGGAGGCGCACGACCTCTACGTCGGGATCGCGGCGGAGAACGGCATCATCGGCCTCGGTCTGTTCCTCGGCGCGATCGGCATCACGATGCGCGAGCTCGCCCGCGCGCGCCGTCGCTGGAAGGATCGGCGGCCGGACCTCGCGAACGTCGCGACGGCGTTCCTGCTGGCGCTGGCGACGTACCTGACCACCGGCATCTTCCTCCACCTCTCATACGCCAGGTACTTCTGGATGATGCTCGCCCTCGGGGCGGCGGCCGCGGCCATCCTCAACGCTCGCGACGAGCCGTCGGTCGAGCCGGAGGCGGAGGGGATCGGCCTCGTGCGTGCATCGCTCCCGCCGCCGGCGACCGCGCCCCACGGGGCGGCCGCGCCCGGCTGACGCCGACCCGACCCGGCCGGGGGGCTCGACGGGGCGCGTAGACTGGGTCGGCGCCCTTCGAGTTGGGGAGGTTGAGATGCCTCGAGGCGCCGTCCGGGTCCCGGCCCGTGCCATCGCCCGCCGACTCGTGCCCGAAGCCTGGCGGCCGGCGGTGAAGGCCGTCGCCCGCCAGGTCACCTGGCGACTCTATGCCGGCGATCGCTACGAGTGCCCGTGCTGCGACACGAGGTTCCGGGCTTTTCTCGGCTTCGGTCGCGGCGCCCACGGTGGCTCCCGCCCGAACGTCCGCTGTCCGCGATGCGGATCGCTCGAGCGCGAGCGCCTCATCTGGCTCTTTCTCCGCGACCACGGCGACCTGCTCACGTCACCGATGCGCCTGCTGCACGTCGCACCCGAGCCCCAGCTGCGACGCCGGCTCCGGGGCCTCAGCGGCGTCTCGTACCTCTGTGGCGACCTGGCGCGCGGCATGGCCGACACCGTCATCGACATCCGGTCGATGCCCTTCCCGGACGAGACCTTCGACGGGATCATCTGCAACCACGTCCTCGAGCACGTGCCCGAGGATCGCCAGGCGATGGCCGAGCTCCGGCGGGTCCTCCGTCGCGACGGATGGGCGATCCTCCAGGTGCCGCTCGATCCGCGTCGGGAACGGACCGACGAGGATCCGACGATCCTCGACCCGGCCGTCCGCACGAGGCGATTCGGGCAGGCCGATCACGTCCGGATCTACGGCCGGGACTACGCCGGTCGGCTGGCCGAGGCGGGATTCGAGGTGAGCGAGGAGCCGGGACCGCCCGGGATCACCGCCGCGGACCGCGATCGGCATCGGCTGGCGGAGGAGGAGGTCATCTTCCTCTGCCGACCCCGGGCGGCAGCCGCCGTCAGCGAGCGTAGAGCCAGTCGGTGAAGCCGAAGTTCTTGCCCGGCTGAGCCGGCGATTCGGCCGCGAAGCCGGCCCCGGTCCGGAAGTCGATGAGCCACGGCTCCCATTCGTCGTCGCCGGTCGCCGGGAACCCGTTGACCTGGTAGAGCCAGCGGGTCGCCCGGTAGAGCGCCCGGTCGCTCCAGGACCAGGTCGAGTAGCCGGCGCGGGCGAGGATCTCGGCCTGGAGCGTCGCTCCCTGGAGCGCCTCCCAGACGTAGTTCTCCTGCGGCGCCGGCCAGGTGTACGAGCCCGCTCGCCGCTGATCGTCGGGGAGTACGCCGTCGAGGTCGTGCCCGTCCTTCGTGCAGCCGGCGGGGTTGATCCCCACGGGATGGCTCGGGTCGCACTGCCAGGACGTGTCGCCCCAGGAGAATCCGGCGTACGCGCTCCGATCGCCGAGCCAGCCATGGAAGACCTGGGCGGTCCTCGCGAGCTGGGTGGCATCGCCGAGGTACGCGGCGATCGCCGCGCGGGCGGCGCCCGCGTGCGTGCCCCAGTTGTTCGGTCGGTGCTCGTCGGTCCAGATGAGGTTCGTGCCCTCCGTCATCGGCTCGGTCAGGACGCTCGCCAGCCACGGCCGGAACGTCGAGCGGTCGAACGTGGGCTGGACCGAGGCGAGGTCGACGAGGTCGGCCGCGATCACGTAGCCCGGCAGGTTCCGGCCCTCGGCGAGCGTCCGGCCGCCGGCCTCGGTGCCGATCACGGCGTGGAGGGCGGCGACGACCGCGTCGCGATACGAGGTCTGGCCGGTCCGGACGTAGACGAGGGCCTTCGCCAGCACGTGCAGGTCCGTCGAGTCGTTCTGGTCGGAGAGGTTCGGCGAGGAGGTCGAGCCGGTCGCCCACGAAGCGATCTGGTTCCAGGCGGCGCCTGACGTCGGCAGCGACCGGATCGTCGCCGCCGACACGATGATCGAGCCGCCGGACGTCTGGACGGGAGCCGGCGTGGGATCGGGCGCCGTCGTCGGGCTCGGGGTGGCGGTCGGCGCGGCCGTCGGCTTGACGGTCGGGCTCGGCGTGGCGGTGGGCTTCGGCGTGGCGGTCGGATCGGCGGTCGGCTTGGGCGTGGCCGTCGGATCCGCCGTCGGCTTGGGCGTCGGTGTCGGGTCGGGCGTCGGCTCCGTCGCGACGCCGATCGAGACCGTGCCCGTCGCGACCGTCGTCCAGCCGCTCCCGGTCTGAACCTGCCCGATCACCGCCCGGTCGCCGAGGTCGATCTTCGTCGGAATCCGCACGCGGACCTTGACGTGGCCGCTGCCGTCGGCCCGGAAGCGGACGCTCGTCGAGGTCCCGTCGAGTCGCATCTGACCGCGCGCTCGGCGGACGAAACCACGTCCGGTCACGGTCACGGATTGACCGGGCGCCGCCACGGTCGGGTCGACGGACAGCGGCAGCATCGTCGCCGACACTCGCGGGGCCACGACGAGGGCGAGGGCCACGATACCCGCGGCGAGCGCGGCCGCAGCTCGATCGAAGCGGCGACGCGGTCCCGGGACCGGGGGCGTCGGGGCAGGGATGCGGTCGGCAGGATCGGCAATCCGGATCGAGCGCATGGAAACCTCCGCGGTCGGGCGACGGCACGGACCTCGAGTCGTGACGGGGTGAGCCGCATAACCCTCGGGCGCCCCGGGGCCGAATGCGAGAGGCGGGATGGTCCGCCCGACCGCCAGCAGCCGTACCTGCATGAACGTGTCGGGGGGCACGACCGCGGGTGGGTGCGGTCCGGTCCGGCCTAGTTCCCGGGTCAGGGGTCCGGGACCCTGGGGACTCGCGGTCGAGCCGGACCGACCCGGCAGAGCCGGGAGAACGGTGGACAGAATGTGGAAAACTTCGGGACCGGGACGCGTCAGACTTGTTGCCGGCTGGCACCGTCGCAGTGCCGGCTCCGGCGGCCACGTCGCGTCCGACTCGGCCACCCCGGTCGGTCGCCGGACCCGCGCCTCACTCCGGCGCCGCACGAGGGTGGGACATTGACCGTCCGCAACGGCGCCCAGGGGGCGTCCGCCGTATCGCCGGATTCGACCGCCGGGCCGCCGCGCCCGTCCGGACCGCGCCGGCTCGTCGCCTTCTACCGGCGCCTGCTCGTCCTCCTGCTCGTCGCGGGCGCAGGTGTGGCCCTGCTCGGGCCCGGCTCGCGACCCTCCCCCGACGGGACCGCCCTCGCCGCCGGACCGCTGCTGGTTTCTCGATCCGCCATCTCACGGCTGCCCACGTCAGGAGCGGCGTGGTCGCAGGTGAAGGACTGGGCGGACGCCTCGCCGGGCAAGCCGGACATCGCGGACCAGAACGACGACACGGAGCTCCACGCGCTCGCCCGTGCGCTCGTCTGGGCGCGGACGGGCACCGAGAGCTATCGGACCGGGGCCGTCTCGCTCATCAAGGCCGCGATCGGCAGCGAGGTGGGCGGGCGCTCGCTCGCGCTGGCCCGGAACCTGCCGGCCTACGTCATCGCCGCCGACGTCGTCGGCCTCTCGTCCGCCGCTCCCGATCTCGATGCGAACCAGTTCCGGCCATGGCTGCGCAAGCTCCTGACCGAGCCTATGTCCGACGGCGACAGCCTCGTCACGATCCACGAGCGCCGTCCGAACAACTGGGGCACGCACGCCGGCGCCGCCCGGGTCGCGATCGCGGGCTACCTCGGCGATTCGAACGAGCTCGCCCGTGCCGCCGCCGTCTTCCGTGGCTGGCTCGGCGACCGGACCGCCTATGCCGGCTTCTCGTGGGGCGACCTGTCGTGGCAGTGCGACTCGTCGAAGCCCGTCGGCATCAACCCGAAGGGCTGTGCGAAGTCCGGCATGAACATCGACGGGGTTCTGCCCGACGACATGCGCCGCGGCGGCTCGTTCCCACGGGTCGGCTCCGACGGCACCGGCTACTCCTGGGAGGCTCTCCAGGGTGCGCTCCTCGAGGCGGAGCTCCTGTCCGTCCACGGCTACGACACGTGGCACTGGTCCGACGACGCCCTCGCCCGGGCCGTCCGATTCCTCTATCGCCAGGTCGACGCGCCGGCCGAGGGCGACGACGAGTGGGAGGCGTGGCTCGTCGACGGCGAGTACGGGACCGCCTATCACGCGTCTGCGCCGGCCCACGTCGGCAAGAACTTCGGCTTCACCGACTGGCTCTTCGGTCCCACGAGCGGCTCGTCGGGCTCGGCCTCGTCCGATCCGACTCCGACGCCGAAGGCGACGCCGAAACCGACCTCCACGGCGAAGTCGACGTCGACGCCGAAGCCGACGGCGACCCCGGGCCCCAACCCGTCCTCGACGCCCGCACCCGATCCGTCCGGCTCGGTCGAGCCCGAGGCGCGGGCGCCGTCGCCGGCGCTCGTGTCGAACGCGCACATCGGCCGATCGCGGGTGCCGATCAGGCTCTCCTGGGGCGTCCGCTCCACCTCGGCCGGCGTCGGGCGCTACCAGCTCGCGATGTCGGTCGACGGCGCCTCGTGGACGGGCGTGGACCTCGCGTCCGCGTCGGCGACGAGCCTCCGGCTCAGGGTGAGCCCGAAGCACACCTACCGCTTCCGCGTTCGGGTCCAGGACCAGTCGGGGCGGTGGAGCGTGTACGCCTACGGCTCGACGTTCCGGCCGATCCGGCGCCAGGAATCGGCGGCGACGTACACGGACTCCTGGGTCCGGGCGTCCTACGACTCCTACCTCGCCCATCGGGTCGAGGCGACACGCCACAGCGGCGGCCGGGTGACGTTCAGCTTCACGGGACGGTCGGTCGCCTGGGTCGGACCGAAGGGCCCGACGCGTGGGCGGGCCACCGTCTCGCTCGACGGCCGGCAGATCGCCACCGTCGACCTCTACGCCCCTGACTTCATCGCCCGGCGCGTGCTCGTCGCGATCTCGACGTCGCAGGGCACGCACCGACTCACGATCGATGCCGCCGGCACGGCGGGGAGACCGTGGGTGGCCGTGGACGCGTTCCTCGTCCTCGACCGGAGCTGAGCGTTCGCCTACGCCATCGCAATCGCGCCGAGGCGCTCGGTGAGCCGGAGGTTCTCGGCGTAGTCGATCGGGACCTCGACGAGCGAGGGCCCGTCGGTGTCGAGCGCGCGGCGGAGCGCCGGCAGCAGCTCGGCGGCCGTGCCCGCGCGGAAGCCCGGGATCCCGAAGCTTGCCGCGTACGCGACGAAGTCCGGGTTGCCGAACTCGACCCCGAACGGCCGCCCGAACTCGTTGCGCTGCTTCCAGTCGATGAGGCCGTAGCCGTCGTCGCGCCAGACGACGACGCAGATCCGGGCGCCGACACGCCGGGCGGTCTCGAGCTCCTGGCTGTTCATGAGGAACCCGCCGTCGCCGCACAGGGCGACGACGTGCCGGTCGGGATGAACGAGGGCGGCGGCGATCGCGCCGGGAAGGGCAATGCCCATCGAGGCGAACCCGTTGGAGATGATGACGGTGTTGGGCTCGTACGCCTGGAAGAGCCGGGCGACCCAGATCTTGTGGGCACCGACGTCGGACACGACGATGTCCTCGGGCGCGAGCGCGGTCCGGAGATCCGCGATCGCCCGCTGGGGGCTGATCGGCCAGCGCTCGTCGGCGGCCGCGCCCGCGAGCTCGTCGAGGAGGCTCATCCGGAGATCGGCGTTCACGAGGATCTCGCGCGATTCGTGGCGCGCGGCCGCGTCACGCCCGCCGATGCCGAGCGGCAGGAGCGCCACGAGCAGTCGCTCGAGCGAGCCGTCGATGTCGCCGACGAGCTCGACCTCGGGCTGGTAGGCGGCGTCCACCTCGGCGGGCGTCGTGTCGAGGTGGACGATCCGCTTGCGGCCGTCCGGGTTCCACCGAGCCGGCGCGTACTCGACCGGGTCGTAGCCGACGCTGATGACGAGATCCGAGCGATCGAAGCCGGTCAGGACGTGATCGCGGGCCTGGAGGCCCACCGCCATGAGCGAGAGGTGCGATCGGTCGTCGACCGCGCCCTTGCCCATGAACGTGACGGCCACCGGGACGTGGAGCCCGCGTGCCAGCGCCCGCAGCTGGCCGGACGCGCGGCGCCGGAGGACGCCGTTCCCGGCGAGGATGATCGGCCGCTCGGACGCGGCGATGAGCCGTGCTGCGTGGTCGATCGCCTCGTCCGTGGGTTCGGGGAAGTAGACCCGCGAGCGGCCGAGTGGTCGGAGCTCGGACTCCGCCGGGACCGCCGTTGCGGCGATGTCCTCGGGCAGCTCCACGTGCGTCGGTCCGGGCTTCTCGAGGCTCGCCCGGCGGAACGCCTTGCGGACGATCTCGGGGATCGACTCCGACCGCTGGACCCGGGTGTTCCACTTCGTGACCGGCGCGAGCATCGCCACGACGTCGACGAACTGGTGCGCCTCCTTGTGGAGCTTGTCGATCCCGGTCTGGCCGGTGATCGCCACGAGCGGGGCATGGTCGAGGAACGCGTCGGCGACGCCGGTCACGAGGTTCGTTGCGCCGGGCCCGAGAGTCGCCATCGCCACGCCCGGCCGGCCCGTCAGCCGACCGTAGACGTCGGCCATGAACGCGGCCCCCTGCTCGTGACGCGTGGTCACGTGGCGGATCGAGGCGGAACGCGACAGCGAGTCGAGAACGTCGAGCGTCTCCTCGCCGGGGACCGAGAAGACGTACTCCACGCCCTCGGCCTCCAGGCACTCGACGAGGAGGTCCGCGCCGGTGCGATGGGATTCGAGTGAGGCCATGCCCCGAGTCTAGGGTGGTGGACCGTCGGCCGGGCGTCGCCTATCCTGTGGCACCGCGTCGGCTCCGGGCGCCGTCACGCCCGGGCCTGCCGCTCGCGACGCGCCACAGGGGGCCGAGGGCATGATTCGCGAACGTCCGCTGGCGTCAGCCACGCCGGCCGCGTTGTGGAACGCCCTCCTCGCCGAGCTCGATCGCGACACGGTCCGGCACCACGCGCCGGTGTGGGCCGGTCGGGCCCTCGTCGTGCTGCCGATCGTCGGGGCGGCCGTCGTCGCCGCGAGCCGAGTGAATCGCGGCTTCTACGGCTGGCTGACCGCGGAGGACCACCTCATCGAATGGGGCCAGTTCTTCGCCCTCGTCGGGGCCGTGATCGCGTTCGCGATCGCCGCCCGTCGCGCGGCTCCCGCCTCGCGCGCCCTCGCCGTGACCCTCGGGCTGGCGGCGCTCGGGGCGTTCGTGATCGCGGGCGAGGAGATCGCGTGGGGCCAGCGGATCCTCGGCTTCGTGACGCCGCAGGCGATCGCGGACATCAACCACCAGGACGAGCTGACGGTCCACAACATCGGCATCCTCGAGCGGGTGTTCAACGTCGGCGAGGCGGTCGCCGGTCTCGTCGGCCTGGGCCTGCCGCTCGCCAGATCGCGAGGTTGGGTCCCGGCGTCGTTGCGGGAAGGCGGCCGCTACGACGCGCTCGTTCCGCCGCTGGCGCTCGGGGTCTGCTTCGGCCTCGCGGCCGCCTACCGGATCGTCCGGCTGCCGATCCCGGCCGGGTTCACCGTCACCCGCTTCGGCGAGCTGCCGGAGCTGACGCTCGACATCGCGATCCTCGGGACGGGGATCGCGGCGGCCGTCCTGCTCGGCCGCCGCGCAGCCGACGCCGACCGAAGCTGACCCGGGCGTCCCGGGACTACTGCGGCCAGGCGAGGACCATGAGCCGGAGCTCGGTCATGTCCTCGATCGCGTAGCGGAGGCCCTCCCGGCCGAGACCGGAGTCCTTGACGCCGCCGTAGGGCATGTGGTCGACCCGGTACGTCGGGACGTCGTTGATCATGACGCCGCCGACGACGAGCTCCTCGAAGCCGTGCCAGGCGTGGCCGATGTCGCTCGTGAAGACGCCCGCCTGGAGCCCGAAGAACGAGTCGTTGACCCGGCGCACCGCCTCGTCGAAGTCCCGGAACGGGAAGGCGATCGCGACCGGCGCGAAGGCCTCGTTGCTGCAGATCTGGGCGTGGACCGGAACGTCGGTCATGATCGTCGGCGGGAAGAAGCTGCCGTCGGCCGTGCCGCCGGTCAGGAGCTTGCCGCCCATCGCCTTCGCCTCGTCGACCCAGCGCTGGGTCCGCTCCGCGGCGTGGGCGTCGACCATCGGCCCGATTTCGGTCTCGGGGTCGAGCGGGTCGCCGAGCCGGAGGCGCTTCGCCCCCGCGACGAGCCGCTCGAGGAACGCGTCCCAGATCTCCTCGTGGACGAGCATCCGCTGGACGCTGATGCAGACCTGGCCGGCGTAGCTGAATGCGCCGGTGAGGATCCGCTTGACCGCCCAGTCGAGGTCGGCGCTGCGATCGACGATGACCCCGGCGTTGCCGCCGAGCTCGAGGACGACCTTCTTCTTGCCGGCCCGCTCCTTCATCCGCCAGCCGACCGAGGGGCTGCCGGTGAACGTCAGCAGCTTGAACCGCTCGTCCTCGACCATCCGGTCGCCGAGCTCGCGGGTCATCGGCAGGATGCTCACCGCGCCGTCCGGGAGGCCCGCCTCGGCGATGATCTCTGCCGTCGTGAGCATCGTCAGCGGGTCCTTGGACGGGGGCTTGAGGACGATCGGGTCGCCGGCCGCGATCGCCGGGGCGATCTTGTGGGCGGCGAGGTTGAGGGGATAGTTGAACGGGCTGATCCCGGCCACGGGCCCGATCGGGAATCGACGGGTGATCCCCCAGCGGCCGCGCGAGCTCGCCGCGATGTCGAGGGGGATCGACTCGCCCGAGAGGCGCTCGGCCTCCTCGGCGCCGAGACGGAACGTCGTGACCGCCCGGTCGACCTCGACGAGCGCGTCGCGGATCGGCTTGCCGGCCTCGGTCGCCATGATCCGGCCGAGCTCCTCGCGCCGGGCGCGGATGCCCTCGCTGATCTTCCGGAGTGCCGCGCTCCGCTCGTAGGCCGGCAGGCGGCGCGTCTCGTCGAAGGCGCGGACCGCTGCCTGGACCGCCTCCTCGTACTGCTCCGCGGTCGCGTTGAACGTTCGGCCGGCCGGGTCGTCGGCCCGGGCCGGGTTGGTCACCTCGAGCGTGTCCGGCGAATCGACCCATCGGCCCGCGAGGTAGATCGGGTGTGGCCTGGCGCCGGCGATCGTTGCCATGCCCGAATTCTAGGCCCGTGTGGGGTTGGTGCCCGCGCCGCAGTCCCGCGGTCGCGCGCAGGGAGCGCCGTCTCGACCGCAGAACGAAAACGGCGCATCAGCGCATCCGTCGGCGGGTTCGTTCTCCGGTCAGGAACGACCATGGGCAGCGGGCGGCTTCTTTCGGCCGTTCGTTCTTGGGCCAGGAGCGAACCGGCGCAGATGGCACCGCTCTTACCGCCTTCGTTCTCGGGCCAGGAACGGCCACCCGGCGGTGCCTCCTTCGGGCGACTCGTTCTCGCCGCGCACGCGGCACGCCAGCGACGCGCGCACGCGAGCGACGGCCGCGAGCGGTCACTCCTGTATCCTGTCGTCGCGCTTTTGGATACAAATGGCTCCGGCGCGAGAGCCACGCCGACGCGTGTTCGCAGGACGACCCGAAGCGCCGGAGCCCGGCCGGCGTCGCGGCGCGACCCGGCCCGAACCACGAGCATGGAGGCCCGTTTGAAGCTCGACGGCTCGATCGAGGTGGCCGCCCCGCCCGCCGAGGTCTGGGCCGCGATCGTCGACCCGGTTGCGCTCGCGGCCTGCGTCCCGGGCGTCCGCGACGTGCGGGCGGTCGACGAGCGGACGTTCGAGGGGCGGATCAGCGCGGCGGTGGGCCCGATCGAGGGCGACTTCTCGTTCACGTCGGTCCTGACGGAGAGCATCTTTCCGGACCGTCTCGTCGTCGCCGTCGACGGGACCGATTCGGTGACGAAGAGCCGCCTCCACGCGGACGTCCACGCCTCCGTCGCCGAGCCGTCGGCCGGCCGGACGGACCTCCGCTACGACGCCGAGATCACCGTCAAGGGCCGGATGGCGATCCTCGGCGAGATGGTCCTCCGGGCGACGGCCGGCGTCATCATCGGCCAGGTCACGAAGTGCCTCCGGTCCCGCCTCGAGACCGCCGGCGCGAGCGCGACCACCCCGCCCGCGACCACCGCCGAATGAAGGACGCCTACGACGTCGTCGTGGTCGGTGGCGGGACCGCCGGCTGCGTCATCGCCGCTCGCCTCTCGGAGGACCCGGCACGGTCCGTGCTCCTCGTCGAGGCCGGCCCGGACCCGCGGCCGATCCCCGACGTCGTCGCCGATCCGAAGCGCCAGACCGAGCTCGTGCTCCAGTCGCCGTACGTCCGGATGTACGACGTCGAGCGGCCCGACGGCTCGACCTTCCCGCTCCTGTCGGGGCGGATCATGGGCGGCGGGTCGTCGGTCAACAACCTCGCCGCGGTCCGGCCGATGCGGGCCGACTTCGAGGCCTGGGCGGGGTTCGGGGGCGCGGCCTGGGGCTACGACGCACTGCTGCCGCTCATGCGCGAGATCGAGGCCGACCCGGATTTCGCCGGCAGCCCGATCCACGGCGACGCCGGCCCGCTCCACCTCGAGCGGCCGTTCCGGTTCGATGCCCCGCAGGACCCGCCCGTGCGCGCGCTCATCGAGGCCGCCGAGGACATGGGCATTCCCCGTTGCGACGACATGAACGCACCCGACCCCTACGGCATCTGCTCGTCGCCGTACAACAGCCTCGACGGGCGCCGGATCTCGACCGTCGTCGGCTGGCTCGACCCCGCCCGCGCCCGCCCGAACCTCACGATCCTGCCCGAGACGACCGTCACCAGGGTCTGTGTCGGCGACGGCCGGGCGACGGGCGTGGACCTCGTGACGCCCGACGGGCGGCGGTCGGTCGCGGCCGGCGAGGTCGTCATCACCGCGGGCGTCTACCACTCGCCCCAGCTTCTCGAGCTGTCGGGGATCGGCCGGGAGGCCGAGCTGCGACGGCTCGGGCTGCCCGTGGTCCAGCCCCTCGTCGGCGTCGGCGAGAACTACCACGACCACGCCGTCGTCTACCTGACCTACGAGGGCACGCAGGACCTGCGCGAGGACTACGTCATCCCGAAGGTCCGGCTCCTCGCCCGGAGCGACCCCGCCCGGCCGCTGCCCGACCTCCACGTGTTCATGCGACCGAGCATCCGGATGGAGGGCGTCGCCCCGCTCCTGCCGGTCTCCCTCCACCTCCTCGAGCATCGTTCGGCGGGCCGGGTGACCCTCGAATCGACCGACCCCGAGGAGCTGCCGGTCGTCGACGCCGCGCTCCTCCGGCACCCCGACGACATCCGTGCGATGCTCGACGGCGTGGCCCTCGTCGAGCGGCTCACCTCCCACCCGCCGCTGTCCCGGTTCTACGGGCCGCGCGTCACGCCGGGCCCCGACGACGACGTCGAGGAGCACCTCGCGACGACCTACATCACCTACCACCACGGGGTGGGGACGTGCCGGATCGGACCGGCCGACGACCCGGGCGCCGTCGTCGGGCCGGACCTCCGGGTCCATGGCGTCGAACGGCTGACCGTCGCCGACGCCTCCGTCCTGCCGACGGCCCCCCACGGCAACACGAACCTCGCCGCGATCCTCGTCGGCGAGCTCGCCGCGCGGCGGCTGGCGGCAGCGTGACGACGGCCGACCCCGCGAGCGGCACCAGCTCGTCCCCGGCGACCGGCCCCGACGCCGTCTCCGCGCCGCTCGGCCCGAGCCCCGCCCCGCCCGTGGTGATCGCCGCCGGCCTGACGAAGCGTTACGGGCCGGTCGTCGCGGTCGACGCCCTCGACCTCGAGATCCCTCGGGGCGAGGTGTTCGGGCTCATCGGCGCGAACGGCGCGGGCAAGACGACGACGATCAAGATGCTCATCACGCTCGTCCCGCCGAGCGCCGGCTCGGCCCGGATCGCCGACCACGACGTGACCCGCGAATCCGCGACGGTCCGGCGGGTCATCGGCTACGTCCCGCAGCTCGTCTCGGCCGACGGCTCGCTGACGGGGATCGAGAACCTTCGCCTCTCGGCCCGCCTCTACCACCTCCCGGGTCGCGAGATCGAGAGGCGGATCCGCGACCTGCTGACGTTCATGGGCCTCGGCGAGGCGATGCACCGGCTCGTCCGGACGTACTCAGGCGGCATGGTCCGGCGGCTCGAGATCGCCCAGGCGATGCTCCACGAGCCCGAGGTCCTCTTCCTCGACGAGCCGACCGTCGGCCTCGATCCGACCGCCCGGACCGCGGTCTGGGAGCACCTCGACCGGCTCCGCGCGGAGCGCGGCACGACGATCATCGTCACGACTCACTACCTGACCGAGGCCGAGGTCCTGTGCGACCGGGTCGCGATCATGCACCACGGCCGGATCATCGCCCTCGACACCCCGGTCGCCCTCGCGGCGTCCGTGGGACCCGGGGCCACGCTCGACGACGTGTTCCGGCTCCTCGTCGGAGCCGACATCGAGACCGGAGGAGGATTGCGTGACGTCGCTCGAGCGCGCCGCACGGCCCGCCGCCTGGGCTGAGCCCGCCCCGCTCGCCCGCCTCGCGACCGACACGGTCGCGATCGCCCGGTCGGAGCTGACGAAGCTCCGCCACGACCCGTTCGAGCTCGTCACCCGGGCGGTCCAGCCGATGCTCTGGCTGCTCGTGTTCGGCCAGGTCCTCGCCCGCACCCGGGCGATCCCGACCGGCTCGGTCCCCTACCTCGACTTCCTGGCGCCCGGGATCCTCTGCCAGAGCGCGCTCTTCATCGCGATCTTCTACGGCATCGGCGTGATCTGGGAGCGCGACCTCGGGATCGTCCAGAAGCTGCTCGTCACGCCGGCTCCACGGAGCGCGCTCGTCCTGGGCAAGGCGATCGCCGGCGGGACGAAGGGCCTCGTCCAGGCGATCGTCATCTACGTCATCGCGTTCGTCATCGGCGTCCACCTCCGGCTCGAGCCGCTGCCGATGCTCGCCGTGGCCGCGCTCGTCGTCGCCGGGTCGGGCCTGTTCGCGACGTTCTCGCTCATCGTCGCCTGCCTCGTCCGCTCGCGGGAGCGGTTCATGGGGATCGGGCAGCTGATGACGATGCCGGTCTTCTTCGCGAGCAGCGCGATCTACCCGGTCTCGCTCATGCCGCCCTGGCTCCAGGCGCTCGCGCTCGTCAACCCGCTGACCTACATGGTCGACGGGATCCGCAGCCTCATGGTCGTCGGCGGCGAGAGCGCCCATGGCATCGCGCTCGACGCCGCGGTCCTCGGGATCGGCCTGGCCGTCCTCGTCACGATCGCCGCTCGCCTCTACCCGCGCCTCGCCTGAGCGCCGGTTTGCCGGCCGCAGACCGGCCCGGCTACCTCGCCGGCGCGGTCGCTCGCTCGAGCTCGCGCAGGCGCGGGATGACCTCTCGGCCGATGAGCCGGATCGACTCGATCGGATCGACGCAGGCGACCTGGATCGAGACGTAGTCGGCCCCGACCGATTCGACGAGCGGCCGGTAGACCTCGAAGAGCGCCTCGGCGTCGTCGGCGTAGGCGTACTTGCCCATGATCTCCTCGCGCGGCATCTCGTCGGCCCGGATCCGGAGGTCCATCGGGTCGACCGCCTCGAGCCGGCCCGGCGCGCGCAGACCGCGCATCGCGCGGAGCGCCTCCCAGCCCTCCTCGCGATCGTGGGCGTAGACGCACCAGCGCGTCGCGACGACCGTCTTGCCCTCGCCGCCCGCGGCCCGGAACGGCTCGATCGACTTCTCGATCGCCTCGGCCGGGTCCTTGACGCTGACGATGAGGCCGTCCGCCTGCCTGCCGGCGAGCGTCGCCGACTGGGGGCCGCCGGCCGCCATCCAGACAGGCACGCCGTGGAGCGGCGGCGAGTAGAGCCGCGCCCGATCGACGTGGTAGTAGGTCCCGTCGTAGGTGAGCTTCTCGCCGGCGAGCAGGCGATGGATGATCTCGATCGCCTCGGACAGCCGGGCGGCCCGCTCCTTGTAGCCGGGGAACGGGAAGCCCATCGGCGTCTCGTTGATCGCCTCGCCGGTGCCGACGCCGAGCCGGAACCGACCGCCCGACAGCCGGTCGATCGTGGCCGCCGCCTGGGCGACGAGGGCCGGGTGGTAGTGGAAGAGCGGCGCCGTCACGAGCGTGGCCAGCTCGACCCGTTCGGTTCGGGCGGCCACGTCGCCGAGCCAGGCCCAGACGAAGCCCGAGGCAGAGCCGGCGTCGTCGACCCAGGGATGGAAGTGGTCGGAGGCGAAGACGGCATCGAACCCGGCTCGCTCGGCCTCGAGGGCCTGCTCGACGAGCGCCTCCGGCTGGAACGATTCATGACTGGCCAGCCAGCCGAACTTCACCCGGGCCTCCTTCCCACTGCGAACCCATGTTCGGGCTCGCCACGAATGGATACAATTTTGCCACTTCTGGATGCGATCTGGCGCCGGACGCCGCCTCCGCGGCACGATCCCACCGCCGGATCGGGCGAGGATCGACGGGACGGGATGGCCAGGACTCCGCGGGATCACTCCGAATACGACGGCGACGGCCTCGCCTCGCTCGTCGCCCGAGCCCGCGAGGCCTATGCGCAGCCGGACGACGCGATCGTCGCCGCCCTTCGCGAGGCGATTCTCGACGGCGTGCTGCCACCCGGCGCCCGCCTCCGCCAGGAGGACCTCGCAGGCGTCTTCCAGACGAGCCGGATTCCGATCCGGGCCGCGCTCCGGGCGCTCGAGTACGAGGGCCTCGCCGAGTCGGAGCCGCACCGCGGCTACACGGTCACGTCGCTCGAGGGCGCCGACATCGAGGAGATCTACGAGCTCCGGATCCTGCTCGAGTCACACGCCGTTCGGCTCGCGATCCCGCTGCTCACCGACGCCGACCTCGAGGAGCTCGAGGTTCGCTACCGGGCAATGGCGAATGCGCCCGACCCGGACGAGCAGCTCGCCCGGCGCGACGAGTTCTACGCCCGGCTCTACGCGGTCACCGCGCGACCGCGCCTCATCGACGTCATCACCCGGCTCCGGCGCGAGGTCGCCCGGCCGCTCCGCTGGAAGCTGGCGACGCACACGCCGTCGCATCACGAGGCGTTCTGGGCCGCGATCCGCGAGGCGGACGCCGACCGCGCCTGCGCCGAGCTGGCGAGCCACTACCGCCGCGTCGCCGCGCTCCTGCGGCGGCTCCTCCGCGCCCAGGGGGGCCTGGTCCGGCCGAGCTGAGCGCCGGCAGCGCGCGGTGGCGGGTCAGCTCCGCAACCTGCCAGAAGTGCGCTCGGTGGCGTTTGAGCAGGCCCGAGGCGGTGCTGCGGCAGCGCCGGGCGAAGTACCCGAGCGAGCTCGAGCACGCCGACGGGCACCGGTGCCCGGGCGACCGATCGCGGACCTGCGCTGTCGTCACCAGGCTGCGTTTTGGCAGGAAAGGGAGCTCGGCGTGCGCCCCGCGTTCTCTCGCTTACCAGCCGGGCGAGTGTTACGCAGCGCCGACCCGCGCGAACCTGCCGTCCTGCCAATCGGGCTGGTGGTAACGGCCCACGAACGAGTCCCCCACGTGTTCTGGTCCGCGTAGCACTACCCGGGCTGGTAAACGCGAAGCTCGGCCGGCGCCGAGACGCGCCGAGACGCGCCGAGACGCGCCGGTCGCGGCTACCCCTGCCGGAGGCGCACCCCAACCGACTCCGCGATCGCCCGGTTCGGGTGCGCCCCGAGCGGCGTGAACGGGTCGCGGTCCTGGTTGCAGAGGTCGAGCGCGATCCGGGCGTAGACGAGCGCGGCGTCGGTCAGGTCCTTGATCTTGAACGCCTTCCGCGCCGCGTGGCTCGCGGACCGCGGCGCGTACGAGATCGCCGGGATCCCGAGCTCGTTGAAGGCGTTCGTGTCGCGCCACATGCTCGTCGTCGCCTCGGCCACGATCTGGGGCGGCGTCGGGAACGTCTGGGCGTGGCAGCGGCGGACCGTCTCGATGAGCCGCTCGGCGCCGAGCGCCTCGAAGCCGGGCCGGTAGAGGAACAGCTCGACGGTCCCCGCCACGCCCGCGTCGCGGAGGACGCCCCGCAGCTCGTCGCGGACGTCCATCGGGTTCGCGCCCGGGAGGATGCGGCTGTCGACGTAGAACGCGGCCACCTGTGGGGCGCTCGTGAGGTTGAAGGGATAGCCCGAGCGGATCGCGTTGACGTTCGCCTTCGGCACGATCGTGCCGTTCGGGCCCTCGTAGCGGTGGCGCCGCTCGTACTCGGTCGCCCAGCGCTCGAAGGCGGTGATCGCCGCGGTCGCCCGGACGATCGCGTTCGGGCTGTCGGCGAGACCGGTCGGTCGGGGCAGGTACGGCGAGTAGTAGCGGGGCGTGTCGGTCTCGATCGTGACCTTGAAGTGGGCCTTCCCGGGCTCGACGCCCACGATCCCGAAGCCGGTCCCCTCGGCGACGAGGGCGAAGTCGGCGACGACGCCGTGGGTCGCCATGAACCGGACCCCGAGATCCTTCGAGAGGTAGCCGGGGCCTTGCCACTCGTCGACCGGCTCGCGGCTGATCTCGCCCGCGACCGCGCTCACCCACAGGTCGCCCTTGAGCGAAACCCCGGCGTCCCGGATCGCCTTCGCCGCGACGAGGAAGGCGGCCATCGGGCCCTTGTCGTTGACGACGCCGTCGCCGAAGATCTCGTCCCCCTCCACCCAGGCGGAGTGGTAGAGCGGGTCGTTCGGGTCCTTCGCCGACCAGACCGCGTCCGGGCGCAACGTCGTGTCGAGGTGGGCGTTGAAGATGAGGCCATAGCCGCCGCCGCTCCCGGGGAGCAGCGCCGCGACGTTGATCCGGTCCTCGACGAGGGCGTAGCGCTTCGGCGCGAACCCCGCCAGGGCGAGCCAGTCGAAGACGAATTCGCCGGCTGCGCCCTCGGTCCCGGTCGGGCTGTCGATGTTGCCGAGGGCGAGGGCGAGGTCGACGACCTCCTGTGGGTCGATCCGGGCGAGGACGTCGTCGACGGTCGGGCTCTGCTGCATCGTCATCCGGGTGTTCGACCTCCCTCCCGCACGCCGGCCGGCGTCGGCGCCGGCACGGTCGCGATCCGATCGTGGTGGCTGAGCCCGGCTGCGCCGGGGACGCCGACCTGGTTGATGACCGACGCGAGCACGAGCACGCCGACGGCCGCGACGATCGCGGCGTACGGACCGTACGCGTCGAAGATCGCCGCCAGGACGAGCGGCCCGACGAGCGCGCCGATGTCGACGAAGAAGCGGTAGCCGGTCAGGACCCGGGCCCGCAGCCGCGGCTCGACGAGCTCCGACAGGAGCGCCGTCTGCGAGCTCGAGAAGAAGTCGCCCGAGCCGACGACCGCGGCCGCGAGGAGGAAGACCCAGTAGTTGTTCGCCTGGGTGAAGACGAGGTCGCCGGCGGCCACGATGAGGAGGCCGACGACGACGATCTTCCGCCGCCCGATGCGGTCGCCGAGCCGGGCGCCCGGGGTGACGACGATGATCGCGACGACCGACATGAGCGTGATCGCGCTCGCGATCTCGAGCTCGCCGAGCGACAGCACGGCAGCAGCGAACAGCGGCAGCACCGTGTTACGGACGCCGTGGCGCTGGATCATGTTCGCGACGACGCCCGAGTAGATCGAGCCGAGGGCGAGCCGCCGGCGTCGCGGCGTCAGGTCGAACTCGAGCGTGTCGACCTTGCCCGCGACCACGTCGCGCTTCCGGCCGGCCTCGATCCGGCCGAGGAGCGGGACGAGGATGAACCCGGCGACGACCGCGCCGACCGCGCAGACGACGAACGTCAGGCGCCAGTTCACGAGCGACCCGATCGCGCCGCCGAGGAGCGGATAGATCGCGATGCCGGAGTTGTTCGCGAGCTGGAACAGGCTCATGACCGCGCCTCGGTTCCGGGCTCCGGCGGTCCACGAGAGCGCGGTCAGGATGACCGCCGTCATGAGCCCGCTGCCGAGCCCGCACAGGATCCGGGCCGCGATGAGCACCTCGACCGTCGGCGACATCGAGCCGATGACCGAGCCGACGAAGAGGAGGCCGACGGCACCGAAGGCGACGCGCTGCTCGCCGACCCGCTCGAGGGCGACGCCCGAGGGCAGGTCCGTCAGGAGCCTCGCGAAGCCATAGGTCGAGACGACGAGGCCGGCGGTCGCGATGCTGATCGCGAAGTCGTCCTTGATGTTCGGCAGGAGCGGCGTGAGGATGTTCGTCGCCGCGATCGCGAAGAAGAGGGCGACACCGAGCAGCTTCGACTCGTCCGGGATCCGGAGCTCCGGGTCCCCGCCCGACCGACCGGGAAGCGGCAGCCGGGCGACGATCGAACGAACGACGGTCATCCGAGCTCGCCGGCCACCCGTGCGGATCGGACGGCCTCGCGGAGGTCGTCGGCGGACAGGCGACCGGGCTCGAGCGCGAGCTCCCGACGCGAGGTGACCGCCCGGAGGACGAGCTTGCGGACCTGGCGAGCGTCGACCTGCTCCGCCGCGCAGACCTCGGCGACCGCCCGAACGTCCGGCTCCCCGATCCTTCCCTCGGGCACGACTTCGCGGAGCGTGTCGACGAGGATCGCGGCGATCGCATCCGCGCTCGGATAGCCGACCTCCTCGATGACGTCGGCCCGAGAGAGGAACGCGGCATCCACGCCGGCGCGGTGGTTCGTCGTCGCGACGAACGTCACGTTCGGACAGGCCCTCGCCACGTGGTCGATCCCGGCCAGGACCGCGTCGGTCGAGCGATGGACGTCGACGGGGTTCGTCTCGAGCGACGCCCCCGTGCGGCTCACCGCGAGCGACTCGACCTCGTCGAGGAGCACGACCGTCGGGCGGCCGCGGCGGGCGAGGTCGGGCAGCGTCCGCTCGAACAGCCGGGCGGTGCTCCGCTGGCTCTCCCCGAGGAGCTGGCTCGGGAAGGCGTGCGGGTCGATGTCGACGAAGAGGAGCGAGCCGCCCTCGAGGACCCGGGCCGTCTGGTCGGCGAGGCCGCCGGCGAGCGTCGTCTTGCCGGTCCCGGGAGGGCCCGCGAGCACGAGCAGCCCGTGGAGCGGCAGGCCGATCGGGCTGAGGCTCGCGCGATGGGTCAGCGAGAACAGCATGAAGTTGAGGAGCCGGTCCTTGACGCCGGGATCGAGGACGATCCGGTCCCAGCGCTCCTGCCACTCCGGATCGGGCAGCTCCGTGAGCCCGATCAGTCCCTCGACGCCGGGCGGAACCTGGAGCGACGGCACGCTACGCCTCCGGTCGGCCTTCGAGGTGATCCGGCCAGACGATCCCGCTCAGGTCGGGGGCGTCGAGCTTCGGCAGCTCCTCGAAGAGGTTGAGGGGATCCATGAGGATCCGCATCATGTCGTAGAGCGCGTCGAAGTTGTGGACGCGGATGAGTCGCGCGGTCCGCTCCGTGTCGTCGTTGAAGTGCTGGTGCCAGGCCCAGTGGTCGACGACGATGAGATCACCGGCCTCCCACGGGTGGGCGACGCCGTCGATCTCGCTGTGGCCACGGCCCGAGACGACGTAGAGCCAGGCCTCGCCGCCGTGGCGGTGGCGGCTCTGGTAGAGCCCCGGCGCCAGCTCGTGCATGACCGCGCTCAGCCCGGCGGTGTGGTACCCGATCGACTTGTCGACGAGGAAGAGGCTCCGTGCGCCGCGTTTCGTGACGAGGCCGCGGACGTCCTCGAAGCGGGTGATGAGGCGGGCGCTCTCGGAGCCCTCCCACTGGCGCGCGAGCCGCTGGGTGCGGCGGGCGTACGGGTCCTCGCCCTCGTGCGGCTCGACCTGCTTCGGGCGCGGCGGCAGGTCGGCGACGGGTGTGTCGCCGCCCTCCTCGAGGATCGCGACCCCGAACTGCTCGAGCATCGGCTCGACGCTCCAGGTCTGGTAGACCGCGGGGTGATCGGCGTCGTTGCCGTGGCGGTGCCAGGCCCAGCCCGGCAGGTAGATGGTGTCCCACGGCTTCCAGTCGAGGCGCTGGCCATCGACCTCGGTCCAGCCCGTCCCCGACTCGACGAACATGATCGCGTCCCAGGAGTGGCGGTGGATCGTCGTCGTGGTCCCGGCCGGGATCTCGTGGACCGTCGCGTCGAGGTTCTTCGTCGGCCGGTCGCCGTCCCAGCCGGCGTAGACCCCCCGACGGGTGCGGCGCGAGGGGACGTCGACCATCTGGACGTCGGACCGGTGGATGACGGTCTTGTGGTAGCCCTTCCACTCCTCCAGGAGCGACTCGCGCCGCTTCTTCTGGATCTCGTAGTGGGTCACCTGGGTCGACGTCGTGGTCTTCAAGGCGCTCCTCCCGTCGTCCGGCTCCTCGTCGGCCCGGCCGTGAGGCGTCGCGGCCGCGTATCCACTCCTCGCTGATTGTATCCAAGTGGCCCTGCCTTGGATGCAGAGCGGGCACGGCATCGCGTACTTGCGAGTCCGCTCGCGGGTCCCTGCGCCTCCGCTGGCTGGCGCCTGCGCTGTCGCTCGCGGGTGCCTGCGTGCCGGCGAGGCAAGGAGTAGGTTCGGGCGAGGAGGCGGACATGTCCGATCGGCGAGTGCTCGTGACGGGAGCGACCGGGACGCTGGGTCGCGAGGTCGTCGCGGTCCTCGACGGTCGGGACGACGCCGAGGTTCGGATCGCGAGTCGTCGCGCTCGGCCGTCGGAAGCACCCGAGCGCCACGAATGGCGGACCGTGGATCTCACGACCGGCCCGCTCGCGCCGCTCGTCGCCGACACCGACGCCGTCATCCACCTCGCGAGCGGCAAGGGTTCCGGCGAGGCCGACGTTCGGGCGACGTCCCGGTTGCTCGACGCCGCCCTCGGCGCCCGGGTTCGGCACGTCGTCGTCGTCTCGATCGTCGGGGCCGACCGGATCCCGCTGCCCTTCTACGCATCGAAGCAGGGCATCGAGGCGCTCGTGCGGGCGTCGGCCGTGCCGTGGTCGATCGTCCGGATTGCCCAGTTCCACTCGTTCGTGGAGCGGCTGGTGGCCGCGCCCGCGGGACTGCCGCTGCCCCAGCCGATCGTCGCCGACCTCCGGTTCCAGCCGGTCGACGAGCACGAGGCGGCCGAGGTCCTCGTCGACGTCGCGCTCGGGCCACCGCGCGGCATGGCCCCGGAAGTGGCCGGCCCGGAGATCCTGACCCTCGGCGAGATCGCCGCCACCTGGCTGGCCGTCAGCGGCGCGACCGCGCGCCTCCTGCCGCTGACGCTCGAGTCGGTGGCCGAAGCGCTGGTGCCGGAACCCGCCGTCGCGGACTGGGCGCTTCCGACGCTCGAGGGTTACCGGGCGGCCGAGAACACGCCGTCGGGCGAGCGGGTGCTGGGTCGCGTCACGTTCCGCGAGTGGCTCGGGAGGCGTCGCGGCAGCGAGCGCTGAGCGCAATCGCCCCGCCTTTCCAGTGCCATGGGACAGGATCGCGCTCGTGGGGCGCTCCGGCCCACTCGAGGGATGGCGGGATCGGCCCAGCGGATCCGAGTTGCGGCTGGCGTCAGCCGTCGACGGCTAACTCGCGGCGCGGCCGGGCTGCCGGGGCTCCGGGAGCCGCCCGTCTCGGCCGATCCTGTCCAACACCATCGGAATTCCGTGGAGTTCGGAGAACCGTGGACTTCGGCGCGTGAGGCACCGGGCGGGCCCGCCCTGCCCGCGAGCCCGGAGCGTCCGACTGACCGCCGCCCGGCTCCCTACCGATCGAGCCGGAAGAGCTCCCAGGCGTTCTGGCCGAGGATCCGCCGCTTCGCTTCCTCGGTGAGGAACGGCAGGTCGTAGATCGTGCTCGGCAGGTTGAAGTCCCAGTGCGGGTAGTCCGACGAGAAAAGGAGCTGCGTCTCGGCGTTGATCATCTTCATCGTCAGCTCGAGCGCTTCCTGGTCGAGGTTTTCGATCGGCTGCGTCGTGTAGTACATCTCGCGCATGTATTCGCTCGGCAGCTTGCGCAGGAGGGGCGCCTCGGAGGATCGCATCATGTATTCGTTGTCGAGCCGCTGCATGAGGAACGGGATCCAGGCGAGGCCGCTTTCGATCCACAACAGCTTGAGGTTCGGGAATCGCTCCGGAATCCCGTTGATCACCATGTTCGTGATGTGGACGAGGTTGTAGAAGATGAAGCCGAGGGCATGGACCGAGAGGAACTTGTTCATCCCCTCGAACATGCGCTCCTGCTGGTGGTAGATCGCGTGGAAGGAGATCGGCAGGCCCCGCTCCTCGATCGCCGCGTAGACCGGCATGTACTCGTTCGCGTGGACCGGCTTGTAGCGCGCCGACGTCACCATGAACCCGACGACGCCCGGGTTGTCGCCGAATTGCTTTACGAACCGGATGCACTCGTCGGGCTGGTTCATCGGCAGGTAGATCATCGTCTTGATGTGCGGTGAGCCCGGCAGGATCTCCTCCGTCAGCCAGCGACAGTAGGCCCACGCGAGCTGTGTCTCGATGAACGGGTCGGGATGCATTCCGAGCGCGAGGAGCGCGGTCGGAAAGACGACCTGGTAGTCGATCCCGATCGCGTTCATCTCCTTGAGGGTGAACTCGACCTCCGGATGGACCGCCTTGTTCTCGAACTTCTCGAGGTGCTCGTTGCGGTAGCGGATCAACCGCCCGGCGACGCTCTGGCGCTGCGGGCCGCGGAAGCCCGGATACATGAGCGCGCCGTGCTCGCCCATGAAGACCTCGTTGCGAAGAACCTCGTCGTCGATGTACTTCGCGATGTCGCGAAAGTGCGTCATCTCGTTGAGATGGTGGGCGTCGGCGTCGACGATGAGGATGTCGCGGAGGCCGCGCTCCTCCGCCTGCCGAATCGCATTCTCGAGGTGGAACTTCGTGTCGTACCCCGCCCGTTCGCCGGTGTTGAAGATCCGCGGTTCGACGGGGTTCTGCACGGCTGCCATCAGATGTTGCTCCAGCCGTGCCAGAGGGCGAGCTCGAACAGCTCGAGGTTGACGGCCTCGGTCATCGCGACGCAGGTCACGGCGACGTCCGTCGCGGTCACGCTGTTCGGAGGGAAGGCCTCGAGCCGATCGCCGGCGTCGCGCTTCGCCGAGAAGAGCCGGACGGCTGCGAGCAGGAGGCGCTGGACTGCCTCGTCGGAGACGTCGGCGATCGAGCCGCCCCCGAGCGCGCGCTCGGCCTCGGCGAGCGCCTCGCGCGAGAGGGCATCGAGCCCGGTCGTCGTGCCCTGGTCAGGCGATGACATAGACGTCCTCCCCGCGCTGGACGGCCTCGTAGCGCCGGAGCCGGATCCGCCGGTCGGCGGCGCACACGCCCGTCTCGATGTCGTACTCCCAACCGTGCCACGGACAGACGATGTGGATCTCGTCGGTCGAGAACCGCTCCCGGACCAGCCGCTTGCCCTCGTCGAGGACGGCCTCCACCTTGCCGATGACGACGCCCTCGCCGACCGGGCCGCCCATGTGGAGACAGCGGTTCTCGAAGGCGAAGAACCGCCCGCCGTGCTCGAAGACGAAGACCTCGCGGCCGGCGACGTCGATCATCACCCTCCGTCCATCGGTGAAGTCGTCGATCCGGCCGGCGCGGATCTCGGTCGCCATGGGCACACCTGCCGTGGGGTCTCCTCCCGGCCGCCACGAGGGGCGCCGGCCCGTCGGACGGGCGTCGTGGATTGTAGTCTACGGGCCACGATTTGTAGCCAATCTCGAGGTATTCGTGGACAGCTGGTACGGCTCCGACCTGCTCGTCGACCGTCTCGCCGCGCTCGGCGTCCGCCACATCGCGCTCAACCCGGGCGCCTCGATCCGCGGCCTCCACGACTCGCTCGTCAACCCGCCCGGCCGCGCGCCGGAGCTGATCCTGGCGCTCCACGAGGAGATCGCCGTCGCGATGGCCCACGGCTACGCGAAGGCCGGCGGCGGGACGATGGCGGTCGGGGTTCACGACACGGTCGGGCTCCTTCACGCGAGCATGGCGATCTTCAACGCCTGGGCCGACCGCGCGGGCCTCGTCACGTTCGTCGGGACGGGACCGCTCGATGCCGCCCGTCGACGACCCTGGATCGACTGGATCCACACGGTGACGGACCAGGGCGCCCTCGTCCGCGACTTCACGATCTGGAACGACCAGCCGACGAGCCCCGAAGCGCTCCTCCAGAGCCTCGATCGGGCCTGGACGGCGGTGCACCGGGCGCCGGTCGGGCCCGCCCTCATCGCGCTCGACGTCGACGTCCAGGAAGCAGCGATCGATCCGGGAGCGTTCGCGGCCGCGCTCGAGCGGCCGCCCGCCGCGCCGAGCCGGATCGCGCCGGACCCAGCCGTCGTCGACGCGATCGCGGCCGATCTCCGGGCCGCCCGGTGTCCCGTCTTCGTGACCGACCGCCCCCTGTCCGCGGCGGCGTCCGGGCTTCTCGTCGATCTTGCCGAGCGGAGCGGGGCCGGCCTCCACGAGCTCGGCGGGGGCGTGTCGTTTCCGGTCGGGCATCCGCACGACGTGACCGAGGGCTCGGCGACCGCGGTCGCGGCAGCCGACTTCCTCCTGCTCGTCGAGGTCCGGGACCCGACGTGGGCGCTCGGCGCGGTCGATCTTCATACGCGCCGGACCGAGACCGGCTGGCGCGGCGCGAAGGCCGCGAGCGTCGGCCTGGCGGGCGCAGCGGACGCAGCCTGGATGGTCACGGAGTCGGCCGGGCCACCGCGGGTGGAGCTGACCGCCGACCCGGAGCTCGCGCTCGCGGCGCTGCTCGGTGCATGGGGGTCGGAGCGACGCGAGCTGGCACCGGAGCTCGTGACAGCGGCCGCGATCCCCGCGCCGGAGCCGCCCGCCGAGACCCGGGACCGTCGCGGGATCCACCGCGGACACGTCGGCCGGGCGCTGGCCGAGGCACTCAGCGGCGCCGACTACACGGTCGCGAACGGCGTGCTCGGCACCTGGGCGAGGCGGACCCTCCGGTTCCAGCGCCCCGACCAGTTCCTCGGCCGCTCGTTCGCCGGAGGCCTCGGGTACGGCGCGGGCGCGTCGCTCGGGGCCGCCCTCGCGCTGCGTGGCTCGGGCCGGGTCGTGGTCGACCTCCAGGGCGACGGCGACTTCCTCTACACCCCGCAGGCCCTCTGGACCGCGGCCCACCACCACATCCCGCTGCTCTTTCTCGTCGACTCGAACCGGGCCTACTTCCAGGACGAGCGGCACCAGCGGGCGATGGCGACGAACCGCGGGCGGCCGGCGGAACGGGTCGGGGTCGGGATCGCGATCGACGACCCGGCCGTCGACCACGCGACGCTGGCGCGGTCGTTCGGGATCGCCGCCGAGGGCCCGATCGAGGACTTCGAGGACCTGCGCGTGGCCCTCGGCCGGGCCGTGGCTCGAGTGAGGGCGGGCGAGCCGGTCCTGGTCGACGTGAGGACGTCGCCGGCCTGAGGGCGAGCTCGGCCAGCGCGGGAGCCCGCCGCGAACGTCGCGACCTAGCGCAGACGCGCGTTGACCGCCTTGACGCGGGTCATCGAGAGGACCTCCTCGAGGCCGTGCTCGAGGCCGACGCCGGAGTCGCCCCAGCCGCCGAACGGCACGGCCGGGAAGCGGGTCTCGACGTCGTTGATCCAGACGTAGCCGGTCTCGATCGCGTTCGCCACCCGGAAGGCGCGGTCGATGTCGTTCGTCCAGACGGCCGCCGTCAGCCCGTACGGCCCGTCGTTCGCGAGCGCGACCGCCTCGTCCTCCGACTCGAACGTGAGCGAGGCGAGGACCGGCCCGAACACCTCGACGTCGGCGAGCTCGCTGCCCCGGGTGACGTCGGCCACGATCGTCGGCTCGACGAAGGCGCCGCGCTCGAGTCCGTCGGCGGTGATCGCATGGCCGCCGGTCACCACCCGCGAGCCCTCGCCGGCCGCTCGGTCGACCATCGCCACCGACCGGTCGCGCGCCGCGAGCGTGATCATCGCGCCCATCTCGGTGGCGGGGTCCGTCGGCAGGCCGACACGGATCGCCCGGGCGAGATCGGCCGCGCGCTCGAGGACGTCGTCGGCGATCGAGGCGTGAATGACGAGCCGGCTCGTCGCGCCGCAGCTCTGGCCCTGGACGCGGGTGTAGTTCATGCCCCGCACGATCGCCCTCGCGACCTCGTCGCGGTCGACGTCGGGGAAGACCACGATCGGGTTCTTGCCGCCGAGCTCGAACGTGAACGACTTCATCCGGCCGCTCGCCGCGGCCGCGGCCTGGATCCTGAGCGCGGTCGGGGTGCTGCCGGTGAACGTGATCCTCGGGATCCCCGGATGGGCCGCGATCGCCGACCCGGTCGCAGGGCCGCCGACGACGACGTTGATGACGCCGTCGGGCGCGATGCCGGCCGTCAGCTCGGCGATCCGGAGCGGGCTCAGCGGCGCCAGCTCCGACGGCTTGATGATGACGCAGTTCCCGGCCACGAGCGCGGTCGCGATCCGGTTCACCGTGAACATCGCCGGGTGGTTGAACGTCACGAGCCGGGCGACGACGCCCCACGGCTCTCGAACCGTGTAGTGGAGCCCCGGCAGCGGGAAGGTCTCGCCCTTGATCTCGAGGGCGAGGCCGGCTGCCTCCCGCATCTGGTGAAGGCCCTTCGTGATGTCGTTGCGCATCGCGACGAGGGGATTGCCGGTGTCGAGCGCGTCGAGCGCCGCGATCTCCTCGACATGCTCGGCGAGCCGGGCGGCCATTTTCTCGACGATCGCGGCGCGCTCGCGGGCCGGCGTCCTGCGCCAGGCCGGGAAGGCGGCCCCGGCGGCGGCGACCGCGCGATCGACCCCGGCGGAACCCGCGTCGGCGATCCGGCCGATGACCTCCCACGTCGCCGGGTCGCGAACCTCGATGAGGTCCCCCGACGGCTCCTCGAACCGGCCGCCGACGAACGAGCCCCAATCGCGGACGGCCTGGCGGGTAGGACGCGGCTGCTCGGCGATCGACATCGTCAGCTCCGATCGGTCACGGCGGTCTGATCCGGGCATTGTATCCATTCTGCCCTTGTTTGAAGACAAGGATGCCCTGCGGACGGGGCGCGGGTCAGGTGACCCCGACCGTCGTCGCGAGCAGCAGGACGTTCATCGCGACGACGACGATCGCGATGACCGACGCGAGCGCGGTCAGCGGCCGCGGGTTCGCGAACTCGCCCATGAGCCGCCTCGACGCCGTCAGCTCGACGAGCGGGACGAGCACGAACGGGATGCCGAACGAGAGGACGACCTGCGAGACGATGAGCAGGTCGGTCGGCCCGAGCCCGACGGCGAGACACGCGAGCGCCGGAGCCATCGTCACGGTCCGGCGGACGACGAGCGGGATCCGCCGGCCGATGAAGCCGGCCATGACGACCTGCCCGGCGAGCGTCCCGACGCTCGAGCTCGACAACCCCGACGCGAGGAGGGCGAGCGCAAAGCCCACCGCGGCCGCCGAGCCGAGCACGAGGCCCGTCACCCGGTAGGCGTCGTCGAGGTCCGCGATCGGCGTCCCGACGCCCGCGAACGCCGCAGCAGCGAACACGAGCATGGCCGCGTTGACCGCGCCGGCCGTCAGCATCGCCAGCCCGACGTCGAGCCGGGCGAAGCGGAGGAGCGCCCGCAGCTCGTCGGGGTCGCCCGGCCGGAATCGGTCGGTCATCAGGGCCGAGTGGAGGTAGACGACGTGGGGCATGACGGTCGCGCCGACGATCCCGACCGCCAGCAGGAGCGCGTCGCCGCCGGCGAGTCGCGGCACGAGGCCGCCCACGAGATCGGCCGGGACGACGTCGACCGCGACGAGCGCCACGCCGAACCCGACGAGGATGACCGCCAGCGCGGCAGCGACCGCCCGCTCGAAGCGGCGATAGCCCCGATCCCGCAGCGTCAGCAGCGCGAACGAGGCCGCTCCGGTGATGGCCGCCCCGACGAGGAGCGGCGCACCGGTCAGGAGGTGGATCGCGAGCGCGGCGCCGACGAACTCGGCGAGGTCGGTCGCGATCGCGACGAGCTCGGCCTGGATCCAGAGGACCCGGTTGACACGCGCGGGATACCGGTCGCGGCAGAGCTCCGGCAGGCTCCGCCCGGTCACGAGGCCCAGCTTGGCCGAGAGGTGCTGGACGACGACCGCCATCAGGTTCGCGACGACGACCACCCAGAGGAGCAGGTAGCCGTGGCGCGCTCCGGCCGACACGTTCGTCGCGACGTTGCCGGGGTCGACGTAGGCGATCGCGGCCACGAAGCCCGGCCCGAGCAGACGCAGCCCGCCGCGCACCCGGCCCCGGCCGAGGACCTCGCCGACGGTCGGGGCGGCCACCGAACCTCCGAAGCCCGAACCGCGGGCCGCGCGTCAGCCGGTCGTGACCGGCTGCTCGAGGACCTTCGGCAGGACCTCGCGGGCGAGGATCCCGATTTGATCGAGCCAGTCCGGGAAGCGCATCCGGAAGTCGAAGATCAGGAGGTCGCAGCCGATCTCCTGGTAGCGGCGAACGCCGGCGACGATGTCCTCGGGCGAGCCGGCGAGGATCGAGCCGTCGAGCTCCTCGATCTTCGTGAACTCACCGCCTTCGGGCTTGAGCCAGAACTTCTGGGCGTTCGCGTTCTTGATGAGCCCGGGCACGTTCATCCGGGCCGTGGCCGCGTCGTACGAGTCGTCGATGCTCGTGACCGGGACCGCGCCCGTCATGATCATCGGCTTGGCCTGCTCCTCGGTCATCCGCCGGATGTCGGCGACCCGCTTCTCGTAGGTCGGGAACGTGATCCGGCCGGGCAACCAGCCCTCGCAGAAGTCGACCGCGAGGCGGGCCGAGGCCGGCGTCGCCCCGCCCCACCAGACCGGCACCGGGTAGAGCGGCTGGGGCTTGAGGTCGACGTCGGTGAAGTCGTACGTCTCGCTGTGCCACTCGACGCTCTCGCCGCTCCAGAGGCGGCGAGCGATGAGCGTCTGCTCCTTCATGAGGTCGGGCCGTCGCAGGTCGCCCTGGCCGATCACCTCGAACTCGTGCTGAAAGTTGCCGGCCCCGATCCCGAGGTCGAACCGCCGCCGCGTCATCCACGAGAGCGAGGCGACCGAGTAGGCCATGAGGATCGGATGGCGGAAGGGGATGATCGTCGCCGCGCCGAGGCCGATCCGCTCGGTCACCCCGGCGAGGTAGGCGAGGGTCACGAACGGCTCGATGAACGTCCGGTCGGTGCCTTCCATGCCGTGGGGATGGAAGACGAGGTGGTCCCGGACCCAGAGCGAATCGAACCCGCTCCGCTCGGCCAGCTGCGCGCCCTCGATCAGCAGGTCCTGGTCGGCCTCCACGCCGAAGTGCGGGACGAGCAGTCCGAAACGAGTCGCCATCCGTGTCTCCCTGTCCGTGTTCGTGATCAGTGGCTGCCGGCAGTGACGGGCTCCGGGGCGGCCGCATCGACCGCGACCGGTCGTGCCTGGCGGCCCCAGCCGGGCTCGCCGACGACCCGGCCGTCCTCGTAGACGACGCGCCCGCGGACGATCGTCCGGTCGATCGCGCCCCGGAGCTCGCGGTCGGCGTAGGGCGTCCAGTCGATCTTGCCCACGACGTCCGCGTCGCGGATCGTCCAGCGCCGTTCGAGGTCGACGATCGCGAGGTCGGCGTCGGCACCGACCTCGAGGCGGCCCTTCGTGCCGAGCCCGAACGCCCGGGCCGGCGCGGCCGAGGTCAGCTCGACCACGCGCTCGAGCGTGATCCGCCCGGAGCTTGCGGCGTCGAGCAGAAGCGGGACGTAGAACTGGGTCGACGGGGTGCCCGTGTGGGCCTTCCAGCCGTCGGTCCAGCCGGGCTCCTTCTCCTCGCGCGTGTGCGGAGCGTGGTCGGTCGAGACGAGGTCGATCGTCCCGTCGCGGAGAGCCTGCCAGAGCGGCTCCGTGTTCTTCTCGGGAACGTAGTAGCTGAGCGCGTAGGACCCGAGCCGCTCGATGTTCGCCCAGTCGTTGCCGAGGAAGACCGCCCACGGGTTGAGCTCCGCGGTGACCGCCTGGCCGGCCGACTTCGCCCGGCGGAGCTGCTCGACGACGCCCTCGGTCTGCGTGTGGAGCAGGTGGAGCCGCGTCCCGGTTGCCTTCTGGATCCGAATGAGGACCGCTGCGGCGACGTCCCAGATGATCCCGTCGTAGGCCGAGTAGGCCTTCGCGTAGGCCCGGAAGTCGTGCTCACCGCGATCCCAGAACTGGCGCTCGATGTGGGTCATGAGCGCCTGGTCGTGGGGATGGACCATGAGCGGCAGCCCGGTCCCCCCGACGACCTCGAAGATGTTCATGAGATCGCCGTGGTCGTGGACGCCGATCCCGGGCATGTGCGGGTACGACCGGCCGGTGTCGACGACCATGAACACCTTGAACGCGGCGATCCCGCGCGTCGCCATCGCCGGGATCTCGTCGGGGACGGTACCGGCCGCGTTCACGTTCCAGTCGACCAGTGCCTTTGCCGCGTACAGCTCGAGGATCGCGTCGAGCCGCTCGGCCGTGTTCGGCGGCGGGTCGACGTTCGGCATCGCGAAGGAGGTCGTCACGCCGCCGGCGGCGCACGCGCTCGTCGCGGTGACGATGTCCTCCTTGTGGGTGAAGCCCGGCTCGCGGTGGTGCGAGTGGACGTCGATCACGCCCGGCAGCACGTGTCGGCCCGACGCGTCGATCTCGCGGTCGGCCTCGAGCGGCGTGCCCGGCGCGACGAGCGCCGCGATCCGGCCGTTGGCGACGGCGACGTCGGCCGCGAACCGGCCGGCCGGGGTGACGAGGGTGCCGCCCCGGACGGCGAGGTCGTAGCGCTGTTCGGTCATGCGGGCCTCGAGAGGTGGACGATCGAGGCCTCCCCGACCTCGGCCGCCCGTTCGTGGACGTGGACCTCGCCGCCGACGAGGTACCGCTGGAACCACTCGACGACGAGCGGGTTGACGACGTCGCGGTACTGCTCGTAGGCGGCGTAGTGGGTGGTGCCCGTCTGGACGACGAGCCGCTTCGGCGCACCGGCCCGCTCGTAGAGCGCGACCGCGTGATCCTCCGGCGTCGTCGCGTCCCGTTCGACGCAGATGAGCATGAGCGCCCGGGGCGCGATCCGGTCGACGACGTCGATCGGGCGGTAGGCGAAGATCGCCTCTGCGCTCGCGAGCTCGACCTGGGCCGGGACCCGGGTGTCGACGTCGCTCTTGACCTGGGTCGTCCGGCGCTCTGGCGTCGGGACCATGATCCCGTCGCGCGGCTCGACGCATTCGCCGCTGCCATTCAGGACGCGGCGCTTCGCGTCGGCCTCGAGGCGGGCGAGGAACTCGAGCCACTCGTGCTCGCGGCGCATCCGGTGGAGCCAGTCGCGCCCGTCGGCGACGGGGACCTGGCTGACGGTCGCCTTGATCCGCTCGTCGAGCCCCGCGGCCATCACGGCGTTGCCGCCGCCGGTGCCGCCCGATCCGAACGCGCCGATCCGGCTCGCATCGACCTCGGGTCGCGTGGTGAGGTAGGTGACCGCCGCTCGCCAGTCTTCCACCTGCGTCGCGGGATCGAGGTACGTCGCGTCGCCCTCTGAGTCGCCGAAGCCCCGGTAATCGAAGACGAGGATCGCGAACCCGGCCTCGAGGAGCGCCTCGTGATAGGGCCGGTAGAGCTTCGCGTCGCGGAGGCCGAGCCAGCCGGGGCCTTGGGCGATTGCCGGGACGGGCGATCCGTCGGCCGCCGCAGCCGGCAGCATGAGGGTCCCCGCGAGCGCGGCCCCGTGGCTGTAGAACCGCACCTGTTCGGTGGTCATCACTCTCCGTCGTGGGCTCGGGCGTGGCTGACGGCGTCCATCGCGACGTGCCCGTCGAGGCCTCTCATCGGACAGTCGGCGAGCGACAATGCCTCCCAGAATGTAGCCAACTCGGGCCGGATTGTCTACAAAACGCCGTAGACCCAGCGGGCCGGGTCCGTGGCGTACTCCTCGTACGAGCCGGGAACGGTGATCCCCGGGATCTGCGGCACCCAGTCGTCGCGGAGGAGCTCGTCGGGGTCGCCGAACTGAGCGGCGAGGTCGCGCACGTCGGGATCGTCGTAGGCGCTCAGCCGGCCGTTCTCGATGACCGGGACGTCGCCCTCCGGCGTTTCCACGACCATCGTCGCCGCCATCAGGTGGACATGGAGGTGGCCGTAGAGGAGGTGCCGCTCGCCGGCCCAGACCTCCTCCGAGGATCGCCAGCGCGTGCCGATGCCGCAGTGGATGATCCCGGCCCGCCGGCGTTCCCACTCGAAGCCGCCGGACGAGAGGCACTCGATGTTCGACGGCCGGACGATCTTCGGGTTCGTCCCGATCGCGATCTCCCAGATCCAGAAGAGACCCGGGCCTGGGAAGCACGGGTATTGGGTCTCCTTCGACTCGTTCTCGAGCTCGCGCCAGGCGGCGCCGTACTCGCCGCCGCCCCGGACGTCGACCATGCGCGCGTTCTCGAGCTCGACCTCGATTCGGGGAAAGGGGCGGTTGAAGTGGCTGAGGGTGCCCGCGATCACGCCGCTCGTATCGTCGGTCGGTTCGATCGGCGTCGGCGGATGGGCCATGAGGTGGCCCCACTTCGGGCTCAGCCCGTAGTCGTGGCGCCCGGTGTCGTGGAACGGCGCGTCGAGGATCGTGAGCGAGAGGTTCGTGCCCTCGGGGTCCGTCAACCGGAGCCGCGAACCCGGGTGATCCGTGATCCGCGACCACGTCCGCTCGTTGATGCGCCGGTGGAGCGGCCGCGGATAGAGGTTCGAGGCCGCGTCGAAGTGGTCCCGGACGACCCACGGGAAGCCCTCGTAGCGATGGCTGACCTTCGGGATCGCGCCACCCTTGCCGTGGATGAGGAGGTCGTAGCCACGGCTTCGCGCGAGCTCCTCGACCCAGGGCAGGCCCTCCCAGCGCCGCGGGTTCTCCGTCCACGGCTGGCGCCGCATGGCGACGGCGAGCTCGTCGAGCGGCCCGAACTCGCGGTCGGGTTCGACCTGGGCGACGACGACGTCGACCGAGGCGCCGAGCTCGCGGAGCGCGGTCGCGATCGCGGCGGTGATCGCGGGATCGGTCTGGCTGTCGACGCCGATGAGCACACGGTCGCCGGGCTTCGTCGCGCCGTAGCCGATGAATCCGGCGGCGGTCCGACGGACCTCCTCCTGGCTGACGACGCCGCGGGCGATCGGCAGCAGGTCGGCGAGGTCGACGATGCTCCGGACGCCTCCGGCCGGCCCGGCCTCGACGAGATCAGCCGCCGCCGTGCCGACCGTGGATCCACACATCCGACCGACCTCCTGCTGCGCTGGCCCGGGAAATGGCACCGCCCCCGGTGGGGGAACCCGGGGGCGGTGCGTCGAGGAGGATGAGCTGGGTTACTGCGTCGGCTTCTCGGGGTCGCCGATCGCGTCGTAGAAGCCCATCTGGTTGAGCTTCTGGAGGAAGGTCTTGTCGTACGCCGTCGTGACGTCGACGTCCTTCATCTGCGGGTTGACCGCGGCGAGGACCTCCTTGGGGTAGTTGAAGGCATCGTCGGTCCAGTCCATGGAGCGGTCGCCCCACGTCGTGAAGTCCTCGATGATCCCCTTGGCGTCGTCCGCGGACTGCTGGCTGTACTCGGCGAACTTCGCCGCCGCGTCGTCGGTGTTCGTGAACATGTAGTTCTGGGCTGCGAGCGCCGAGGCGACGACGCCCAGGACCGTGTTCGGGTTCTTCGAGATGAAGTCGGCCGTCGCCGCGAGGCCGCTCCGGCCCCACTGCTTCCCGCTCGACTTGTTGTCGGTGATGATGCTGAGGCCGGCCTGGGTGACGGCGTCCTTCTGGGCGAGGTCGATCGGGGCGCAGGCCACCGAACCGGCCTTGACCGCGGCGAGCCGCGCGTCCTGGTTGCCGACCTGGGTGATCGTCACGTCATTCGCCGTCAGCCCGAGCTGGCTGAGGAGGATGATCACCGAGCCGTGCGACGTGCCGCCGAACGTGCTGACGGCGACCGTCTTGCCCTTCACGTCGGCCGCGGCCTTGACGTCCTTCCCGCAGACGAGCATGTCGGTCAGGGTCACGCCGTTGAGCGAGACGACCTTGAGCGGCGTGTCGGTGGTCTGCGAGCTGATCGCCGAGGAGACGCCGAGGACGCCCATGTCGAGGCCGCCGGCGACGAGCGCCTGCACGACCTTCGCGTCGCCCTGGAGGCCGGACACCTCGACGCTGTCGAAGCCGCCGTACTTCTTGTAGAAGTCGAGCTGCTGGGCGAGGTACTCCGCGTACTGGCTCGCCTCACCGCCCGTGCTCAGTCCGATCTTGAGCGTCTTCTTCTCCGGCGCCGGCAGGGTCACCGTGCCGCCTGACGCCGGGGCGCTCGCGGCGGTCGAGCCGCCCGCCGACGCCGGCGGGGCCGACGCTGCAGACGACGGCGAGGCCGTGGAGCCCGAACAGGCGGCGAAGACGAGGCCCGCGCTCGCGACGAGCGACAGGAGCAGCCCTCTCCGACGAGGGCTCGCGCTACTCTCCATTCCTCCTCCTTGGCGCGATGGGCGGCCCAGGCCCTCGCTTGCAGGCGACCGGGAATGTAACCGAAGTCGTTGACATTGTCTACAATGTCGGCCGAGACTCTATCCAAGGTTCCGCCCTTCGTCCCCCCGCTCGACCCGCGCCTGGAGGAGTTGTCCCCGTGACCGCCGAGAAGCGTCTCACCCCCGCCCCCGAACAGCCGCTGAGCGGCACGGCCATCACCGAGATGACCCAGCGGGAGGCCTGGAACAAGAAGAACCCGCCGACCGAGGCGACGATCGTCAAGGACCTCAAGACGACCGAGCTCGTCGCCCGCGAGTACCGCGGCACGAAGGCCCGCTTCTACCGGCTGTCGGGCGCGATCCGGCTCCAGCCGCATCTCTCGGAGCTGCCGCCCAGCCACGCCTCGGTGAAGCATCGCCACACGACCGAGGCGGTCCTCTACATCGTCAAGGGCAAGGGCCACACGGTGATGCACTATGACGGCGAGCCCGAGGAACGGGTCGACTGGGAAGAGGGCGACTTGATCGGCATCCCGCTCTGGGCCTGGCACCAGCACTTCAACGACTCCGATAACGACACGGCCCGCTACCTCGCGATCCAGGACACCTTCACGGTGAAGGCGATGGGCCTGCATCAGATCGAGCGACACCCGGACACGCCGGACGACGAGTGACCCGGTCCATCGGGTGCCCGAGGCGTCGCCGCCCTGACGTCGCCGCATGACCGCCGGCACCGACGCGCTGCGTCCCATCCGCAACCCGAACGCCCGTCGCCGGCGCACGCCAATCGGGCGCTGGTTCCACTACAACGAGCGCCTCGCGCTCGGCCTGGTCGGGCTCGTCGGCTTCATCCTCTTCTGGGAGATCGGCAGCCGGGTCGGCTTCGTCGACGCGTTCTTCTTCAGCAAGCCGAGCAGCATCCTCGCGGCGGGGATCAACGAGGTCCAGCTGCCCCGCTTCTGGACGGACGTCGAGGCGAGCGCCTTCGAGTTCGTCACCGGCTACGCGCTGGCGGTCGCCCTCGGCGTTCCGCTGGGGATCGCCTTCGGCTGGTATCGACGGCTCTCGTACATGGCCGACCCGTGGCTCAACCTGTTCAACTCGCTGCCACGGATCGCCCTCCTGCCGCTGCTCGTGCTCTGGCTCGGGCTGGGCGTCGAGTCGAAGATCGCGGTCGTCTTCCTCGGCGCGTTCTTCTCGCTCGTCATCCCGACCGTCCAGGGCGTCCGGACCGTCGATCGCCGCCTGCTCGACGTCGCCCGGAGCTTCGGAGCGTCGCAGCGGCGGCTGTTCACCTCGGTCGTCGCGCCGTCGACCGTGCCGTTCATCGCCACGGGCCTCCGGCTCGGCCTCGGCCGGGCGCTCATCGGCGTCGTCGTCGGCGAGCTCTACGCCCAGACGCAGGGCCTGGGCGTGATGATCTTCAAGGCGAGCAACAACATCCAGCCGGACCGGATGTTCTTCGCGATCATCCTGCTGACCGCGACCGGGATCGTCGGCGTGGAAGCGCTCCGCCGGGTCGAGCGCTACTTCGACCGCTGGCGGCCGAGCCTCGAGGAGGCCACCTGATGTTGACCGAGGGCATTGCGCTCAGCGCGCGCGGCGTGCGCATGGAATACCGCGACCAGACCACGCGCGACCGGCTCGTCGCCATCGAGAAGATCGACCTCGAGATCGCCGAGGGTGAGTTCGTCTCGATCGTCGGCCCGTCGGGGTGCGGCAAGTCGACCTTCCTCAAGGTCGTCAACGGCCTGCTGCCGGCGACCGACGGCGAGATCGAGGTTCGCCCCGGCGCGAAGGGCATCCCCCACGCGACCGTCTTCCAGGATTCGTCGCTCTTCCCGTGGTACACGGTCATCGGCAACGTCTCGTACGGCCTCGTCTGCAAGGGCGTGTCTCGGCGCGAGGCCTACGAGCGGGCGAAGCCGCTGATCAAGCTCGTCGGGCTCGACGGGTTCGAGTCGAAGTACCCGTACCAGCTCTCGGGCGGGATGCAGCAACGGGCCAACCTCGCCCGGGCCCTCACCGTGGACCCCGAGCTCCTGCTCATGGACGAGCCGTTCGCGGCGCTCGACGCCCAGACCCGGGAGATCATGCAGGTCGAGCTGCTCCGGATCTGGTCGAAGGCGCAGAAGACGGTGCTCTTCATCACCCACCAGATCGACGAGGCGATCTTCCTGTCGGACCGCGTCGTGGTGATGAGCGCCCGGCCCGGCCGGATCCTCGCCGACATCCGGATCGAGCTGCCGCGGCCACGCGCGCTCGAACTCAAGCGGACGCCCGAGTTCACCGCCTACGAGGACGAGGTCTGGAAGCTCATCTCGAGCCAGCTCGCCTCGATGGGGGTCGGCGGCGAGGGAGCCAGCGTGACGGACGCCGCCTGACCAATGGCCGCCGGATCGCAGCCGCTCGCCCGCCGCGTCCATCCGCCTGCCGACGACGCGGCGAGGCCGCGCTTCGCGATCAACGAGCCGCTGGTCTACGGGATCATCGGCTTCGTCGTCGTGCTCGTGCTCTGGGAGGCTGTCGTCGGGCTCGGCCTCGTCCGGGCGGCGCTCATGAGCTCGCCGACCCGGATCGCGGCGGCGGCCGTCGCGGACTTCCGGTCCGGCGCGATCCTGCCGCACGTCGGGACGAGCTTCCTCGAGTGGGGCGTCGGTTTCGTAATCGCGATCGCCGTCGCGCTTCCCCTCGGGCTCGCGCTCGGGGCCTTCCGCCGCGTCGAGTACGTCGTCGACCCCTGGCTGTCGGCCCTCTACGCGACGCCGACGGTGGCCCTCGCCCCGCTGATCATCCTGCTCTTCGGCATCGGCGTGGAGTCGAAGTTCGTCATCGTCTTCCTCGAGGCGTTCGTCGTCCTGACGGTCAACACCGTCGCGGGGACGCACGCGGCCGACCGCCGCCACCTCGACACGGCCAGGAGCTTCGGAGCATCGCGCTGGCTGATGTTCCGGTCGGTGATCATCCCGAGCAGCGTCCCGTTCATGATCACCGGGATCCGGATCGCAGCCGGCCGGGCGATCGTCGGCGTGATCGTCGCGGAGTTCATCGCGGCGAACATCGGAATCGGCTTCTACATCAGCGTCAACGGCGCCACGCTCAACGCGTCGCGGGTCATGCTCGGCGTGCTGATCATCGGCGTCTTCGGGGTCATCGTCGGGCAGCTAATCCGCCGTCTCGAGCGCCGCTTCGACAAGTGGCGGCCCGCGATCCACTGAGGCTCCCGCGCTCGCGGTGCGTCCCGCGCTCCCGGTGCGTCCCGCGCTCCCGGTGCGCCCCGCGCTCCCGGTGCGCCCCGCGCTCGCAGCGCCGGTCGCGGCGCCCAGCGGCCGCGCGCGAGTGGCTCGCACGTCCGCCGGGCCGGGCACCCGTGTTTCCAATGTCATCGAACAGGAACGGGCGAATTGGGCTGATCGTCCGATCCACGGGCGCACGGGACCCGACCGCGTTAGCCGTGGACGGCTGACAGCGGGCGAGAAGACCTCCTCCCAGCGCCCGCGCCCGAGCGTCGCGACTCCGAACCCCGCGTCCGTGGTGATCCTGTCCGATGCGATCGGAAATTCGGCTGACTCTGGGCCTGTGGCGCTGGGCCGGCCCCGCGATGCCCGCCCTCCGATCACGCTGCGGCGTCGGGCGGTCCGGGTTCCGGCGCGACCGATCGTGCCGGCACGGCGAACGAGGAGGTGGCCGCGGCGGCAGCCCCCGAGCCGAGCAACACGCCGAGCGCCACGAAGATCATCGCCACGCCGGCCGCTCCGGCGACCGCACCCATCGCCACGGGCACGACGAGCTGGGACAGCCGGTTCGCCGTCACCCGGATGCCGATCGCGGTGGCCCGCTCGCGTCGCGGCGACGAGTCGGCGACCCACCCGATCGTGATCGGCTGGCTCACCCCGACGCCCAGGCCGAAGGCGACCATGAGGATGACGAGGACGTCCCCGCTCGCCGTGACCGGCACGATGGCGATCGTCACGGCGGCGACGAAGAGCCCGATCGAGAGCAGCCGCCGGCGACCGAGCCGGCGCAGGGCCTCGCCGAGCAGGACGCGCGACACGAGGGTCGCTCCGGCCCGAAGCGAGAGGAGGAACCCGACGAGCTCGACCGCGAGGTGGTTCTCCTCGCCGTAGACGGGCAGGTAGGCGCCGAGCATGTCGATCGAGGAGACGGTCACCGTGCTCGCGACCATCGCCCGGAGCATCCCCTCGCGCCGCAGGACGCGGCCGGCGGCCGGCAGGAACGATCGGACGGGGTGCGGCTCCTCGGCCGCCGTGGCCCCGCGGACCGGCGACGGCGCCGCCCACCGCATGCGCACCAGATCGGCGAGGCAGATCGCGCTCGAGCCGACACAACAGGCAGCGGCCACGAGGAACGCCGCCGCCTCGGCATTGCCGGCGCCCTGGCCAAGCCCCGGTCCGAAGACCGCCGCGCCGACGAGCGCACCGGCGAGCGAGGGCCCGATGAGCTGGCCGACCGACGCCGCGGACGTGTAGACGCCGTAACGGCTGTCACGGCCCTTCCGGCCCCCGGTGTTGCCGACGATCGCCTGCTGACCGATCAGGGTCACGGTCTGGCCGAGCCCGGCGCAGGTGTAGGCGGCTCCGAGGAGGACGAGCGAGTCGACGAAGACGAGGGCGAAGGAGCCGGCGGCCATGAGCCCGGTGCCGACCACCGCCACGATCTCCCCGCCGACACGGTCGGCCCAGGCGCCGGCCGGCAAGGCGACGACGACGGCCAGGATCGAGAACGATGCCGCGACGAGACCGATCTCGGCGGGCGACGCGCCGAGATCGAGGGCCCGGTAGGCGACCATCGGCCGGAGGGCGTTCGTGGCGAGCGCGACGAGGAGGGCGACCACCGAGACCCGGGCGAGCCACGGCTCGAGCGTCGGGATCCGGGTCCGGAGGGGCGATCGGACAGGCCCCGCGGAGGCGCTCACGCCCGGGAACCGTCGACCGGCTGGGGTCGGCCTGACATCCGTGCCGGCCGCCGGATCAGACGCAGGTCAGCAGGACCCCGTAGCCCTCGATCGGCTCGCGCACGTGGGCCATCGCCAGGGCGTTCCAGAGGGCGGCGAAGTTGTTCGCGACGACCGGCGCGCCGATGTCCCGCTCGAGCACCCCGATGATCTCGTGGAGCGGCGCGCCACCGCCGACGATGACGAGCCCCTCCGCGCCCTGCGCGCCGAGGAACGCCCGTTTCGCGGTCCGGTACGTCTGCTGCGGCGAGACCTCCTTGTGGCGACCGAAATCGACGCCCGAGCCGCCGAGCAGCGACACGATCTCGATCCCCTCCCCCTCGAGGTAGGCCCGGACGAGCCCGACGATCTCGTCGGGGTAGTAGGGAGTCACCACGGCGACGCGGCCGAGCCCGAGCCGGCGCAGGCCGGCGACCATCGAGGCGACGTTCGTCGTCGCGGGCAGGCCGGAGGCCTCCGTGATCGTCCGGACGATCGTGTCCGAGCCGTTGCCGAGGACGATCGGGGCGCCGGCGGCGAGGATCAGGTCGACGTCGGGCGTCGCGGCGATCGCGCTCGCGGCCGGTCCCACCTGGGGCAGCATCGCCCGCAGGTCGTCGATCCCGAGCGAACGGGGCCCGTCGAGGAACCGGCTGACGAAGAGGACGCCATCGGGCGCCAGCATCTCCATCTCGAGGGCCGAGGTGTGGACCCCGCTCGTCCCCGGGCTGATCAGCCCGATCCGGGCGCGCCAACCGAACATCGTCCTTCCTCCGAATCGCCGCCGGGACGCCGCAACGATCCCGGGTCAGGGGAACCGACGTTCCGCGCGCTCGCGCGCCTCGCCCTCTCGCAGGTAGCGCCGGATGAGCATCGCGACGCGGCGGTAGTGGCCGGACAGCTGCGCGACCGCGCGCTCGGCGTCGCCCGTCCTCACGGCGTCGAAGAACTGCTCGTGGATCTCCGGCGAGTGCTGGATCGTCGGCCAGCGCAGCGCGCGTGCGACCTCCTGGCGGAGCCGGGCGATGAGGCCGACGAGACGGGGCCGTCCCGTGACCGAGAAGAGCCGGAGGTAGAACGCCTCGCGAGCGGCGAGGCCCTCGTCCGGGCTCTTCGCGTTCTTCACCCGGTCGAAGAGCCGCTCGAGCTCGTTGAGGTCGTCGTCGGTGAGGAGCGGCAGGGCGAGCCGGACGGCGTGGCTCTCGAGCAGGATCCGCAGGTCGTAGACCTCCTCGACGTCGTCCGCGTCGAGGGACGTGACGGTGAACCCGCGGTGCGGCTCGCTCCGGACGAGGCCCTCGTATTCGAGCGCCCGGAGCGCCTCGCGGACGGGGATCCGGCTCGTCCGGAAGAGGTCCGCGAGCTCTTCCTGGCGAAGACGCGCGCCAGGCTCGAGGACGCCGGCCAGGATCGCCTCGCGGACCGACGCGAGGACGAGCTCCTGCGCGGTCACGTTATCGGCGCGGGCCGCCTCGATGATCGCCCGAAATCGGCCGTCACCGCCGCGCGCACCGTGCCCGACGCGATCGCGAACCGAATCGACCACGTTGCCCTCCCACGTCCGGCCCGACGGGTGCTCTGTCCACTCTAGCGAACCACCCGTTCGCCGAGTACCCAGGAACGGTGTGCGTCATCCCGCCCTTTGTGTGCATGATAGCCCGAAGTGGGTACAATTTCACCTCTTCAACCGCGGAGGGACGGGCCTTGGCGCGTGTGACGGTCGACGAGGAGCTGTGCGTCGGAACGGGCGACTGCGCGCGAATCGCACCGACAGCGTTCGTCGTCGACGAGGAGCGCAACGTCTCGATCCCGCTGGCGGCGGCCGCGGAGGCCGACATCGCGCTGCTCCTCAGGGCCGCCCGCAACTGCCCGACCCAGGCGATCAGGGTCGTCGGCGACGACGGGACCGTCCTTCACGAATCGGCGTAGGTGAGCGCGATGAGCCACGACGGCGAGGTCCTCCTCCTCGACCACCCGGTCACGACGATCACGTTCGACGGCTACGACGCGATCCGGGAGGCCCTCTTCAACAAGGACCTGTCGCGCTCGTTCGACAAGCGGACGTACGCCCAGGGCAACGTCCGCGACGGGGTCGTGAGCATCGTCCACGGCGCCACGCATCGGGCGCGGCGCCGGGTCGAGAACACCGAGTTCCGCGCCGACCGGCTGCGTCTCTACGAGCGCGAGCTCTTCCCCGCGGTCCTCGAGACGATGCTCGACCGGCTGACCGTCGATCGAGCCGTCAACCTCTTCGAGCTCGGCGAGCTGCTGAGCGTCGTCCTCGCCGCGCGGCGCGCCGGTCTCGATCACGACCCGGAGGACCTCGGCCAGCTCCGCCGACTCGTCCATTTCGTCGACGCCTTCAGCCAGGCGAGCGCGATCCTCGACGCCCGCGATCCCGACGCCGTTCGGGCGATGGCACGCCAGGCCTGGGCCGACTTCGAGGCCGAGTTCGTCAGGCCGTCCTGGGCGACACGCAATGAGGCGGTCGAGCGCTACCGGCGCGGGGAGATCGGAGCCGAGGAGCTCCCGCACGACATCCTCACCGCGCTCCTCGCCCATCGTGGCTCGGATCCGCGGCTCGAGCTCGACGACGACGGCCGTGTCGTCCGCGAGGTCGGCACCTACCTCCAGGGCGGCACGCACACGAGCTCGCAGACCCTCATCAACGCCCTCGACCTGCTCTTCCCCGCGGCGGACCGCGACCCCGGGCTCCGCGACCGCGTCGTCGCCGACCGGCTGCTCGCCCAGCGCGTCGTCCACGAGACGCTCCGGCTCCGCCCGACGACGCCGAAGATCAAGCGCCGCGCGGAGGCCGACACGACGGTGGCCGGCCGCCGGATCCCCAAGGATGCGCTCGTCGTCCTCGACGTCGCGACCGCGAACCGCGACCCGCGTCTCTTCGGACCCGACGCCGACGAGTTCAATCCAAATCGCCCGCTCGCCGACGACGTCGCCCGGTGGGCCCTGTCGTTCGGCGGCGGCCCCCACCAGTGCCCCGGCCGGAGCGTCGCGGGCGGCTTCCCGGTCCCGCCGAGCTTCGAGCCCGACGACGACCACCTGTTCGGCCTCGTGGCCTACATGCTCCAGGCCGTCCTCCGCCGCGGGGTCCGGCCCGACCCCGATCGCGCCGCCGTCCGCGACACGCGGACCGAGCGCTACACGCGCTGGAGCGAGTACCCGGTCCTGTTCGACCCGCCACGCGAGGCCGTTCCCGCCTGATGCCGCGCGCCGGCGGCGCTCAGTCGGGCTCGCCGCGGCCGGGTCGATCGACGCCGGCTGCGGCGCGGGCGAGCGCGTCCTCGTCGGCCTCGAGAATCGCCGGCCAGCGATCCGGCCAGTGGCCGTCGAGCGAGCGGTTGCCCTTCACCCCGAGCGCGCGCTCGATGAAGTTGTTCCTCACGAGCAGGTAGCGGACCGGCTCGTCGCCCTCCTGGACGTGCTGGCGCCGAACGTGGAGCGGCGGCGCCACGAGATCGCCGGCTGCCCACGAGACCGTCGCCTGGCGGCCGTCGCCGCCACGGAGCGCCGTCCGGCCGCGGCCGCGGAGGATCAGCATCCCCTCCTCGGCGAACGGGAGGTGCTCGCGGACGTGGCCGCCGACGCCGATCTCGAACAGGAAGTGGTCGAGCATCCGGTGGCCGCCCATCGAGAAGCGACGGATGGCGACGCCCTCGCCCGCGTCTGGGTCGGGCTCGACCGTCTCCTCGACGACGTTCGGGATGTAGTTGACCTTCACCTTGCCGTGGTTGCCCTCGCCCCGGGCCGTCCAGTAGTCGGGCTCGTCCGCGTAGCGGTCGCTGAACCGGAAGTCGTTGGCGTAGACGAAGTCGCGACTGTGGAAGAGCTTCCGCAGGAGGCGCGTGTTCTTGAAGGCGATCTGGCGCGCCGGCGCGTCGGGATCGGCGTTGTAGTGCTTGTGCCAGGCGTTGGCGGGGATCGTCACGACGTCGCCCGCGCGCCACTCGACGCGCTGGTCGGGGACCTCCTCGCCCTGCCGCAGCTCGCTCCAGCCGTGGCCGGAGACGATGTAGAAGGTCGCCTCGTCGAGGTGGCGGTGGCCCTTCTTCTCGCCGCCCGGCGCGATGACCGAGAGGTGAATCCCGAGGGTCGTGTTGCCGCCGAGCCCGTCGAACGCGGCCGCGAGCGAGTTCCGCTTCGGGCGCGGCACGACCGGGAACTCGGCGAGGTTCCGGGCGACGACGCCCTCGACCATGAGGAACTGGCGCTTCTCGTCGTAGTAGGCGCCGGTCACCGTCGTCGTTCGCACCTGGGTCATGTCGCGCTCCTCGTCGTCGAATCGTTACGCTCGTGGCCCACCCGGCGCGCGTCGGGTCTCGTCCCGGCACCCCGCCGACGAGCCGCACAGGTGCGCACAAGTCGGGTTATCTCGTACACAATCTAGCAGCCTTTGTTACCATCTCCGGCACTGCGTCACCGCCGTCATCGCCCGCCCTTTCCCCGCGTCGCCGGCCCGTCGGCGGCGGCGGCGACGAGGATTTCGAGGTCTCGATGATCCCCCGCTTCGCCCTCGTCCGCGCAAGGAGCCTCGACGAGGCGTTCGAGGCGTTTGCCTCGGCCGACGGCGAGGGCGCCTACATCGCAGGCGGGACCGAGCTCCTCCAGGTGATGAAGATGGGCCTCGCCGCGTTCGGCACGCTCGTGGATCTCAAGCCGATCGAGGTGCTGCGCGGCATCGAGGAGACCGCCGACGGCGGGGTCAGGATCGGGGCCGCGACCACCCACCGCGAGATCGAGCGGTCCGGCCTCGTCGGCGCGAGGCTTCCGGCCCTCGCCGGCCTCGAGGGCCACGTCGCGAACGTGCGGGTCCGGAACCAGGGCACGATCGGCGGCAACCTCGCCTTCGCCGAGCCGCATTCCGACCCGGCGACCTTCCTCCTGGCGTGCGAGGCCGAGGTCGAGCTCGCGGGTCCCCGAGGCGGTCGTCGTGTCGCCGTCGGCGACTTCGTCGTCGGACCGCTCACGACCGAGCGCGAGCCCGACGAGGTCGTCGTCGCGGTGCGTGTTCCCGGAGCGGGCACGGGCGGTGGGCGCGGCTACGCGAAGGTGAAGTTCTTCGAGCGGCCGGCGGTCTCGGTCGCGGTCGCCATTCGGACGGCGGGCGGCGCCGTCGTCGACGCGCGCGTCGCGGTCGGCTCGATGGTCGAGGCGCCGGCAGTCGTCCCCGAGGCCGCTCGAACGCTCGTCGGTGTGCCCGTCTCGGGACCCCCGAGCGGCGAGCTGGAGGAGGCCGCCGGCCGCGCCTCCGAGGCCTTCGGTTCGCTCGACGCGATCGAGGACCTCAACGGCTCGGCCGACTACAAGCGCCATCTCGCGGGTGTGCTCCTCCGCCGGGCGGCGCGCGACGCGCTGACGGAGGCGGCGGCGAATGGCTGAGACGGCCGAGCGCTCGATCGACCTCGCCCTCGAGGTGAACGGCCGGCGGCGCTCGCTCCGGATCGAGCCCCGCGAGACGCTCGCCGAGGTCCTCCGCGATCGGCTGGCGCTGACCGGCACGAAGGTCTCCTGCGACGCCCAGGTCTGCGGAGCGTGCACGGTCCTCGTCGACGGCCTCGCGGTGAGCTCCTGCACGTACCTCGCGGCCGACGCCGACGGCCGCCGGGTCCGGACCGTCGAGGGGCTCGCGGTCGACGGCCGTCTCACGCCGCTCCAGCAGGCGTTCATCGACCGGGCGGCGTTCCAGTGCGGGTTCTGCACGTCGGGGATGCTCATGGCGGCGACGGCGCTGCTCGAGGAGAATCCGGCACCGTCTGCCGACGACGTCGTTCGCGGCCTCGAGGGGAACCTCTGCCGCTGCACGGGCTATGCCCCGATCGTCGAGGCGGTGCTCGAGGCGGCGGCCGCGGGCGACCGAACGACGAACGGCGCCGACGGGGCGGCCGAATGAAGCGCGTCACGACGCGCGACGCCGCCCCGGCCCCGATCGGCGAGCCGGTGCCGCGGCGCGACGGGATCGCGAAGGTGACCGGCGGCGCGACGTACGCGACCGACATCGCGCTGCCCGGCATGGCCCACGCGAAGGTGCTCCGGAGCCCGTACGCCCACGCTCGCGTCGTCTCGATCGATACGGCAGCGGCACGCGCCCATCCCGGTGTCATCGCCGTCGTGACGGCCGAGGACCTGCCCGACGTCGAGCTGATCTACGGCCACGCTGTCGCCGACCACCCGCTCATCGCGACCGGCAAGGTCCGGTTCGCGGGCGAGCCGGTCGTCGGGGTCGTCGCCGAGGACGCGGTCACCGCCCAGGAGGCGCTGGCGCTCGTCACGGTCGAGTACGAGCCGCTGCCGTGGGTGACCGACGTGGCGGCAGCGCTCGCGCCCGACGCGCCGATCATCCACGAGCGACCGGGTGAGCAGCGCGCCCACCGCGGGTTCGAGGAGGACATCGAGCGGACGGCGGCGAACGTCTGCTCGGCCTCGCGCCAGCAGTGGGGCGACGTCGACGCCGCCTTCGCCGAGGCCGCGCTCGTCGTCGAGGGCGAGTTCCGCTACCCGCTCTGCTACGCCTACGCGATGGAGCCGTACACCGCAGTCGCGAGCTGGTCCGAGGGGGCGCTGACCGTCTGGACGTCGGCCCAGCATCCGTACATGGTTCGCGACGACCTCGCCCATTGCTTCCACCTGCCGCTCTCCGCGGTCCGGGTCATCGTCCCGTATGTCGGCGGCGGCTACGGCAGCAAGTCGTACACGAAGATCGAACCGCTGACCGCGGCGCTCGCCCTCCGCGCGGGCCGCCCGGTCCGGCTCGCGTTGAGCGTCGAGGAGGCGATCCTCACGACCCGCGGCGACGGGGCGCGCATCCGGCTCGCGACCGCGTTCGACCACGAGGGTCACCTCCTCGGCCGCCGGGCGACGGTCCACCTCGACACCGGCGCCTACGCCGAGAACTCGCCGCTCGTCGCCCGCAAGGCCGCGAACCGCCTCGGCGGCCCGTACCGGATCCCGGCCCTCGACGTCCGCTGCTCGGCGATCTACACGAACACCGCCCCGGCGAGCTCGTTCCGCGGGTTCGGCGCGCCCCAGGTGACGTTCGCCGCCGAATCGCAGATGGACGAGGCGGCCGAACGCCTCGGGCTCGATCCGCTCGAGCTCCGGCGACGCAACGTCCTCCAGCCGGGCGAACGGCCGTGGCCCCGCGTCCGGGGCATCGACGCCGACCTCGGCGCCGACCTCGAGATCGCCGCCGAGGAGCTCGAGTGGGACACGCCGGCCGTCGCGGGCCGCGGCAAGGCGATCTCGATCTCGGCGTCGGACGCCGGGTCGGAGCCGGTGACCACCGCCGTCGTCCGCGTCCACAGCGACGGCTCGGTCACGGTCACCGCCGGGAGCACCGAGATCGGCCAGGGCTCGTCGACGGTCCTCGCCCAGATCGCTGCCGGCGAGATGGCCGTACCGCTCGATCGGGTCCACCTCGTCCAGAGCGACACCGCCGCGGTCAGCTACGACCGCTCGACCGGCGCCTCGCGCACGACGACGCTCATGGGTCTCGCGATCCAGCGCGCCGCCCGCGACGCGCGCGCACAGCTCGTCCGCTGGGCCGAGGAGGCGCTCGCGCCCGACGGGCCCGCGGTCGTCGAGGAGCGCGACGGCGTCTCGATCGACGGGAAGCGTTACGACTGGGGCGAGCTCGTCCGGGCCTGGTTCGGCGGCGCGAGCGGCGAGGTCGTCGGCCGCGGCTACGTCCGTCGGGCCGGGGCGACCGAGGAGATGCCGCCGTTCTGGGAGGTCGGCTGCGTCGGCGTCGAGGCGAGCGTCGACGAGGAGACCGGCGAGATCCGGCTCGAGCGGCTGGTGACCGTCGGCGACGTCGGCTGCGCGATCAACCCGCAGCTCGTCGAGTCGCAGGACGTCGGCGCGGCGGTCATGGGCCTCGCGATCCAGCGCGCGGCCCGCGACGCGCGGGCGCAGCTCGTCCGCTGGGCCGAGGAGGCGCTCGCGCCCGACGGCCCCGCGGTCGTCGAGGAGCGCGACGGCGTCTCGATCGGCGG
>DASTSC010000201.1:0-4177 GCA_035760905.1 Candidatus Limnocylindrales bacterium | reverse complement strand
GCGAACGTCCTCCACGGGCGCCGATCCTGATCCGACCCGCTTATCGCGGGCTCATCCGCCGCGTATCCTGCGGCCTTCACGGAGGAGGGTCGGAGTGGATCGGAAGCACGAACTGCTCAAGCGTGTCCCGCTCTTCTCGGGGCTGTCGGGCGCCGCGCTCGAGGAGATCGACCGGCTGGCCGACGAGGTCGCCGTCCCGGAGGGGCGCGATCTGGTGCGCCAGGGCGCGTTCGCCCACGAGTTCTTCCTCGTCCTCGACGGCGAGGTGGAGGTCGAGCGCGACGGCCGGCCGATCGCGACGCTCGGCGCGGGCGACTTCGTCGGCGAGATCGCCCTCGTCGACGGCGGCACGCGGACCGCAACGGTCCGAACGACCCGGCCGTCACGGCTGCTCGTTCTCGGCCACCGTGAGTTCAACACGCTCATGGCGGACTTCCCCGACGTCCGGATCGGCGTGCTCGAGGCCCTCGCCAAGCGCGTCCGACGGCTGGAGCCGGACGCGACCTGAGCCCACCGGCGCCGCGCGGACGCTCCGGTCCGACGGGTTCGATCAGCCGGTCGTCTTCGAACCGGACCAGCCGTCGACCGCCGCGGCCAGCGTCGGCAGGCTGACTGCTCCGGCGCCGAGCACGACGTCGTGGAAGGCCCGGATGTCGAAGGTGTCGCCGAGCCTGGCTTCGGCCGCCGCGCGGAGCCGGCTGATCTCGAGCTGGCCCGTCTTGTAGGCGAGCGCCTGGCCGGGCCAGACGATGTAGCGGTCGACCTCGTTCTCGATGTTGTTCCGGCCGAGCGCGGTGTGGTCGACCATGAACGCGATCGCCTGGTCGCGCGTCCAGCCGAGGGCGTGCATGCCCGTGTCGACGACGAGCCGGCAGGCCCGCCAGGCGTCGAAGGAGAGGATGCCGAACCGGTCGAGGTCGCCGGTGTACAGGCCCATCTCGTCGGCGAGCCGTTCGGTGTAGAGGCCCCAGCCCTCGAAGAAGGCCGTCGGGCCGAGATGCCGGCGGAACGCCGGAAGGTCGTCGAGCTCCTGGCTGATCGCGATCTGGAGGTGGTGCCCCGGCACCGATTCGTGGAAGGCGAGCGCCTGGGCCTCGTAGCGGGGGCGCGTCTCGGGCTCCGAGGTATTGACGTAGTACTGCCCGGGCCGCGAGCCGTCCGTGGCCGGTTCCCGGTAGTAGGCGATCGTCGAGAAAGCCTCCTCGTGGGCCGGCATCGGGACGACCGCGCAGGGTGCCTGCGGCAGCCGGCCGAACCAGCCCGGGATCGCCGCCTGGGCTCGGGCGAGCGCCTCCTCGGCCGCCGCGCGGACCTCGTCGCGGCTCCGGAAGTGGAGCGCAGGATCGTCCCGCAGGCGTGCCACGGCCTCGTGCCGGTCCGACGTCCCGAGGACCCGCCGCCCGAGCTCCGTCAGCTCGCGATCGATGCGCTGGACCTCGTCGAGCCCGGTCCGGTGGAGCTCGTCGGCCGTCAGCGGCAGCGACGTGTGGTAGGCGATGAGGGCGCGGTAGGCGTCGTCGCCGTCCGGCAGCGCTCGGATCGCGGGCGTCTCGTCGGGCCGGACGTGCGCGAGCACCTCGTCGGCGAGGAAGGCCCGGAGGCGACCCAGCGCAGGACGCACGAAACGGTCGACCGTGTCCCCGAGGCCGGCCCGGAACCGTTCGACGGCCTCGGCGGGCCAGTCATCGTGCGCCTCGCGGGCGGGCTCGAGAAGGGCGAACGCGTCGGCAGGTGCCGCGAGCGCCTCGTCGATCACCTCGATCGTCTTGCGGACGGGCGTTCGCACGGCGACCCGACCGTCGGCGAGCCCGCGGCGGAGGTTCTCGACATGGGCGTCGAGCCACGGCCCGAGCGCCTCCCAGCGCCGGACCATCGCCTCGCCTTCCTCGGGCGTGCGGATCGGCTCGATCGAGGGCAGGTTGAGCGCCTCGACCGCGGGACCCTCGAGCGGGTCGACCGTCCAGGCCTCGAGGTCGAGTGAGAGCACGGCGTCGTCGCGATCGATCGCGCCGAGGAGCTCGGCGAGGGTGACCCGTTCGCTGTCGGCGAGTGCGCCGGCATCGACCCCGGCGACCCGGTCTCGAAGCGCCGCGAGCCGCCGGCGCCGATCCGCGATGGCCTCCGGCGACCGGTCGGGCAACCGATCGTCGTAGCGGCGGTCGCCGATCGAGGTCGCGTACACGGGTTCGTCCGCGAGGAACTGCGCCCAGTAGTCGTCGGCCGCGGCGGCGAGCGTCGCGGCTGCGTCGGTCTCGGTCGTCACCGGCGGATCCTACGGGACCGCGGCTCGGCGGCGGTCCAAGGTCGGCCGCTCACGTCGTGCACGGGCCCGTATTCACCGCGCCGGTCCGGCCGATCGATCCGGCGATCCTCGAGCGGACGGCCAACGGCGACAGGGCGTAGCCGACATCGGCCGACGTCCGCGACTGGGCGAAGACGAGCCCGCCGACCGAGCCGTCGGCGAGGACGAAGGGGCCGCCGCTGTCGCCCCGCTCGACCGTGGCGCGGAGCTCGAGGACGTCGCGGGTCACCTCGCCGCTGTCGTAGATGTCGCGACCGACGGCGTGGACCTCTCGCGAGACGGCCGCGGCCGATACCCGCAGGTCGCCGCCGCCCGGAAACCCGAGGACGGCCCCCGCCGCTCCGGGCGATGGGTCCGCCGTCGCGAAGCGGAGCGCGCCGGCCGTGAGGTTCGGGGCGTAGAGGAGCGCGACGTCGAGGTCGGGATCGAAGAGGACGACGGTGGCGTTCGCACCGCTGCCGCCCGTCGCCGTCACGGTCGAGCCGTGCGTCCCGGCGACGACGTGGGCGTTCGTCACGACGTAGCCGCGATCGACGACGATGCCGCTGCCGGTCAGCTCGAAGCCGCAGGCGGGGCTTGCGACCCGGACCGTGCTGCCGACGGCGGCCGCGGCGATCGATCGGACCTCGGGATCCGCGGGCAGGGGCGGCGGCGACGCCGGGGCCGGCTCGAGGCCGACGAAGACGTCCGGAAGACCCGTCGCGTCGAGGGCCCGGCGGAGGTTCGCCGCGATCGCGATCGGCGGCGGCAGGACGGCGTCGAGGATCCGCACCGCAGCCGAGCCGCGAGCCTCCTGCGACAGCCGCGCGATCGGCGCGTCCGCGAGCAGCCCGGCCGCGAGCCAGACGACGAGCACGGCCTGGGCGAGGCCGACGAGCGCGCCGCCCGCCCGATCGGCGGCACCGAGAAACCCGCGCCCGAGCCCGAGCGAGATCGCCCGCCCGCTCGCCGAGCCGATCGCCTCGCCGATCGCCACGCACAGGAGCAGCCCGCCGAGGACGGCGATCGCCCTGGTCGTGGGGTCGACGCCGCTGAGGACGTCGAGGGCCCAGGGCAGCGCCGCGATCGCCACGCCACCACCCGCCACCGCCCCGAGGAGGCCGCCGGCCTGGGGCAGCGCGCCCGACCGGAAGCCGGCGAACAGGCCGAGGACGAGGACGAGGATCGCGAGCAGGTCGATCGCGTTCACTCGCGGAGTATCGGGGCAGCGGCGTGCGGCCGCCGGTCAGCGGCTGATGGTGTCCACCCGGGCGGGATGGGCCGCCTCCCAGGACTCGATCTCGGACGTCCGGTCGAGGAGATAGCCGAGCTCGTCGGTGCCGCGGAGGAGCATGAGCTTCGCGAACGGGTCGACGTCGAAGTCGATCGTCGAGCCGTCCGGCAGGAGCACGCCCTGCTCCGAGAGGTCGACGGTCAGCATGGCGTCCGTGTCGGACTCGACGAGGGCGAAGAGCCGCTCGTGGGTGGCCCGGTCGACGACGATCGGGAGCACCCCGTTCTTCAGGCTGTTGTTGCGAAAGATGTCGGCGAAGCCGGTGGAGACGATCGCCCGGATGCCCCACGCGGCGAGCGCCCACGGCGCGTGCTCGCGCGATGACCCGGCGCCGAAGTTGTCGCCGGCGAGGAGGATCCGGCGGCCGGCCATCTCGGGCCGGTCGAGGACGAACGGCGGATCCTTGAGCGAGCCGTCCTCCTCGAAGCGCCAGTCGCGGAAGAGCGCGTCGGCCAGGCCGACCTTGTCGGTGACCTTGAGGAAGCGGGCCGGGACGATCTGGTCCGTGTCGACGTTCTCCGCCCGAAGCGGGACGATCTGCGAGCTGAACTGGCGGAAGGGCTCGCGGGCGGGTGCCGCCACCTAGCGGCCCCCGACCCCGA
>DASTSC010000200.1:0-1285 GCA_035760905.1 Candidatus Limnocylindrales bacterium | reverse complement strand
GACGGCGACCTGGTAGGCGGCCCGCCAGACCGCAACGTCGCGATCCGCGGCTCGCCGCTCGACGCTCGACGGCCGGAAACGAGACGCGCGTCGCTCCGCCTCGCGCCACTGTTCGAGGGCGTGTTCGACGTCTTGCCAGCGTGGCACGGGCGCCTCCTCTCGCCGCGTCCTCGACCGCTCCCTCCGGGGCGACGCGGCTCGAATCCGAATCTAGGCGCGTGCCCTCCACGGGCCAACCAAGGCTCTGCGCCGGTCGTCGGGAAGATTTCGAAACCCGGGCGGCGGGGAACCTAGCGGCCGACCTCCTCCGCGGGCCGGAAGCGAAGGGCCGACCAGATCGGATCGATCGCGACCTGGGTTACCGCCCGCCAGCCGGCCGCCCGCAGCGGCCCCCAATCGACGTCGCGGCTGAGGTCCGTCTCGACGCTCGATCCGCTCTTCGGGTAGCTGACCCAGAGCCGGCCGCCGGGCCGAACGGCGGCGACCGCCGCCTCGCCGAGCCGCTCGAGATCGGCGCGGTTCGCGCAGAAGAGCTGGACCAGGTCGAACGCCTCGGCCTCGAAGAACCCGTCGCCGTCGGTCGACGACACGGTCGCGTCGGGCACGAGGCGATCGAGGCCGATCGCGTAGTCGGCCGGTGCGTTGAGCAGGAGGACGCGCATCCCGGGTTTGAGGCCGATCTTGCGCACGACGTCGGGATCGATGCTCACGGTTCGGGCTCCACGTTCGAAGGGTCGGCGAGGACGGCCTCGGACTGGGCCGCTCGCCAGGCCGACAGCCGGTCGGCGAGGGCGCCGTCCGTCAGGGCGAGGATCTCGGCGGCGAGGAGCGCAGCGTTCTCGGCATTGCCGATCGCGACCGTCGCGACGGGCACGCCCCGCGGCATCTGGACGATCGAGAGGAGCGAATCGAGGCCGCCGAGGTGCTGGGTCGGGATCGGCACGCCGATGACCGGCAGCGTCGTCTTCGCCGCGAGCATCCCCGGCAGGTGGGCCGCGCCGCCTGCGCCCGCGACGATCACCCGCAGCCCGCGGGCGGACGCCTCCTCCGCGTACCGGAACATCGCGTCGGGCGTCCGGTGAGCGGAGACGACCCGCAGCTCGGCCGGCACGCCGAGCTCCTCGAGGAGCGCGACCGCGCGCTCGAGGATCGGGAAGTCCGAGCGTGACCCGCCCACGACCCCCACGAGCGCGCGTCCCCCTGCCGGAGCGGTCATCGGGAGGTTGCCAGCGAACCCGGCCCGTGCTCGTTCGGCCCGCTGTGCTTCAGATGCACGAGTTGCCGA
>DASTSC010000199.1:0-16076 GCA_035760905.1 Candidatus Limnocylindrales bacterium | reverse complement strand
TTCCAGTCGCTCGTCCGCGAGTACCTCCGCTGAGCGCGGCGTGAGCACCCGGCCGCCGGTCATCGACGACGAGGTCGCCTCGCCCTTCGCCCCGATCGGCGACTACGGCTTCCTGTCCGATTGCGAGACGACGGCGCTCGTCGCGCCGAGCGGCAACGTCGAGTGGCTGTGCGTCCCGCGGGTCGATTCGCCGAGCGTCTTCGGGGCGATCCTCGACCGCGACGCGGGCGGGTTCCGGTTTGGCCCCGAGGACGTGTCCGTTCCGGCCGCGCGGCGCTACCTGCCGGGCACGAACGTCCTCGAGACGAGCTGGGGGACCGACACGGGCTGGGTGATCGTCCGGGACGTCCTGCTCATGGGGCCGTGGGACGAGACCCCGGGCATGTCGACGACCCACCGCCGCGCCCCGACCGACTACGACGCCGAGCACATCCTCCTGCGAACGGTCCGCTGCGTGAACGGCTCGGTCCAGCTGTCGGTCGACTGCGAGCCGGTCTTCGAATACGGCCAGCGACTGGGCACGTGGCGCTACACCGGCAAGACGTTCAAGCAGGGCGCCTGCAGGGCCGAGGGCACGAACGTCGAGCTGACGCTCACGAGCGATCTCAACATCGGCTTCGAGGGCCCCAAGGCGATCGCCCGGACGCTGATCAAGGCCGGCCAGCAGCGTTTCGTCGCGCTGTCGTGGGGACGGCGGAAGCCGCCCCGGACGTTCCAGGACGCCTACGACCGGCTCGTCTGGACGGCCCATCACTGGCAGCACTGGCTGGGCCGCGGCAACTTCCCGGACCATCCCTGGCGCGCCTTCCTCCAGCGTTCGGCGCTCACGCTCAAGGGCCTCACCTACGGGCCGTCGGGCGCCGTGGTCGCGGCGGCGACGACGTCGCTGCCCGAGACGATCGGCGGCGAACGCAACTGGGACTATCGCTACAGCTGGATCCGGGACTCGACCTTCGCGCTGTGGGGCCTCTACACGCTCGGGTTCGACTGGGAGGCCGACGACTTCCTCTACTTCATCTACGACGCCGCGTCCGACGGTCCGCTCCAGGTCCTCTACGGCGTCGGCGGCGAACGCGACCTTCCCGAGCGGACCCTCGACCTCCACGGCTACGAGGGCTCGCGACCGGTCCGGGTCGGCAACGACGCGGCGAAGCAGCGCCAGCACGATATGTGGGGCGCGCTGCTCGACTCGGTCTACCTCCACACCCGCTCGCGCGACCGGCTCGACGAGCGCGTCTGGCCGATCCTCGTCCGCCAGGTCAACGAGGCGATCGAGCACTGGAAGGAGCCGGACCGCGGCATCTGGGAGGTCCGCGGCGAGCCGCAGCATTTCACCTCGTCGAAGCTCATGTGCTGGGTCGCGCTCGACCGGGGCGCCCGGCTCGCCCGGCTCCGGGACGACCGTGACCTGGCCGACCGCTGGCAGGGGATCGCCGACGACATCCACGACGACATCTGCGCGAACGGTCTCGACGACCGCGGCGTCTTCACCCAGGCCTACGGCTCGACGAATCTCGACGCATCGCTCCTGCTCATGCCGCTCGTCCGGTTCCTGCCCCGCGACGACGAGCGGCTCGTCGCCACGGTCCACGCGATCGCCGACGAGCTGACCGACGACGGGTTCGTCCGTCGCTACCGGACCGAGGAGACCGACGACGGGCTGTCCGGGCGCGAGGGCACGTTCACGATCTGCTCGTTCTGGCTCGTCTCCGCGCTCGTCGAGATCGGCGAGCTCCGCCGGGCCCGGCGCCTGTGCGAGAAGCTGCTCTCGTACGCGAGCCCGCTCGGCCTCTACGGCGAGGAGCTCGAGCCCGACACGGGGCGCCATCTCGGCAACTTCCCCCAGGCGTTCACCCATCTCGCGCTCATCAACGCGGTCGTCCACGTGATCGAGGCCGAGCAGGAGGGCGATCGCCGGGCGCCGCTCTCCGCGAGCGTCAGCCCGCGCCCGCGGCCTCGCCGCCGTCACCGCCCGGCCGACCAGCAGCCGGCCTGACGCCCGGGTCAGCCGACGACGGGGCGCGCGTCTGCCCGAAGGACGACGACCTCCGTCGGCACCTGCTTGCCCTTGAGCTCGAGCGAGCGACGCTCGAGCCCCGGGTCGGCGATGCCGGCCGACTCCGCTGCCGAGACCGACACGAGGACCTCGCCGGCGCCCGCCGCCGCGGCCAGGCGAGCGGTCGTGTTCACCGTGTCCCCGACGGCCGTCAGCTCCGTGTGCGAGGCGTCGCCGACCGCGCCGACCCAGGCCATCCCGGTATGGACACCCGCCCCGACCGGCACCCAGGGGCCCTTCGGCGTGCGGTGGCCGGTCGCGTCGAGGAGCGCCACTGCGGCCTCGATCGCCTTCTCGCCGTGCCGGTCGCCCGACATGAGCGGGAAGAACGCGGCCACGAGCTCGTCACCGACGAACTTGTCGACGCTCCCGTCGTGGGCGAAGACGACCTGCGACGCGACGGTGTAGAAGCGGTCGAGGAGGGCACTGAAGTCGCGGGGCGGGATCCGCTCGGCGATCGCGGTCGACCCACGGATGTCGGCGAAGAGGAAGGTCGCCTCGATCTCGGCGCCGCCGTGGTGGCGTTCCATGAACTCGAAGCACGAGTTGCAGACGCGCGGGTTCTTACCCGACGGGCGCTTGCCGATCGCGCGCATGAACCGGGCGCCGAGGCCGGCGAACGGGGCGGCGCAGAGCTGGCAGCGGGGAGCTGCCGGGATGAGCTTGAAGACGCCGCGGACCCGACGCTCGGTGGCGTCACCCCGAGTCAGGTAGTCGTACCAGAACTGCTCGCTCGCGGGCCCCGATCCGCCGGGGCCCGCCGGCTCCCCGTCCACCTGACCAGCCTACGAAGGCCTGGCAAGGGGACGGGGAGGGCCGAGGACTCCCCCCTGTCGGTCGCCGGGAGCCTAGGCGCCCTGGACGACCTCGTGGATCGCCTGGGCTTCGAGGCCGTGCGCCTCGCGGTGGACCCGATTCGCCGTCTCGCGGTCCGGTGCGTCGACGAGGCAGAAGACCTTGCCGGTCGTCTCGTCGACCCAGTAGTGGCGGTAGTTGACGCCGTAGTCGGCCTGGACCCGGACGTCCGCCTCGTGGGCGCCGGCGACGTCGTCGGCCTTCACCCCGGGCAGGTCATGGATGTCGAGATACGTGGGCACGATGTGAGCCTCCAGTGAAGGTCGCGGCCGCTGCCGCGATCGGACGGAGACTCTTCGCCGTTCGCGCCCGAATGGTTTGCGCCGTCAGCGCTCGAGGACCTTGTCGGCCTTGCGGTCGATCTTCTCCTTCTTCGCCTCGCTGAGGTTGCCCTTCTCCTCCTGCTGCGAGGCGCGCGCCTTCGCGTTTCGTGCATGGGACTTGTCGGGCATCGGGTATTTCCGTTCCTCGGGCAGCCCGAACTGCGAGCTCTTGAGCTTGTCGCGCTTCTTCTCACTCAGGGTGGCCATCGACGAGCCTCCTTTCGGTCTCCATGTCGCGGCGTCGCCCAGAGCGTCGCGCGAAGCCGGCGAAGGAGTCCCAACTCGGGTTCGGCGTCCCGTTTCGACGGTCTCGCATTGTGCGCGCCGTTCGAGCCTGCACGCGCGTTCGGACCCGGTCAGCGACCGACCGGCGTCCACCAGGGCTCGATGCCGAGGTCGTCGGCGATCGCGTTCGCGGTGTTGTAGCCGGGGGCGCCGTTGATCGAGCCGCCCGGGTGGGTCGAGGCGCCGGTGAGGTAAAGCCCTTCGACGGGCGTCCGGTACCGGGCGAGGGCGGGCGTCGGACGCGAGGCGTCGACCTGGCCCGGGCGGTAGGAGCCGCCGTGGTGACTGCCCCGGACCATGTTCGGGATGTTGCGTTCGATGTCGATCGGGGTGAACAGGTGCCGCCCGAGCACGACGCGGGCGTGCCCGAGGTTTGGCGCGTAGGTCGCCCACTCGCGGAGGATCCGTTCGCCGATCTCGTCTCGCCGGTCGTCCCATGCCGCGGGCCCGCCGGTCCCGATCGCGTACGGCGCGAACGGCCACCAGAAGGCCGTATGGCCGCCCGCGGGGGCCTGCGACGGATCGAACCGCGTGTTGCAGGCGCCGTTGCCGGCGAACCGCTCGGGCAGCTCGCCCCGCGCGATCGCCGCGAAGTTCGCCCGTAGCTCGTCGGTCGAGTCAGCCCCGAAGTAGACGCCGTAGGCGCGGTCGACGTCGGGGTCGCGCTCGGCTGCCCGGTAGTGCGGTGGCTCGGCGAGGGCGAGATGGAGCGTCGCCAGACTCCACGCGGCGTGCCGATACTCGCGCATCCCGTCCGCCACGTCCGCCCCGAGGGCGTCCTCGCCGACGAGCCTGAGCGTCCCCGCCGGATCGAGGCTGCTGACGACGAACCGGTCGGCCGCGATCGTCCGTCCGTCGTCGAGCTCGACGCCCCGGGCCGACCCGCCGGAGACGAGGACGCGACGGACGGGAGTGCGGGTGAAGACCACGCCGCCGTTCTCCTCGACGACCGACACGAGGGCCCGGGCGAGGGCGGCCGAACCGCCGACCGCGAGACCGGACCAGCCCGACCGGGCGACGACCCGAAGGACGAAGTGACCCGTCCCCGGTGCGTCCTCGTACGCGCTGCCGTGGCAGTGCAGCTTGACGACCGTTCGAACGCGGTCGTCCTCGAACAGCTCGTCCACCGCTTCGTAGAGCGAGAGCGTCCGAAAGTGGAGGTACTCGCGGCCGGCGTCGCCGTCGGCGAGGCGCTCGGCGAGCTCGTCGTCGGTCAGCGGCGGCATGAACAGGGAGCGCCGCAGGAAGACCCCGAGCGGGCCCGGGCCGAACCGGTCGTGGACCTCGGCGTACCGCCGGGCGTCGCCGGGCGAGAAGCGCCCGATCGAGGTGACGGTCCGCTCGACGTCCGCGTAGAGGGTGATCGCCCGATCGTCGCGGAAGATGAACGTGTGCTGGACCTCCGGGTACAGGTACCGGAGGCCGTGACGCTCGAGCTCGAGGTCCCGGGTGACCGGGCCCGCGCCGATCGCGTGGAAGTTCGAGTGCAGGTTGTGGCGGAAGCCGGGAAGCGTCACCTCCTCGGTCGAGCAGCCGCCGCCCGCGACGGCGTTCCGTTCGACGACGGCGATGCGCAGGCCGGCCTTCGCGAGGTAGGCCGCGGTCACCAGGCCGTTCGGGCCGGAGCCGATGACGATGCCGTCGAAGCGGCGTCCGGGGCCGTTCGAGGAAGTCACGTTCGTATACTAAACGGACCCGATTCGTGCGTGGACGCCGCGCCGAAGATGCGGTGAGCCGCGCGCCCTCGCGTCGAGGTCGCCGCCGCCGATGCTGACGTGGTCGACGCGCGTCCGTCTTCTCGACGAGCGCGGCTCAGTCCACGTACTGGAGCGGCGTGACCTCGATGTCGGGCAGCTTCACGCCCGTCGCGTGGTTCGGGCAGTAGCCGTTCGGGACCTTCTCGAGATACTGCTGGTGGTAGTCCTCGGCGAAGAAGAACGGCGGCGCGGGCGCGATCTCGGTCTGGATCTCGCCGTAGCCCGCAGCGTGGAGGCGCTCCTGGTAGGCGTCGCGTGAGGCCTCGGCGGCCTTCCGCTGGTCATCGTCGGTGTAGTAGATCGCCGAGCGGTACTGGGTCCCGACGTCGTTGCCCTGGCGCATGCCCTGCGTCGGGTCGTGGTTCTCCCAGAAGACCTTGAGCAGCTGCTCGTACGAGACCTGCTTCGGGTCGTAGATGACGCGAACGGTCTCGGCGTGGCCCGTCCGGCCGGTGCAGACCTCCTCGTAGGTCGGGTTCGGCGTGTAGCCGCCGACGTAGCCGACCGACGTCACCCAGACTCCCGGCGTCTCCCAGAAGTCCTTCTCGGCGCCCCAGAAGCAGCCGAACGCGAACAGTGCCTCCTTCGTCCCCTCCGGGAACGGGCCGGCGAGCGGCCGCCCGCTCACGGCGTGGGTGCCGGGTCGGACGATCGGGTCTGGTCGGCCGGGCAGGGCCTTGTCGGGCGACGGCATGGCGGGTTGGCGGAACGAGAACATCGCTGGGATCTCCTTGGGCAACGAGTCTAGTCGCGTCGTCGCCGCACCGGTGATTCTCACCGGTTCGTGTGACGAGCCTGCGTCATCGGCCAGGGTTTGCGCCGTGCATCGTCCCACGCGTTTCCAACGTCATCGGCGAGATCGACGCGCGATGGGCCGGTCTGACCGCTTGGCCGGGCAGCAGCCACACGACATTCCGACGACGTTGCCGGTTCGGTGAGATCTGGCTGATCGGAGCCATCGATTCCGCCCGGCGATGTCAACCACGTTGGAAACTCGCACCGCTCGTCGCCCAGACGTGCTGGGCACCGTGGTGGGCTGCGGGCGGTTGGAGAGCGGTTCGGGGGGCTGATGACGGGACGCGGCCGGTACCTCCGGCGGCGGGCCTCCGACGATCGGGCGGCTGACCGGTGCGCCCTCGAGGACGACGCTTCACCCCGTACCCACCCCGACCGCCCACCCAGGATCCGATGCCCGTTCGAACCCTCCGGACTCAGCCCCTGTTGCGCCGTCGGCTTGGCGTCCTCCTCGCCAGTGCCGTCGCGATCGCGCTTCTCGCCCTGCTCGCCGGCCCGGCCGCGGCTTCCTACTCCTGGCCGACGAAGTCCTACTCGTCCACGTCGGAGCAGCAGCTCTTCGCGCTCACGAACCAGGCGCGGGTCTCGGCAGGCCGGCGCAAGCTCAGCTGGGATTCGAAGCTGAACTCGATCGCGCGGTGGCGGAGCAAGGACATGATCACCCGCGACTACTTCAGCCACAACATCCCGCCCAGCGGCGAGATGGTCTTCTCGGTGATGTCCGACGAGGGCTACTGCTTCCACCTCGCCGGCGAGAACATCGGCTGGAACAAGGGCTACTCCGACCCGGACATCGCGACGCGGGAAGTCCAGCAGGCGTTCATGGACTCGTCCGGCCACCGCGACAACATCCTCAGCAAGTCCTGGGACGTCATGGCCGTCGGGGCCTACCAGGGCTCCGACGGCAAGAAGATGTGGACCGTCCTGTTCGCCGACAAGTGCGGCTCCGGGGGCGGCTCGACCCCGAAGCCGACGCCGAAACCCACCCCGAAGCCGACGCCGAAGCCGACGCCGAAGCCGACCCACCGGTCGGCGCCCACCCCGAAGCCGACCGCGCGGCCGGCCGCGTCGAAGACGCCGGCCGCGACGCCCGACCCGACCCCGTCGCCCAGCCCCACGCCGACGGTCCCGACCGGACCCGACAGTCCGCCCCGCCCGACCGGCACACCGTCGGCCCCTGGCACCCAGCCACCCCCTCCGCCGCCATCGTCCGCTCCCGGCCAGTCGCTCGGCGTGGTCGATCCGCCGGCGCCGGGTGGGCTCGTCGAGACGATCGTCGGCGACGCGGCCGGCGAGCTTCTCGGCTAGCGCCGGGTACCGCTCCCGACAGGACCATCGGGCCGCAGACCGCACCCGACCGCACCCGTACGGTGCGGGTCGTGACGCTCACGCCGACGCCCGCCGCTGACCCTGGAACGGCGGCGGCCCCGACGCCCTCCGCCCCGGTCGCGCCGCGCCCGATCCTCGAGGCCCGGAACCTGACCAAGCGCTACGAGCTCGGCGGCGGGACGGTCGAAGCGCTGCGCGGCGTCTCGCTCGCGGTCGCGCCAGGCGAGCTCGTGGCGATCATGGGCCCCTCCGGTTCGGGCAAGAGCACGCTCCTCCAGCTGCTCGGCGGCCTCGACCGGCCGACCTCCGGGGAGGTCGTCCTCGAGGGCGAGACGATCAGCGCGCTCGGCGACGAGGCCGCGACCCGTCTGCGCCGCGACCGAACCGGCTTCGTCTTCCAGTTCTTCAACCTGATCCCGTTGCTCGACGTCGCCGAGAACGTCGGGCTGCCGTTCACGATCGCCGGGGACGACCCGCGCCGAGGGGAGCTTCGTGACCGGGTGCGGGACGCCATCGGGCTCGTCGAGCTGACCGGGAAGGAGCGCCACCGGCCCGACCAGCTCTCCGCGGGCGAGCAGCAGCGCGTGGCGGTGGCGCGCGCCATCGTCACGCGGCCGGCGATCCTCCTCGCGGACGAGCCGACCGGCAACCTCGACTACGCGACCGGGACCGAGATCCTCGACGCGCTCTGGCGCTCGTGCACGGAGCGGAGCCAGACGATCGTGCTCGTGACCCACGACGCGAAGGCGGCGGCCTACGCCGACCGGGTCTGCGTCATGGCCGACGGCCGGATCGTCGACGAGATCGTCCTCGGACGGCGGACGGATCACGCCGCCGGACCGCTCATCGGCCGGCTCGCCCAGCTCGGGCTCTAGGCCGTGACCGGCCTCGGGGGTCTCGCCTGGCGTACGCTCGCCGCTCGGCCCGTTCGGTCGGTCCTGACGACGATCGGGATCGCGCTCGGCGTCGCCGTCCTGTTCGCGGGCCTGCTGACGAGGGTCGGCATCGAGCGGTCGGTCGGCGACGGCGTCGCCGAGGTCCTCGGTCGCGCGGACCTGCGGATCGCCGCGTTCGCCGACGCCGGCTTCGGGCCGGCAACGGTGGCCGAGATCTCGTCCGCGCCCGGCGTGGGCGTCGCGGCCCCGCGGATCGAGCGGCGGACCTACCTCGCCGCGACGACGTCCGCGCCCGGCGAGGCTCCGCCGCCCGTCACCGTCCTCGGGATCGATCCCCTGGTCGACAGGCGAGTCCACGACCTCCGGGTCGCGCGCGGGACGGGCCTGCCCCCGGGGAACGCGCGGGCCGTGCTCATCTCGCGGACGCTCGCGGTCGAGACCGGCCTCGCCCCCGGGTCGGTGCTCAAGCTCGACGGGTCGGCCGACGCGTCTCCCGCCGACCTCCGGTTCACGGTCGCCGGCGTGCTCGCCGGCGATGCCGGCGCCACCGACCCGCTCGGCCGGGTCGTGGCCATGTCCCTCGCCGCCGCGGAGCGCGCGTTCACCCCGATCGGCGTCTCGTCGGTCGACCTCGTCGTCGACGATTCGACGACCGCGGACGCGGTCGCGGCCGAGCTCGGCGAGCGGCTGACCGCCGAGCCGTATGTGGTGTCGATGCCGGCCGAGCTCGCGGCGTCGCTCCGGGGATCCGCGGCGGAGTTCCAGGTGACAACGGCGCTCGTCGCCGCGGTCGCGCTCTTCGCGGGGGCGTTCCTCATCTTCAACACGCTCTCGATGACGGTCGGCGAACGGTTCCGGGAGGTGGGTCTCCTCCGGGCCGCGGGCGCGACCCGCCGCCAGGTCGTCACGATCGTCCTCGCGGCCGCGGTCCTCCTCGGCGTCGCCGGGTCGCTCACGGGGCTCGCCCTCGGATGGGCGCTCGCCGGGGCGATGGCCGGCCAGGTCGGCGAGGTCGCGGGCCTCCGCCTCGGCGCGGCCGTCCCGGCCGCGGACGCCGTCGCGGTCGCCTTCCTCGTCGGCCTCGCGGTGACGCTGGCGTCCGCGGCCGAGCCCGCGTTCCGCGCCAGCGAGGTGCCGCCGGTCGAGGCGCTGCGGCCGCTGGCGAGCGTCGTCCCGTCCCGGACCTCGGTCCGCTGGCTGCTCGCCATCTTCGTGATCGTCGGGCTGGCCGGTCTCCTCCTCGTCCCGACGTCCGGGGGCCTCGGCACGGTCGTCCCGGCCGCGGCCGCGTACGCGGTCCTGTTCGCCGTCGCGCTCGCCGTGCCGTGGCTCGTGCGGCCGCTCGGAAGGCTCGCCGGGATCCCGTTCGCGCTCGTCGTGCGGGCGGAGGAGCGGCTCGCTCGGGGCGCCCTCGCGCGCGATCGGGGCCGGGCGACCCTGACGGTCGGCGCCCTCGCGGTCGGTCTCGCCACGATCGTCGCGCTCGGTGCCTTCGCCGCCGACGCCCGCGGCGCCGCGGAGTCGTGGATCGCCTCGGTCGTGCCCGGCGACCTCGTCGCGACGAGCGTCACGCCGCGCCCGCTCGACGAGGGTCTGGCGGCCGAGCTCGGGGCGTCGCCCGGGGTCGCGCGGGTCAGTCCGATGGCCCGGTTCGACGTCGCCTTCCGCGGGCTCCGGCTCGACGCGACCGCGGTCGTCGGCGCAGACCTCCTCGCCGATGGCCGGCTGGCGTTCGTAGAAGGCGACCGCGCGGCCGCGCTCGCCGCCCTCGACGGCGGCGGATCCGCCGTCGTCCCCGCAGCGCTCGCCGCGCGACTCGGGATCCGGGTCGGCGATGACCTCGCCTTCCCGGTCGGCGGCGCGGCTGCCGTCGACCTCCGGGTCGTCGGCATCGTCGACCGGTCACTGCCGGGCCGCGGCGGCGAGGCGATCCTCGTCGGCTGGAACGACGCCACGACCGGCTTCGGGGTCACCGGCGCGACTGCCTACGCTGTTCGCTTCCAGCCGACCGCGAGCGCGGCCGACCGGGCCACGCTGGCCCGACTTGCGACGGCCGACGGCCTGGAGCCGACCTCCCTCGAGTCCGTGGAGGGAGCCGTCGGCGCGGCGCTCGGGCGGGTCTTCGGCGCGTTCGACGCGCTCGCGCTGCTGGCGGTCCTGATCGGCGGGCTCGGGATCGCGAACACGCTGTCGATGAGCGTCCTCGAGCGCGTCCGCGAGCTCGCGGTCCTGCGGGCCGCCGGGATGACCCGGCGCCAGGTGTGGCGGATGGTCGTCGTCGAGGCCGGCCTCCTCGGGCTCGTCGGGGCGGCCGTGGGGATCGGCGGCGGGCTCGTCGCGGGCGGCCTCCTGCGGGCGATCAGCTCGGGCTCGACGGCCCCGATCGTCCCGTGGGCCTCGATCGCCCTCGCGGCGGGGCTCGGCGTCGGCGTCTCGATGCTCGCGTCCGCCTACCCCGCGTGGCTCGCGGCACGGGTCTCGATCGCCCGGGCCGTGCGCGCGGAATAGGTCCTCCTCGGCGCCCGGTCGTCGCCGGAAACCCGCCTGATAGACTCGGGCGGCCTCCGCCGGCGCCGCGTACGCCGCGGAGTGAGGAGGCCAGATGACGCTCGCAGTGCCGCGGATGAACCGCCTGCCCGCGACGGAGCGCGGACTCACCCTCGGCGATTTCCTCGTGCCGATCCGGGTCGGTGAGCGGCTCAGCTCGACCGCCCGCCACACCGCGCTGGTGATCGCCGGCGCGATCGTCGTCGCGCTCGCGGCCCAGGTCTCGATCCAATTGCCCGGCACGCCCGTCCCGATCACCGGCCAGACGTTCGGCGTGCTGCTCGTGGGCGGGGCGCTCGGGTTCCGGCGGGGCGGGCTCGCGCTCCTGCTCTATCTCGTCGCGGGGTTCGTCCTGCCCGTCTACGCGAACCACGGCTCCGGGGTCGCGACCCTCGTGGCGTCCCCGAACGGCGGTGTCGTCTTCGGCCCGACCGGCGGCTACCTCGTGGGCTTCGTGCTGGCGGCCGCGATCGTCGGCCGCCTCGCCGAGCTCGGCTGGGACCGCAAGCTGCCGGGCTCGCTCGCGGCGCTCCTCGTCGGCAACGTCCTCGTCTACGTGGTCGGCGTCCCGTGGCTCGCCGTCGCGACCGGGAGCGATCTCGCGTCCGCCGTCGGCCAGGGCCTCGCCCCGTTCGTGCTGACCGACGCCCTCAAGCTCCTGCTCGCAGCCGGGCTGTTCCCGGCGGCGTGGTGGGTCGTCGGCCGCTCTCCCGGGGAGCGCTAGCTCGGTTCGACGGCATCCTTCAGCGACCGATACGAGGCCCGGAGGAGCCGGGCGACCTGGGGCCAGTAGGCCCGTCCCGGCCCGGTCGGCCCGTCCGGATCGACGCTCGCGCCACGGTCCCGTACCTCGGCCGCCTCGCCGCGGAGTCGTCCCGCGTCCGCGACCGCCGCCTCCGGCAGGTCGTAGAGCGCGGCGTAGAGGCGGGTGATCGCGTCGCCGGCGGCGGCGCCGGCGGAGAGACCGATCTCGCGCCGGATCACCCACCAGCGGAGCTCCCGCCGGGCGACCTCCTCGGCGTCGACGTGCGCCGGCAGGCCGAGCAGCCGGTAGCCGCGGGCGACGTCCGGCGCGAACCGCTCATAGCTGCCGACCGATCTCGCGAACCCTGCGGCCGCCCGGGTGAGGAAGAGCGACGCGGCGAGCGCCCGCGGCCACGGGACCCGGGCCTGCTCCCGCATGGCGAGGATGAGCCAGCCGAAGAGCCGCGCCGGCTGGCGGCGGTAGTAGGCCTTCCACATCCGGAGCTCGAGGACCGCGAGCCGATCGGGATCGAAGCCACGACCCCAGGCGAGCCCGCCGGCCGTTTCGTCCATGCGTCCTATCCTCGCCGCCGTGTCGACGTCCCGCCGATCGGACGGTTCGCTCGGCGATCCGTCCATCGCCACTCGCCGCCCGTCGATCGAGGGACTCTACGGCCCTCGAAGCGAGGCGTGGCGGCTGAACCGCGAGGCGGTGATGCTCATGGTCGCCGGACCCCGGGCGCTCCTCATGCAGGTCGCGCACCCCCTCGTCGCCGAGGGCGTCGACCAGCACTCCCGGTTCCGCGAGGACCCCTGGGCCCGGCTCGAGGGCACGATCGCGAGCTTCCTCACCGTCGTCTACGGGACGCGCCCGGCGGCGCTCGGCGAGATCGCCCGCCTCAACGGGCTCCACCGGGGGATCGTCGGGCCGGTCCGGGACGAGGCCGCGGCCCGGATCGCCGAGGAGTACTCGGCCCGCGATCCGGCCCTCTCGCTCTGGGTCCACGCGACCCTCGTCGACTCGACGATCGTCGCCTACGACGCGCTCGTCGAGCGGCTCAGTCGGGAGCGACGGGCGCGCTTCTACGCCGAGACGCGACCGGTGGCGCGCCTCTTCGGTGTCCCCGACACGCTCATCCCGGCCGACCTCGAGGCGTTCGAGGCCTACCTCGCCCGCTCGATCGGATCGGACGGGCCGGTCCACCCGTCGGACGCCTCGCGCGAGATCGCCTGGCACATCCTCCATCCGACGTTCGGCCCGCTCCACCCCGCGCTCGGCTGGATCCCGCGGTGGGCCGCGACGTGGACGTTCTGGCCCGCGGTCGCGCTCCTGCCCGAGCCGCTCCGGGCGGCGTACGGCCTTCGGCTCGGGCCGCTCGAGCGCGCGACCGGCGCCTGGCTGACCGCGGCCTGGCGGGGCTGGCGGCCATTGCTGCCGGCCTCGTTCCGGCAGATGGCGGCGGCCCGCAGCGCAAACGCGAGGATCGCCCGGGCGGGGCCGAGCCACGGCCCGGCGCGCCCAATCGTCCGTCAGTAGCGGCTCGGGAAGCGGGCCTCGAACCGCCACGCGGCCAGGTCGAGCGACGTCGCGTCGTCGAGCGCGTCGAGCAGCGTCCGCTCGTGGGCGAGCCCGTATCGGTTCGCGGCCACGTACCCGCGGAGCGCCTTCCAGAACGCCGTCGCGCCGATCCGCTGCCGCACGTCGTCGATGAGATTGCCGCCCTGGATGTAGACGACCTCGTAGTAGCAGCCAGACGAGTAGTCGTAGATCGAGCGGTCGAGGCGCGCGGTCGCGCACCGGCTCGCTCGTCGCTCCCGGAGGATCCGCCGGGCGAGGAAGTCGGCCGCGGCCTCGTCCGTCCACGGCTCGCGGGCCTGGTCGTTGCCGACGATCCCGTAGAACCACTGGTGGGCGGTCTCGTGCTCGACGAGGTAGGGGATCCGCCACGACTCGATCCCGCGCGGGATCCAGATCGAGGCCGGCGCCTCCATCCCGTAGCCGCCGGCCGTCTCTGCGACCGTGAACGTCCGGTACGGGTAGGCGCCCACCTTCGCCGCCTGGGCGTGGAGCGCCCGCTTCGCCCAGGTGAGCAGGCTGGCCGCCGGCGAGCCTGGCTTCGCGAAGACGATCACCCGGACGCCGTCCACGCTGCCGCTCGTCCGCCGGAAGTCGGGCGAAGCCACGACGGCGAAGTCGCGGACGTTCGTGGCGCGGTAGGTCTTCGTCCCCCCGTCGTTCGAGAGGAGGCGTCCGCTCGTCGCGTAGCGCAGGGGTCGGGTCGCGCTGATCCGGACGGTCACCTGGGGGCTCGTCGGCGTCACGAACGGGTCGCCGAAGTTCGGCCGGCCGAACGGCGTCCGCCGGCTCACCCACGGCAACCAGCGGTAGAGGTCCGCGATGCCGTGGGCTTTCGCGAAGAGCCAGTTCGAGCCTCCGGTCGTCGCGCGGAGGGTCGCGGTGAAGGCGAGCCGGACCGTGGTGTCCGCACCGACCGGGAGGACGCCGCCGAGCGGGACGACGATGGTCTGGCCGCGGATCGCCGGCGCGGCAGGACTCCCGTCCACGCTGACGGCGAGGTTGCGGAGCCGCTCGAGCTTCGCGGCCACGGTGTTGAGCTCGAGCCGGTCGATCGAGCGAGTCGAGGTGTTGCGGACGCTGATCGTCTCGTGAACGCGGATCGTCCCGGACGCCCAGCGGATCCGGAGCGACGCGTCGTAGGTCGCGGTCAGGTGGAGGCTGGTTCGGTGGACGGCGCCCGGGACGATCGACGTCGCGGCCGCGACTGCAGGCTCCGACGCGACGGCGACCGCCGGGCCGGACGCGACGGCGACCGCCGGGGCCGACGCGGCTGTCGACGGGATCGGCAGCGCGAGCGGAGCGCGGGTCGCCGACCGATCGCTCGCCCGGTTTGGTTCGCCGACCGCCCCGCTCCCACCGGTCGTGAGCGGTTGGCCGAAGAACGCGACGATGACGATCAGGAGGACGACGACTGCCAGGCGGCGCAACACCCCCATGGACCCGAATCGTACGGCGAGCGTCGAGCGGACGACCGTGGTCGATAGACTCGGGCCGATGACCACGACGTCGGTGGCCGGTTCGGCTGTCGCCGGGGAAGCCGGCGCGAGCCTGCTCCGCGCGATCGCCGACCGGCTGCCCTCGGTCCGGCTCCTGACCGACGAGGTCGATCGCGAGAGCTACCGCCGCGACGAGACCGCCTATCTTCAGGCCGGCCTGCCGCTCGCGGTCGCGCTGCCGACGACGACCGAGGAGGTGGCGGGCCTTCTTCGCCTCGCGACCGAGTTCCGGGTGCCGGTCGTCCCGCGCGGCGCCGGGAGCGGGCTCTCCGGCGGTGCCGCCGGGATCGAGGGCGCGCTGACGATCGCGACGACGCGGATGACCCGGATCGTCGAGATCGACGAGGCGAACCTGACCGTCACGACCCAGCCCGGGATCCTCAACGCGGATCTCAAGAAGGCGGTCGCCGAGCACGGCCTCTTCTACGCGCCCGACCCGGGTTCGTACGAGATCTGCTCGATCGGCGGGAACATCGGCACGAACGCCGGCGGCCTGTGCTGCGTGAAGTACGGCCAGACGCGCGAGAGCGTCCTCTCGCTCGAGGTCGTCCTCGCCGACGGGACGGTGATCCGGACCGGCGGCAAGAATGTCAAGGACGTCGCCGGGTACTCGTTGACGCACCTGTTCGTCGGGTCGCAGGGGACCCTCGGGTTCGTGACCGAGGCGACGCTTCGCCTCCGGCCGATGCCGCCGGCGCGGGCGACCCTGCTCGCGTTCTTCCCCTCGATCGGGGCCGCCGGCCGGGCCGTCGCGGAGATCCCTCGGGCCGGGCTCAACCCGGTCACCCTCGAGTTCATGGACGCGGCGTCGATCGCCGCCGTCGACGACTGGCACCAGCTCGGCCTCGACCGCGAGGCCGCCGGGATGCTCATGATCGAGAGCGACCTGCCCGGGGAGGCGAGCCTGCGTGAGCTCGACCGGGCCGTCGAGGTCTGCGAGGCGGCGGGCGCGACGTCCACGATCCGGTCGCAGGATGAGGCCGAGGCGGACATGCTGCGAACGGCGCGCCGGCTCGGCCTCCGGGCGCTCGAGCGGCTGGGCGTCGTCCGGATGGAAGACATCGGGGTGCCGCGGGCGCGCGTGCCGGAGCTGCTCACCCGGATCGAGGAGATCGGCCGTCGGCGGGGCGTCACGATCGCCACGTTCGGCCACGCCGGCGACGGCAACCTCCATCCGAACCTCGTGTTCGGCCGGGATGAGCTCGACATCGAGGAGCGCGACGAGGTCGTGCGGGCGGACCTCTACGCGACCGCGCTCGAGCTCGGCGGCACGGTCACCGGCGAGCACGGGATCGGGACGGCCCGGCGCGACTGGCTCGAGCGCCAGCGGGGCGCCGACGCGGTCGACGTCATGCGCCGGATCAAGGCGGCGCTCGACCCGCTCGGCATCCTCAACCCGGGCAAGGTCCTCTAG
>DASTSC010000198.1:0-4850 GCA_035760905.1 Candidatus Limnocylindrales bacterium | reverse complement strand
CGCCAGACGATCGTCTCGCCGCTCGCCCTCCACGAGCACGGCGCCCCCCTCGCCCGCGGCCAGGGAGCCTTCGGTGTCGCCCTCAGCCTCTACTACACGACCGGGCTGAGCATCGGCGGCAACGAGGCGATGGTGAACGCGGTCGTCCGCTCGTTCCTCGAGAACGGCGGGACCCTCTACACCCAGTGCCCCGTGGAGCGGGTCGAGGTCGTCAACGGCCGTGCCTCGGCGGTCGTCCTCGGCGAGGACGCGGCCTTCCCCGGCGAGCGGTTCGAGGCCCGTCGGGCGATCGTCTCGAACGTCGGCGCTCGCGAGACGCTGCGGCTCGTCGGCGAGGAGACGATGCGCGGCGTCGACGGTCGCCTGGCCTCGCGGATGAAGCACTGGAAGATGGACATGCGCGGCTCGACGGTCACGTCGTGGCTGCTCGATGGCGACATCCCCTGGAAGTCGCTCGCGTTCGATCCGCTCATCGCCAGCGCCCTGCTGATCTACCGCGCCTTCGACTCCTGGGACGGGGCCAAGCAGTACCTCGTCGACATGCTCGCCAACGACACCTGGAAGTCGTTCGGCCAGGTCATCGAGATCCTCAACTACGGCGCGGTCGACCCGAACGCGGTCTCGCCCGAGGGCTATCGCGTGATCCGGGGCGAGGAGGTCCTGCCGTACCCGCTCCGGGAGGTCGGCGGAGCCGAGGGCTGGGATGGGCCGATCCGAGACGAGCTGCTCGAGAAGCGCCACCTCACGATGGATTCGATCGCTCCCGGCTTCATCGACCGGATCGTCGACGCCTACCAGTGGACGCCGATCGACATCTGGCGGACGAACCGCGCGGCGATGTTCGGCCAGGTCCTCGGCGGCGACTTCTCCGAGGACCAGTGGATGCTCGACCGGATGCCGTACCGGATGCCGATCGGCGGGCTCTACATGTCGAACGGTGTCTGGCCGGCGGGGCTCTCCTGGATGGCGTCGGGCTACAACGCGGCCCAGATCGTGGCCGAGGACGCGAGCGTCCGCGACCGACCCTGGTGGAACTCCCGGCCCTCGCGCTGGTTCACCGAGAACTTCGCCCGGCTCGTGGCGCCGGTGGACGAGGCGGTCCTCGCCGGCGTGACGGAGCAGCAGCCGTGAGCGGCGACGGCCAGCTTCCCCGCTACGACGTCGTCGTCATCGGGGCCGGTCCGAACGGGCTGACCTGCGCGGCGTACCTCGCCCGGGCCGGCGCGACGGTCGCGGTCCTCGAGAAGCGCTTCGAGTGGGGCGGGACGCTGACGAGCGACGACTACTCGACGCCCTTCCTCTACAACATCAGCCAGTTCCAGCTGCCGCTCGGGCGCGAGCTCGTGCCGTACGCCGACTTCGATCTCGCGTCGGAGGGCGTCCGGTTCGTGGAGCCCGCGATTGTCGTACGCCTCGAGGCGCCAGGGCGGCCGGCGCTCGTCGTCGATCGGTCCGGCGCGGCGCTCGGACCGGCCGTCGAGGCGCTCGTCGCCCAGGCCGAGGCCCTGACGCCGTATCTCTACGCCGCGCCACTGCCCGAGGCGGAGGTCCGTCGCGACCTGGCGGCGCAGGGCGCGTCCGCGCTCGTCGACTTCGCCGACCGGCCGCCGCGCGGGATCGTCGCCGCGCTCGGCGGCGATCTCGAGGCCGCCGCGGTTCGATACCTGCTCGCGCTCGTCGGCCACCTCGAGGGCGATCGGCCGATTGGACTCCTCGGCGCCTACCAGCTCGCGCGGCTGTTCCGATCGTCGATCGTCGAGGGCGGCTCGAAGACGCTCGCGAACGCGATCTACCGGGTCGCGGCGCGGCACGGCGCTCGCGTCTTCACGAATGCCGACGTCTCGGGCATGGAAGCGGCGGGCGACGGACTCGCGACGCTCCTCGTCGACGGGCGCCGTCTCCTCTCGAAGACCGTGGTTTCGACGCTCGATCCGGTGACGTCGCTCGCCGCCCTGCCGTCCACGGACCTGTCCCGGGAACGGTTCCGGTCGCTCGCCGGCACGTGGCGGAACACGGGTGCCGGCATCTTCACCGCGCACTTCGGTGTGAAGGCCGATCTTGCGGACCCGACGCGACCGCCGGCGCTCTTCGAGATCGTCGGGTTCTCTGGTCTCGCCGACGTGGAGAGGTACCTCGAGGAGGTCGGCCGGAACACGCTCCCGGCGCGGATCGCGGGCCACGGGACCGTGACGAGCCTCCTCGATCCCCGGCAGTCGTCGAGCGGTCCGTACGGTCCCCTCCACACCGTGCGGTTCCAGACGCTCGTTCCGAGGGAGCCCGCCGAGGGTTGGCGAGGCTCGCGGCAGGAGTATCGACGTCGCACCTACGCCGCGCTGGCGCCGGCTCTCGGGCTGCCCGAGCAACCGCTCTTCGAGTTCGCCGACACGCCGCTCGACATCGACCGTCGGTTCAGGACCGTGGGTGGCTGGCCGAACCGGGGTGCGCTGATCGCTGGCCAGGTGTTCGTCGATCGGCCCCATCGCGACTGCTCCGCCGGCCGGACGCCGATCCCGGGCTACTACCTCGGCGGCAACGCGATCCACCCCGGCATTCCGGGTTCGCTCGGCGGTGGCTACCGCGCGGCTGCCGTCGTGGCTGCCGACCTCGGGCTCGAGCCATCGGCAAGACCGGCCGCGACGCACGCCGCGGCGGCCATCTGACGAGCCAGAGACCCGCCGCGCCTACGACACGATGTGCAGCCGGCGGTCGACGGTCGATAGCACGGTCCCGCCGTCGGCCGTCACGAGGACGGGGTCGCCGACGCCGAGATACGTGGCGCGGTCGTCGCTGAAGGCACCGAGGAAGAAGAAGAACGTGCTCCCGGGGACGAGCAGATGCTCGTCGGTCTCCTTGATCCGAAGGCTGTCGAGCCAGGTCGGCGGGTAGCCGATCCCGATCCCGTAGCCGACGTGACGACCGCGCCGGTCGAAGCCCTGTCGATCGAGCTCGTCGAGCGTGATCCCGGCGAGCTCTGCCGACGCCATGTTCGGTCGAACGCCGGCGAGCCCGGTCTCGAGCGCGGCAAGGAGCGACGCGTGGAGCCGTTCGACCGACGCCGGCGGCCTGCCGACGAAGCCCGAGCGAAGCCCGACCGCGTGGTAGCGATTGAAGGCCGCACCGATCTCGACCGTCACGGCGTCGCCGGTCCTGATCCGGCGCCTGGTGGCTGCCCCGTGCGTCTGCGTCAGCGTCCGTGGGCCCGACGCGATGGGCGGTGCGACCGCCGGATGCTCGCCGCCGCGCTCGTACATCGTCCTGACGACGGCTGCATGAACGTCCGACTCCCGAGCCCCATCGCCGAGCGTGGCGAAGCCCGCGCCGAACGCCGCGTCCATGATGCTCGCGGCCTGCCGCATCGACTCCTGTTCGAGCGGCGACTTCACGATCCGAAGATCCGAGACGAGATCCGATGCGTCGACGAGCTCGGTGGCGCCGTCGAGGTGCTCACGAACGAGGTCCCAGTAGTACGGCAGCAGCGAGTGGGCCTTGCGTTCGACCCCGATTCGGACGCCGGGCTTCAGGAGGCCGAGGTCCGAGACGACTTGAGCGGTCAGCTGACCCGGATCGACCTCCGAATCGTCCATCCAGACGCGGACGTCGTGGACCCACGGCGAAGCCTCGATCATGTCGGCGTCGGCGCGCCTGCAGATCGCGACCGGGTCGCCGGAGCGAGGGACGACGAAGGCCTGGTAGACCCAGTAGCCGATCTGGTCGTAGCCGTAGAGGTAGTACAGGCTCTCCTGGTGGTAGAGCAACACCGCATCGAGACGGGCATCGTCCATGGCGCGTTTGAACGCACGCTGACGGGACTCGTACTCGGAGTCGGGAAAAGGCTGTGCGTCGCTGGCCATCGCGTCGTGCGCCATTTCGTTGACCCCAGGGTGACGAATGTCATCACGAATCACTGCGATGTCAACGATAGCGGACGATTGAACGTCCGCGACGACCGGGACCGTCGCTCAGGCGGCTACCAGACTCGGAGCTGGGCGGTCCGGCGGAGCCAGAAGAGGGCGACGAGACCGAGCGCGAGGCCGGTCGCGAGGAAGATCCAGGTGAGGAACATCGTCTCGGGCATCACGGCGATCTCGACGACGATCCAGACGATCAGCCCGACCCCGAGCGTGCCCGTCAGCCACGGTGCGAGCCAGTGGCGAGCCGCCGACAGCGCCGCCAGCACGAGCATCCCGAGCCCGTTCACGAACAGCAGGTAGAGGCCCGGCACGAGGTACGAACCGAAGACGGTCGGCTCGATCCAGCCCCGCGGGACGCCGACGCTCGCGCCGGACGGATCGAGGATGAACAGCAGACCGACCGGGATCGCGGGCGCGGCCGTGAACAGCTCGAGTCCGATCGCGAGCCAGACCCAGGCGGGCCGCTCGAGGCGCGGCGCGGCCGGCGCGAGGTGGGTGATCATGATCCGTCCTCCGTGTCGCGGCCGAGCAGGTGGCCGCCGAGAGCGAGGAGCCACAGCATCGACGGGTAGACGATGAGTCGTTCGGCGCCGCCATGGCCGATCGGGCCGAATGCCGCGGCGTTCCCCGAATCGCCGACGACCATGACGGCAACGTAGGCAAGCCCGACCGCGCCGGCCAGGAGCGACAGCCAACGGATCGGGCCGTCGAGGACCGATGCGGTACCGAGCGCCTCGAGGTTGAAGAACAGGAACCCGCCGAGCGCGAACAGCGAGTGCGGCGTACCCGTGCTGAGCGGGAAGAGGCCGGCGCCGATCGCGCCGATTCCGGCGACGACGTAGAGGGTCGTCAGCCACGTCCGTCCGTGGGCCCGGCCGAACAGGACGCCGCCGGCGACGTTGAGCGCGCCGACGCCGATGAGCATGACGTTGAACAGGA
>DASTSC010000197.1:0-3883 GCA_035760905.1 Candidatus Limnocylindrales bacterium | reverse complement strand
GCCCCCGCCCAGGCGGTGCGCGCCTCGGGGTCGATCGTGATCTCGTCGAGGCCGCGGAGGTCGATCACGAGCCCGCCGTCGGTCGTCGAGTAGCCGGCCGCGCTGTGGCCGCCGCTCCGGACCGCGAGCTCGAGCCCGGCGTCGCGTGCGAACGCGATCGCCCGGCCGACGTCGGCCGCGTCGGCGGCGCGGACGATGACCGCGGGGTGGCGGTCGATGTCCCCCGGGAATACCTGGCGCGCCGCGTCGTAGCCGTCGTCGCCCGGGACGAGGACGGTTCCATGAATCTGCGCCCGCAACGTTTCGATCTCGCGATCGATCATGGTCGTGGGGGTCTGCATCCTGACTTCCTCCGTTCGGTTGCGTGGGTAGGGACGAAGTGGCCTCGCCGAACTCATCGATGAGTCCGGCCCGTCGGGGTCGTCCAATCGACGACATGACCCCGAGGACGACGATGAGGTGACAGGCGGTGGCCGACGGCGACCGTGGCGACGCGGGTGAGCCGCGCCGTCGCCGCTCCGTGGCGTCCGACGTCACGATCGACGTCGCCGGCGACTCCGTGGACCTCGCGACTGTCGAGCGAATCGCGCGCGCGGCGCTCGACGCCCACCGGGCAGGTGGGCGACTGCACGTCGTCGGCGCGTCCCCCGAGCTGTTCGCCCTGATCCGCTTCGTCGGCCTCGGCCGGGTCGTCGACCCGGGCGGCCTCGTCAGCCCTCGAACCGATCGGGCAGACCGAAGAGCGGAAAGAGCCGCTCGGTATCGAGGAAGAACGTGATCCCGGCGATCCGGTCGCCCTCGACCTCGAGGACCTGGAGCGACCACGGCCGCAGTGTCCCATCGGGCGCGGGCTTGTACTGGCCGAACGCCGGCGACCCGTTGGCCACGACCGGGACGAGCCGCGAGCCGAGGCAGCCGATGCCCGGCCCGAGGCACCAGTCGACGATGTCCCCGTGCGTCTGGAGCCAGAGCGCGTACGGCGGCATATTCCAGACCGCGTCGTCGCGGAGGAGGCTCGTCAGCGCGTCCATGTCGTAGCGCTCGAAGGCGTCGACGTAGCGGCCGAGGAGCTCGCGCTGCCGATCGTCGAGCTGCTCGACGGTCGCGGAGCCGTTGTCCTTCGTCGAGAGCGTGGCCCGGGCCCGCTGGAGGGCGCTGTTGACGGATGCGACCGACGTCTCGAGCAGGTCCGCGACCTCGTCGGCATGCCAGTGGAGGACCTCGCGGAGGATGAGGACCGCGCGCTGCTTCGGCGGCAGGCGCTGGAGCGCGGTCACGAACGCGAGCCGGATCGACTCACGGGCGACCGCGACCGCCGCGGGATCGCCGGCGGTCGTCACGGCCCGGTCGTCGGGGATCGGCTCGACCCAGGTGTTCTCGGCCAGCGGGTCGCCGAGCTCGGACGAGGCGGGTCGGGCCGGGCCGAGGTCCATCGGCCGCGCCCGCCGCTGCGACGACCCGAGCATGTCGAGGCAGACGTTCGTGGCGATCCGGTGGAGCCACGATCGGAGCGATGCCCGGCCCTCGAAGCGGTCGAAGCTGCGCCAGGCCCGGACGAACGTCTCCTGGACGGCGTCCTCGGCCTCGAACGCGGAGCCGAGCATCCGGTAGCAGTAGCCGGTGAGCTCGACCCGGTAGCGCTCGAGCGCGTCGGGGAGGTCCGCCGGCGCCGGCAGACGGTCGATGGCCTGGGTCGTCATGGAGGACGGATGATGCCCGATTTTGGCAGATGGGTCGACCGCGACCGATGAGTCGTGCTCGACCGCGTCGTCTTCATCCGTGGCGCCGGCGGATACCGCTGGCGCCTCCGAATCTCCAGCGGCGGGCGGAGATTCGCCGTCAGGCCACCGGGACGGCGAGGGAGACGCCGGCCTTCGCGCAATCCTCGGCGAACGCGGCCTGGGCCTCGGCGGTCGGGTTCCAGCGGGTCGGGAAGCCGATGATCCGATCGAGGCCGGCCGCCGCGTAGCCGCCGATGAGGTCGACCCGTCGCTGGCCGGGGTCGCGAGCGTCCTCGTCACGGATGTAGACCGACAGCCGGAGCGTCCCGGGGTCTCGGCCGATCTCCTCGCAGGCCTGCTCGATCTCGGGCCGCCGCTCGTCGATCTCCGCCGGCGAGAGGAACACGTAGTTGAGCTCGTCGCCGTAGCGGACCGCGTAGCGCATGATCCGGTTGCGGCCGTTGCCGCCGACGATGACCGGGATGTGCTCCTGGATCCCCTTCGGGACGTTGATCGCGCCGCGGACCCGGGCGTACTCGCCCTCGTACGTCGCGCGGCCCGCCCCGAGCATCCGGGTGATGACCTCGAGGTGGTCGCCGAGCGCGTCGACGCGCTCGCGCAGCGGCGGGAACCCGTAGCCGTACGCCCGCCACTCGTCCTCCTTCCAGCCCGCGCCGATCCCGAGCTCGAAGCGACCGTCGGAGATGACGTCGAGCGTCGAGGACAGCTTGGCGGTCAGGGCCGGATTGCGAAACCCCGTGCAGATGACCATGTGGCCGAGGCGGACGCGGCGCGTCACCATCGCCAGTCCGGCGAGCGCGGTGAACGACTCGAACGTGATCTCGTCCTTCGGCTCCGGGACCGTGTGAAAGTGGTCGAACAGCCACTCGGACTCGAAGCCGCGCGCCTCGGCATCCTCCGCCAGCTCGATGGTCCGGCGCCAGGCATCGGCGGCGCGCCAGCCGTCGTACTCGCCCTTCCAGCCCTGCGGGATCATCAGCCCGACGTCCATCCGTCCTCCGTCCACGTCTCGCGGCCCGGGTTGGGCGGCCGCCAGCTTCCTATGATCGCCCCATGGCCTCATCCTCGCCTTCGCCGTCCTTCGATCCCGATCGTCCGCTGCCGGCGCCGCCCGATCCGTGGCGCGCCTCGGACGTGCCTTCGGTGCGGCCGGGACCGCCCTTCCTCATGACGGAGATGATCGAGGCCGAGCCCGCGCTCGCCGTCCGGCTCCTCGGCTCGGCATCGCTGCGCGAGGGCGCCCGGCGGCTGGCGGCCGCCGTCGTCGACACCGCGAACGACGGGCTGCCGATCGTGGTCACCGGCTGCGGGACGAGCGAGCACGGCGCGATCGCGATCGCCGACCAGCTCGCCGAGGCCCTCCGCGCGACCGGGCGACGGAGCGACATGGTCCGGTCCGAGCAGGCGTTCGAGCTCGCCCTCGATCCTCCGACGGCCGGCCTTGTGATCGGCGTTTCGCACGAGGGAGGGACCGCGGCAACGAACCACGCGCTCGAGGCGGCGAAGCAGGCGGGTGCGGAGCTCGCGGTCGTCACGGCGGCCGGACGGTCGCCGGCGGCGGAGCTCGCGGGGCACGCGCTCGTTCTCGCCACGAACGAGGTCGACCAGAGCTGGTGCCACACGGTCGCCTACGTGTCGGCGATCGTGGCCGGGGCCGTCGTCGCGGGCACGATCGCCGAGCAGCCCGTCGACGCCGACGCGGTGCGGGCGCTCCTGGCCGGGCCCCTCCGCGAGCCCGCTCCCGTGGAGTCGGCCGCAGCCGTGGTGGCCCGTGCGTCTCGGATCGTCGTCGTCGGGTCGGGTGCGGACCGCGCGGCCGGGCGCGAGCTCGTCCTCAAGCTCGAGGAAGGTGCGGCCCTGCCGTCCGCCTACCGTGACCTCGAGACGTTTCTCCACGGCCATCTGGCCGGGGTCGACGCCACGGACGTGCTCGTCGCGATCCTCGTCGACCGCCGGAGCGGGCGCGACCGCGCCGACCGCGGCCGGCAGCTGCTGGCGGCGGCCGCCGAGGTCGGCATGCCCGCGGTCGGGATCCTCTCGCCGGTCGCGTCGGGGCGCATCCCGCCCGAGCTCACTGCTGCCCGGATCCTCGTCGAGGACGGACCGACCCTCCCGGCCACGACCGCCGCGCTCGTCGGGAC
>DASTSC010000196.1:0-30776 GCA_035760905.1 Candidatus Limnocylindrales bacterium | reverse complement strand
GCGCTCGACCTCCCACTCCGAGACCTGCGTCCGGTACTCGTCCCACTCGGCGCGCTTGGCGTCGACGAAGTGGCTGAAGACGTGGTCGCCGAGCGCCTCGCGGACCACGTCGTCCTTCTCGAGCTCGTCGAGGGCCTCGCCGAGCGTGCCCGGCAGCTCCTTGATCGACTTGGCCGCGATCGTCGCGGCGTCCATCTCGAAGAGCGACTCCTCGACCGGCTCGGCGAGCTCGAGGCCCTTCTCGACGCCGTCGAGGCCCGCCGCGATCATCGCCGCGAAGGCGAGGTAGGTGTTCGACGACGGATCGGGGCAGCGGACCTCGATCCGCGTCCCCTCGATCGACTTGCCGGGGCTGACCATCGGCACCCGGACGAGCGCGGATCGGTTCGTCCGGCCCCACGTCAGGTACGTCGGAGCCTCGTAGCCCGGAACGAGCCGCTTGTAGCTGTTCACGAGCGGCGCGAGGACCGCGATCATGCCCCGGGCGTGGGTGAGGATCCCGGCCATGTACGAGCGGGCGACGTCGGACAGCCCGTACTTGTTCGCCGGATCGGCGAAGGCGTTGCGCTCGTCGTCGATCGCCCACAGGCTCTGGTGGGTGTGCATGCCCGAGCCGTTGATGCCGTGGATCGGCTTCGGCATGAAGGTCGCGTAGAGGCCGTGCTGCTGGGCGACGGCCTTGAGCGCGAACTTGAAGGTGATCGCGTTGTCGGCCGTGCGGAGCGCGTCGGCGTACTCGAAGTCGATCTCGTGCTGGCCTTCCGCGACCTCGTGATGGGCGGCCTCGACGCGGATGCCGAACGCCTCGAGGGCGTCGACCATGTCCTGGCGGACTTCCTGGGCGAGATCGGTCGAGAAGTCGAAGTAGCCGGCCTGGTCGTGGGGCAGCGGAGCGATCTTGCCGTCGCCATCGCGCCGGAAGAGGAAGAACTCGAGCTCGGGCCCGGTGTTGACGATGTAGCCGAGCTTGCGAGCCCGCTCGACCTGGCGGCGGAGGACGTAACGCGGGTCGCCCACGAACGGCTCGCCGCGCGGCGTGAAGACGTCGCAAATGACCCGCGCCGTCCCGCGCGGGCCCTCGCCCTTCTGCCACGGGATCTCGGCGAACGTGTTCATGTCCGGCATGAGGTACTGGTCCGACTCGGCGATCCGGGTGAAGCCCTCGATCGAGCTGCCGTCGAACCAGGTGCCGTGGCGGACCGATCCCTCGAGCTGGTGGATCGGGATCGTGACCGCCTTGACGACGCCGATGATGTCGGTGAACTGGAGCTGGATGAACCGGATCCCGGACGCCTTCGCGGCCTCGATCTTCTCGATGCCGTCGACCGCTTCGTGCGCGATCACCACCGACGCTGCCTCCTCTCGCTCCCCGTCGTTTGTGCAGGACGCAACACATCGACGCGCCCGCCCTCGATCATGCGCAGGATAACGAGCCGGAGGCGACGGCGGTCGCCCCGTCTACCGCGAGGTCGCGCCAGGCGATTGTTCAATCTGCACAAGTTCGAGCGCGATCAGGAGCGGCAGGCGGAGCTCCGGATCCGACAGCCGCCAGCCGCTCAGCGCCTCGATCCGCCGAACGCGATAGGCCAGCGTGTTGCGGTGGACCCCCAGTGTCGCCGCCGCCTCGGCCCCGGCCCCCTCGCGGAGGACGACGCGGAGCGTTGCGAGGCGCTCGGCGACCGCGCGCGGGCTCCCGCCACGAAGCGGCGCCAGGAGCGCCTCGGCCGCGCGCCGCCCGTCGGGCAGGTTGTGCACCGCGACGAGGAGGCGATAGGCCGGCAGCCGCTCGGCGCGGGCGACGCTCGGGCCGCCCCTCACCCCGGCGCCGGAGATCCCGGCGGCGAGAAGCTCCCAGGCCTCGAGGGTCGTGCGAGCCTCGGCCTCGGCCACGGCCCGATCCGCGCGCCGCTCGAACGGCCGCGAACGGGCGACCGGACGGCCGACCGCGGCGGCCACGCGCCGGGTGAGGTCGTCGGCCACGGGATCCGGCGGATCGCCGGCGAGGACGGCGCGCAGCTCGAGGCTGTCCGCGTCGCCCCGCAGCGCGAGCCGCCGGGCCGGCGCGAGGAGCCGGACGTCGCGCCGGATCGCCTCACGGGCCGTCCGCTCGAGATCGGCCTGGCGAGCGACGACGACTACCCAGGGTGGCCCTGCCCCGGGCAGGGCGTCGCTTCGTCGCGCGGCATCGCGGGCGGTCCGCTCGGCGTCGTCCCGCGCGAGCGCGAGGGCGAGGACGGGCGCGATCCGATCGGCCACGACGCGTTCGAGCTCGGTCACCGGCGCATCGCCGAGCAGGGCGAGCGACCCGCCCGTGCGGGCGCCCTCGGCACCCGGCAGCGGGACGCGGATGGCCGGCGAGCGCCCCGCGGCGCCGAGGAAACGCGCAGCGGCGGCGGTGTCCGCGCCGGGCGGAGCGTGAACCGCGGCAGGCGTGCCGCGACGATCCTCGAGCGCCACGCCGCGGCCGAGGGCGGCGGCGACCTCGCCGACGAGCGCGTCCGAACCCCGACCGGCGAGAGCGAGCGATTCGAGGCGCCGCTCGAGGTCGCCCGCGATCCGGTCGAGCTCGGCCCGCCGGTTCACGAGAAACCCGATCGCGCTCCGCTCGACCGACCCCGGCTCGCCGGTCGCGAGGACGTAGAGACGCACTGCCCGCGCGCCGAGGGACTCGGCGAGACCGCCCGGGGCGGCGGGCAGGCCGACGACGAGCACCCCGGCCACCCGCGCCTCGGACAGGGCGTCGGCGAGCGCGACGGTCGCGGCCGCGTCCGGCGCCGCGACCGTCAGCGCCTCCCCGGGCGCGACCACGAGATCGGCCGCGTCGAGGGCGTCGAACGCCGGAACCCGCGAGCGCATGACCCGGACCCAGCCGACGGCGATCTCCTCGGGCGGCGGCGCCGCGGCGGCCGACGCGTCGATCGCCGCCGGGAAGATCGACGCCCGGAGATCGGCGAGCGTCGCCATCCGGGCTCAGCCGGACGTGGGAAGGGCCGCGGCCCTCGCGGCGACGAGATCGTCGAGCAGGGCACCGAACTCGCGCTCGAGGTCGACGTAGCGGTCGGCCCGGGCCACGAGACTGAGCCCGCCGTCGGGCGCGAGGCGGGCCCAGACGCGGCGCCGTGGCAGGTAGAACGTGATGACGATCCCGGCGATCAGGGACCCGAACGCGAGCCAGACGATGCCCTGGCCCGGGTCGCTCTTCGCGATGAGGACCGAGTAGGCCGAGATCGACCGGACGGCGACCGAGAAGTCGGTCCCGGCGATCGGCGCCGAGGCGCCGGGGGCGAGCCCCACGGGCCTGCCGGTCGCGACGCCGCCCGGATCGCTCGCCGTCGGCGCGGCGACGTAGGGCAGGATCACGACCTGGGCCGAGCCGTCGGTCGAGCGGTCGAGGAGGAGCTGGAGACCGGCCGGTCGACCCGGCACGTCGAGCGTCCCGACCGGCACGTCGCCGACCGAGTCGGTCAGCGGAACCGGCCCGGACCAGAGCGGCCGGCCGACCCTGTCCGAGATCAGGAGGTCGGGCGCGGGCCCAAAGCCGTTCTGGTGGAACGTGAACCCGGCGACGGAGAGCGGATCGTTGACGCGAATGGTCTTGCGCGCGATCTCGCGGCCGTTCTGGAACACCCCGAGGTCGGTCGTGAAGTCGCTGGCCTGGCCGGTGTCGAGCCCGGGCGCCTCGAAGTCGTAGTTCTTGACGACGAGCAGATCGGGCGTCCCGATCGCCTGGACGGTCTGGGTGTCGCCGATCGGCACGGCGAGACCACGCTCGAAGCCGAGCTTCGTGGTGACCGCCGCGGCGACGAGGAAGAGGACGAGCCCGGTGTGGGTGAGGAGGGTCGCGAGCTTCGTGTACTGGTTTCGGTCGCCGTAGACGAAGTGGACACCGTCGAGCTCCGCCTCGCGGAGCCGGAAGCGGTGGCGCCGCAGCGCCGCGCGAACCGCCTCGAGCGGGACGCGATCGGTCGCCGCCCGGTTCGGCAGCCGCGGGTCGAAGTAGGCCTCGGGCTGGACGACGCGGACGTCGGCCACCTCGCGCCAGAGCCGCGGCGTCCGGTCGATCGTGCAGGCCACGATCGACACGAGGAGGAGGACGAGGGCGAGGCTGAACCACCACGACGAGAAGACGTGGAAGACGTCGAGGCGATCGAGGACGTCGACGACGGCGCTCCCGACGAGGGGGTCGTAGCGATCGTGGAGCTTGGCCATCTCGATCGCGTAGTCGGACGGGGACAGGAGCGCGAACGACGGCAGCTGCCGGATCGTCATCCCCACGACGGCCATGAGCGCGAGCACGAGGATCTGGGCGACCGCGACGTTGACCGAGGTCAGGAGGCCCCAGATCCGCTCGCCGATCCGCGCGGCGATGCCCGGCCGCGCGGGCTGGAGGGCCGCCGTGCGACCGGCGGCGATCGTCGCGATCGGGGCTCCTACGAGGCCGCCGCGACGGCCGTGGGCGGCGTCGTGGTCCCGGCGGCGCGGCTCGAACGGCCTGCCGCCGCCAGGCCGGCCTCGAAGTCGGCCGCAAGGTCGTCGACGTCCTCGAGCCCGACCGAGACCCGCAGCAGGCCCGGCGCGATCCCCGCCTCCGCGAGCGCCGCGGCGTCGAGCTGGCGGTGCGTCGTCGACGGCGGGTGGACGACCATCGTGTGGACGCTGCCGAGGGAGGCCGTCAGCTCCGGGACCGTGAGCGCGTCGATGAACGCCCGGCCGGCTTCCCGGCCGCCCTCGAGCTCGAGCGCGAGCATCGCGCCGGGCACGTCGAGCAGCCGCTTCGCGACGGCGTGCTGCGGGTGCGAGGCGAGCGACGGATGGAGGACGCGGCGGACGCCGCTCGCCCCCTCGAACCGCGCCGCGAGCGTGGCGGCCGTCCGGGACTGGTGCTCCACGCGGAGGCCGAGCGTCGCGAGCCCACGGAGCGCGAGGAACGCGTTGAGCGGGGCCGGCGTGCCACCGGTGTCGACCGCCAGCGAGCGGATCGGCGCGATGAGGGCCTCGCGACCGCTGACGACGCCGACGATCGTGTCCGAGTGGCCGCCGATGTACTTCGTCGCCGACTCGACGACGAGGTCTGCGCCCCACTCGGCCGGCCGGCAGGCGGCCGGCGAGGCGAACGTGTTGTCGACGACGTAGGTCGCACCGTTCGCGTGGGCGAGCTCGGCGAGCCGCGCGTGGTCGGCGACGACGATCGTCGGGTTCGCGATCGTCTCGGCGTAGAGAACGCGGGTCGGGCCTGCCGCGAGCGCGGCCGCGACGGCGGCGTCGTCGGTGACATCGACGAAGGCGACGTCGACGCCGAGCCGGCGGAACGTGCCCTCGAGAAGCGCGCGCGTCGTGCCGTAGCCCGCCGCCGAGGCGACGATCCGATCGCCCGCCGAGAGGAGCGACAGGAGCGCGGCGTGGATCGCCGCCATCCCGGAGGCGAACGCGATGGCCGCTTCGGCCCCCTCGAGCTCCGCGACCGCGGCTGCGAGCGCCGCGGTCGTCGGGTTGTCGACGCGGCTGTAGGCGAATCCGGGCTGGGCGCCGGTGAGGACCTCGGCCAGCTCGTCGGCGTCGGCCGCGGCGAACGTGGCGGTCTGGAAGATCGGGACCGCGGTCGCGCGCTGGCGGACGGCGGGGCCGTGGGCGGACGCCCGAATCGCGCGGGTGGAGAAGCCGCTCACCCGGCCGATCCTACACCGAGTCCGCGCCGCCCCCCCGCTCGCTCGAGGCCGCCGCCGTTCGGGCCGGCACCGGCACGTCGCGGACGACCTGGAGGGGCCTGTTGCCGCCGGTCGTCGTCACCCGGTCCTTGCCCATCCGCTTCGAGCCGTACATCGCCTGGTCTGCCGCGATGAGGAGGTCGTCGGCCGTCCGGCCGTCGTCGGGGAAGCTGACGACGCCGATCGAGACCGACGGCTCGATCCGGACGCCGGGCGCGTCGAGGTCGACCTCGCGAACCTCCTGCCTGATCTTCTCCGCGAGCACGAACGCGCCGGTCGGGTCGGTCTCGGGGCAGAGCACCACGAACTCGTCGCCGCCGTAGCGGGCCGGCGTGTCGATCTTGCGGACCCCGCCCCGGACGACCTCACCGATCGACCGCAGCAGCCGGTCGCCGTGGAAGTGGCCGTAGCGGTCGTTGACGGACTTGAGCTCGTCCACGTCCATCATCAGCAGGCAGAAGCCGCGGCCCGAGCGGAGGCTCCGGTCGATCTCCCGGTCGACGACGGCGAAGAAGAAGGTCCGGTTGAAGAGCCCGGTCAGGGGATCGATCGTCGACAGCCGGAGCGCGGCGTCGCGCGCGCCGCGCTGCTCGCGGGCGACGACCATCGCGACGTACGCGAGGAGGAGGAGCGCCGTGAGGTTCAGCCCGACGACCACCGCCAGCGGCGGCAGCTCCGGCGAGCGCCCGGTCGGCAGCAGGACCGCGGCGAGGTAGCCGACGCTCGCGATCGCCGCGAGCAGGAGCGTCACCGTCGGCGTGACCACGAGCGCCGCGCCCGCGACGATGAGCGGAAAGACGAAGAAGTAGGGGCTCCCGGCCTGGCCCGTGAGCAGGACGAGCAACGTGGCAAACGTGATCGCGACGCTGCCCTCGACCACGAACTTCGCCGAGCCGAGCGCGTCCGACGGCAGGAGGTCGTGGACGAGGAGGACGACGAGACCGGCCAGCGCGAGCAGGACGAGGATCGCCGGCTGGGTGTCCTGCCACAGCCCCGTGACCCCGACGATGGCGGCCGTGCCGAGGATGAAGACCCACGACACGATCCGAACGATCCGATCGTAGGCGTGGGCCGGCGGCCCGGCCTCGAGGACATCGCCCGACGCCGCCGGCGGGCCCTCGAGGAGCTGCCGCTCGGCGAGGCCGGGATGGGGCTCGGCGGTCGCGGTCGACCCGCGCCGGCCCAGCGCGGGCCAGGCCACCACGGCCATGAGCACGAGGTTCGCGAGGACCGCGACGACGATCAGCGACAGGACCGGCTCGACCGGCACCCGGACACCTCCAGACGGCCGGGCCTCCGCCCCGTTCCGTCGTCCGGTCATGGTACCGACGCGACGGGGAATCTCGACCACGCAGGACCGCACCGGACGGCCCCAGTCAGGCGGCCGGTTAGCGGGTTCCCCACTGGTAGGTCTGCTTGATCATCCGAAGGTAGACGAAGGTCTCGGTCTCCCGAACGCCGTCGATCGCCCGCAGCTTCTCGGTCAGGAACCGGAGCAGTGCCTCGTTGTCCTCGCAGACCGTCTCGATGAGGATGTCGTAGGAGCCGGCGGTGACGACCACGTAGTCGACCTCGGGGAAGGCGGAGACGGCCTCCGCGACCGCCATGAGCTTCGCCGCCTCGCAACGGACGCCGATCATCGCCATCTGCCCGAAGCCGAGCCGGAGCGGGTCGGTGACGCCGACGATCTGGAGGACGCCCCGCTCGACCAGTCGGTTCGTCCGCGCCCGAACCGCAGCCTCCGAGACGCCGAGCTCGGCGGCGATCTGGGTGAACGCCCGCCGCCCGTCCGCCTGGAGGTGCTCGATGATCCGCTTGTCGAGCTCGGAGACGTCGTCGACGGCGCGACCTCCGAGCGGGCGGGGTCGGTGCCGGTTCGCGGCTGGTTCGGGTCGGGACTGCACGGCCTCCTCCGTTGCGTCGCCCTTCGAGGACCGGGGCCGATCGATGGCGGCCTTTGGTCCGGGGAATCACCCGCCGGGGGTCGGGCTCGCCTTGTGCTTGTGCTTCTTCGGCTTCGGGGTAGCCGTCGGCGGGGGCGTCTTCGAGGGGGCGACCGTGGGTGCCGACGAGGGGACGGCCGTCGGCGCGGGCGTCGGCAGCGCGACGGGCGCGGCGGCACGGACGCCGAGCGGCCCGAGGATCGGGTCGAGGGCGAGCGCGAGCTTGGTCGCAGCGTCCACGAACCGCGCGCTCGGCGCGGGATCGCTGTCGCGGAGCAGATGCGGCCCGAAGTCGACGACGACATTGAGGCCGAGGAACGAGAACGGGGCCTCGTCCGCGGTCGGCTTCGAGGGCTTGCGGCCGATCCCGGTCGCATCCCGCGCGGCAGCCTCCGACGAGTACTGGCTGAGGATGAGCGGCCAGCCGGCGTAGGTCGCGTTGATCCGCTTGACCGGCTCGCTCTTGCCGCCGGCGTCGGCGTTGTTCGGCACGATCGTGAGCCCGTGGCCGGTCAGCCAGGTGAAGACGGCGTCGACCGAGGCCGGCGCTGCGAGGTGCGGGTTCGGGGTCGGGGTCGGGGTCGGCGCGGGGGTCGGGGTCGGCGCGGCTGCCGCGCCGCCACAGCCGGAGATCGCGACGAGCGCGGCCAGGACGAGAACGGCGGCGACGGCGGCCGGCCGCGGGACGGGCGGACGAGAGCGGTGCGAAATCCGCACGAATCCAACGGACGGAACCGCTTGAGAGCGCATCGCGCGGGATGCTAGCACCGCCGAATCACACTCCACGGCACCGAACCGCTCACCGGTACGAATGTCGAATCTGCCCCGGACGTACGGGTCGCCGTCAGGCCCGCGCCGCGGATCGCACGAGCTCCACCACCGGGGTCAGCTCGGCGATCGAGGCCTCGGTGATCGGATCGAGCACGAGCTGCACCTCGTCGATACCGACCTCGGCGTACGCGAGCAGGCCGGCGGCGATCTCCTCGGCCGAGCCGGTCAGGGGCGGCATCGCGGCGGCCTCGGGGTCGGCGTGGGCACGGCCGAGGCCGCCCGTCAGCCGGACCAGGACCGCCACGCTCCGTCGCAGCGTGGACGGGTCGCGATCGACCTCGCGGCAGGCCGCGTCGATCATCGCGTTCAACCGGCGAGCGCCGTCGGGCGTGTTGCCGGTGTCGGCGAACCACGAGTTCCAGGCGTCGACGTACGGCAGCGTCGCCCGGAGCATCCGGGGGCCGTTCGAGCCGATGAGGAGCGGCGGGCCGCCGGCCCGCGGCCGCGGCAGGAGCTCGCAGTCGCGGGCCCGGTAGTACGTTCCCTCGAAGTCGATCGCGCCGTCGCGCAGGAGCGTTCGGACGATCGTGAACGCCTCCTCGAACCGCGCGACGCGATGGTCGAACGGAAAGCCGAAGGCACTGAACTCGGTCTCGTTCCAGCCGGCTCCGAGCCCGAGCACGAGCCGGCCGCCGCTGATCTCGTCGACCGTGGCGGCCATCTTCGCCAGCATCGGCGGCGCATGGAACGCGGTCGCGGCGACGAGCGGCCCGAGCCGGATCCGCGACGTGACCGCGGCGAGCCCGGCGAGCGTCGTCCACGCCTCCCACGGGCCACGAGCCTCCGTCCGATCCGGGCCGAAGCCGCGATAGAGGAGATGGTCGCCGAGCCAGAGCGCGTCGAGGCCGATCGCCTCGGCCCGTCGCGCCATCGCGACGAGATCCGGCCAGCGGACGACGTACTCGACCTCCGGCAGCTGGACGCCCAGCCGAAGCGTCGGCCTGGCGGTCGGATCGGGACGGGACACGGGCGAACGGTAGCCGAACGGCAGGCGCGTCCGTGCGAGACTGCGGCCGATGGCACGGTCGAGGACGCAGCGATCGAGGCTCTCCGCTCGGCGGGACGCGGAGCGCCTGTCGGTCATCCTCGCTCACGCCGACCTCGCCTACCTGACTGCCTCGCTGTCGGGCACGATCACCGGCTGGAGCCCGGGCGCGGAGCGACTCTTCGGCTGGACCGAGGACGAGGTCGTCGGGCGACCGATCGAGGAGCTCTCACCACCCGAGCTGAGCGACGAATCGCGCGACCTCGCCACCCGCGTCCTCCACGAGGAGCGCGTCTACGACCACCGGACGCGGCGACGCACGAGAGACGGCCGCCTCCTCGACGTCGCGATCAGCGTCGCGCCCGTCCGCGACGGCGATTCGATCACGGGCGTCGCGGAGATCCTCCGCGACGTCAGCCACGAGGCCCGGCTCGAGGCGCAGCTCCGCCAGAGCCAGAAGATGGAGGCGATCGGCCGGCTCGCCGGCGGGCTCGCCCACGACTTCAACAACCTCCTGACGGCGATCGTCGGCTACAGCGACCTGCTCCTCGACGCGACGGACCGGACCGACCCGCGCCACGACGACGCGACCCAGATCCGGCTCGCCGCCGAGCGGGCGACGGCCCTGACCCGGCAGCTCCTCGCGTTCTCGCGGCGCCAGGCGCTCCATCCGGCGGTCGTGCCGCTCAACGAGGTCGTCGAGGAGTTCCGGGAGATGCTCGACCGGCTCCTCGGCGGGCGGGTCTCGCTCGTCGTGGGGCTCGATCCCGACGCGGGAGCGGTCCGTGTCGACCGGAGCCAGCTCGAGCAGGTCGTCCTCAATCTCGCGATCAACGGCCGCGACGCGATGCCGGAGGGCGGGACGCTCCTCGTCGAGACCGCCCAGGTCGAGCTCGACGAGCGCTACGCCCGATCCCATCCCGACGTGAGCGCCGGCACGTACGGCGTCATCGCCGTGTCCGACGAGGGCGTCGGGCTGACCGACGAGGCCCGCGACCACCTCTTCGAGCCCTTCTTCACGACGAAGCCGCCGGGGGCCGGGACGGGCCTCGGGCTGGCGACCGTCTACGGCATCGTCCGCCAGTCCGGCGGCCACGTCTCGGTCTACTCCGAGCGCGGCGTCGGCACGACCTTCCGCGTCTACCTGCCGTCAGTGACGGAGGCGGTGGCCGCCGACGCGGACGACGAGACGCCGCAGGCCCCGCGGCGGCGTCCGGCCGAGCGGCGCGCGACGATCCTCGTCGTCGACGACGAGCCGTCGGTCCTCCAGCTCGTGTCGAGCGTCCTGTCGGCGCGCGGTCACGTCGTCATCGAGGCGCCGAACGCGGCCGCCGGCCTCCTCGCCGTCGACCGCCACGAGGGCGACGTCGACCTCCTCGTGACCGACGTCGTCATGCCCGGGATGACCGGGCCGGATCTCGCCGCCGAGGTCCGGGCCCGGCGACCGTCGATCCGGGTCCTGCTCGTGTCCGGCTACAGCGAGGCGGCGATCGCCCTCGACGATCCGGCTCGCGACGACTTCCTCGACAAGCCGTTCACCCCCGACGAGCTGATCGCCCGGGTGGAGGCGCTGCTGGCCCGACCGACACCGGCCTGAGCGCCGGCTCGCCGTGGTCGGCTCGGTCCCCACCAGCCCGTCGTCGCCCGGCTCGCCGCCGTCAGTGCCAGTCGACGTTGACGACCTCGATCGGCTCGGAGAGGCCCTTGAGGGCCGCGCTCCGGCGATCGGACGTCCGGTGCGACTCGCCGACCGTTGCGACGCTCGCGACGATGTCGCCGCCGCCACCGAGCGCGGCGATCCGCGCCGCCTCGTGGACACCCTTGCCGTGGAAGTCGCCGGCGACGAGGGTCGCGTCCGACGCATGGAGGCCGATCCGGACCTGGGGTGCGAAGCCCTGCGTCACGCGGTGCTCCGCCAGCCGGCGCTGGATCGCGACCGCCGCCTCGAGTGCGAGATCGGGGGAATCAAAGCTCACGAAGAATCCGTCGCCGGTCGTCGAGATCTCCTGGCCACCGTGCGCGGTGAACACCTCCCGAAGCGCCGCGTTGTGCCAGCGAAGCATCGTCTCCCAGGCCTCGTCGCCGAGCGCCACGACGAGATTCGTCGAGCCGACGATGTCCGTGAACATGAACGTCTTCATGACTCGTCGGGCGGGCCCACTCTTTCCGCGGAGCTGCCACGGCAGGAGCTCGGCCACGTCCTCGAGGATGATCGCGGCCGTCGGGCACGAGAACGCGGCGGCGCGCAGGACCTCCTCGTCGACGCTGTCCTGCCCGACGACGTCGGTCTTGCCGTAGTCGCCCGCGAGCCAGTCGAAGACCGTCGGGGCGAGCGTGATGCAGTTGCCGGCCCCGACGCACTTGTGCCGGTCGACGCGAGCGCGAACGGCCATCAGTGGCTGCCGACGGCCGCGAGGCCGCGGAAGGCGAGGGAAGTCGCCTCGGCACGGCTCGACACGCCGAGACGTGCCTGCAGGCGCGCGAGCAGGCCCGCCACATCGCTCTCGCCGAGCCCGAGCGCGGCGGCGATCTCCGCGTTCGTACGGCCCTCGGTCAGGAGCTGGAGCAGGCGCCGGTCGGCCTCCTCCAGGCCGGGCTCGTACGCGGTCTCCGAAAGGGGCGCGGCCGCGGGCTCGAGCGGTCCCGCGAGCTCGACGAGGGCGCGGCCGATCGGCCCTCGAAGCCAGCGGACGCGGATCGCCTCGTCCGCCGTGCCCCGCGCGATGCGAGACAGCGTCGACTGCAGGTAGGCCCGGACGAACGACCGGGTCTCGGGCGGTCCGCCCGCCAGCAGCCCACGCGCGGCCGGGATCACGATCTCGAGGCTCGTGTCCTCGTGGAGGCCGGCTCGAAGCGCCTCGAGGGCGGCGCCGCCTGCTGCTGCAGCCCGCTCGACGTCGTCCCGCTCGAGGGCGATCACGGCGAGCGCCGCGTCGGCCTGAGCGCCCCACGGCGCGTGTCCCGGCAGGAGCGCGAGCAGCTCCTTGGCCTCCTCCGCCGACCGCTCGACGAGCTCGACGAGCTCGCGGTCGGCCGCGCCGTCCGGACCAGCGTCGGCGGCGACCGCCCCCGGGCGGTCGGCGACGAGCCCGGCGCCCACGAGCGCGAGCCGGGCGAGCGATTCGCACCGGCCGGATGCCCGACCTGCCTCGGTGGCAATCGCAACGGCTCGCTGGAGATGGCTGATCGCGGCGTCGCGGTCTCGGGCCGCGGCCCTGGCCGTGCCGCGCCACATCTCGAGCTGCCGGGCCCGGGTTCGCGAAGGGGCGTTGGACGCCGCCGACACCGCCAGGCCGAGCCATCGCTCGGCACCCTCGACATCGCCGAGCTCGATCAGCGTCAGGGCCACGCCGCCGGCCGCCAGGAACTCGGTCGTCCGGTCGCCCATGAGGCGCGCCGCTCGATGAGCGTCCTCGCCACGCGAAAGCGCGAGGTCGGGCACGACCTTCGCCCGTGAGTAGACATGGACGCCGAACATCATCTGGAGCTCGAGGTGATCCCGTTCGCTCTCGGTGACGAGCTCGGACAGCCGAGCCGTGACGAGCCGGATCTCCTCGAGGTGCCGTGCTGAGCTCGTGAAGTGCATCGCCGGTCCATAGCGAACGTAGGCCATCGCGATGACCGTCGACATGACCCCGGTCCGGTCGCCGAGACGCTCGAAGATGGCGAGCGCCTGCTCGAGGACCGCCGTCGCCTCCTCGAGGAGCGGGCCGATGGGGGTCGCCATGAGGAGCGGTTCGAAATCGGTGCCCGACGTCATCGCGGCAACGAGCTCGTCGGCGCGGCCCGCGACCACCTCGCCGGCGAACCAGCCACGGCCGCGCGCGAAGTCGATCATCCCGATCTCCCGAAGCGCAGCCGCCAGCGTGCGCTCGTCGTGTCGTTCCGTCGCCAGCTCGATCGCGCGCCGATACGCCTCCTCGGCCGCGTCGAGGTCGATCTCGACCGCCGCGCCGCCGAAGGACTCGCCGAGCTGGCTGCGCAGGAGCGCCTGCCCGAGCTCGAGGGTGGCCCGCAGCTCGAGGGCGGTATTCCCCTGCTCGGCCGCGCGAGATCGAACGCGACGCGCAAGCTCCGCGGCGCCGTCCTCGTCGTGGCTCATCCGGAGGGCCGACGCCCGCCGGAGCTGGACGTCGAGCTCGATCTCGGGATCCCGCATCGCCTCGGCGAGCGCTGCCAGCTCCGCGAGCGCCTCGAGCCGTTCGTCCGTACGACGGAGGACGGCATATGCGTCATCGCGCGTCGCGAGCAGGATTCGGCGCTCGGCCGGCGACGAGACGACCGGGAGCGCTTGCTCGACGAGGCGGAGGGCCTCCTCCGGGGCGTTCGACGTGAGCGCGGCGGTCGCGGCCTCGATCGAGAAGCGGGCCGCACGCGCGGTGTCGTCCGCCGCCAGCGCGTGCTGGGCGAGCATCGGCAGGGCGGCGGCCGCGGGTTCGCCGCCCTCGAGCAGCAGGTCGACCACGGCCGCGTGGACCTGTCGCCGGCGCGCGACCGAGAGCTGGTTCAGCGCGAACTGCCGAACCTGCTCGTGCGCGAACGTGAAGTCGGCGGGCTCGCCCGGCGCCTGCGCCAGCAGCAGGCCCGCCCGGACGGCCGCCCCCAGCTCGTCTGCGAGTGGGTCGAGGCGGTCGGCGGACACGGGCAGGCCGAGAGCGGTGGGCGGGCCCGACGCCACGGCCGCGTCGCCGGCGCCGGCGCGATCGTCGAGCCTGGCCCGGATCGCCCGGAGATCGCGAAGGCTGAAGCTTCGGCCGAGGATCGCCGCGTCGCCGAGCGCTGCCTTCGTCGCCGGCGGGAGGCGGACGGCTCGTCGATCGATCAGCGTTCGAACCGCCGAGGGCATCAGCCGGGCGGCCGCACGACCGAGCCGCCAGACCCCGTCGATCTGCTGGAGCGTGGCCGCCTCGCGATAGGTCCGGGCCAGCTCCTCCACGATGAACGGAACGCCCTCGGACTGGACGTGGATCGACGCGGCCGACGTGGCCTCGACCGGGGCGCCGAGGACACGCTTGAGGAGCTCCGCGGTCTCGACCGAGCTGAACCGCTTGAGGCGCAGCCGTCGGACGAGGCCCATCCGCTCCATGTCGGCGACGAAGTTGACCGCTTCGGTCACGGCCGCGAGCTCGTCCGGCCGGACGGTGAGCAGCAGGAAGATCGGTCGATCGGCGTCGCTGCGGACGACGTAGCGCAGCAGCCGAAGCGTGTCGTCATCGGCCCACTGGACGTCGTCGATGAGCAGGGCGAGGGGACGGACGGACGCCAGCAGCGACACCGCCAGGCCGGCGAGGTCGAAGGTCCGCAGGAGCTTGGCGTCGGCCGAGAGTCCCTCCAGGCCGGCTTCGTCGCGCCCCGAGATCGCCTCGACTGCGCGCCGCACCGCGGGCTCGGCCGGCGTCCCCCCTGCGGTCTCCTGGATCACGCTCGACGCGAAGATGCTGCGCGCGAGGAGGAACGGACCTCGGATCTCCTCGTCGGCCGTGACCGCGACGCAGGCGAAGCCGGCGGCCGCGGCGAGCTCCGAGGCCGTGAGGAGGAGCCGCGTCTTGCCGATACCCGGCTCCCCTTCGAGGGTGATCGCGACGAGGCGCCGTGAGGCCTCGCGCAGCTCCTGCGAGAGCGCGTCCACCTCGGCGCTCCGGCCGATGACCGCACCGGACGAACGCCGAAGCTGGACCGCGAGCGAGCATTGGATCCCGGTCACCGGATCGAGAGCGCCGCCTCCGGGCAGGGGCGTCGGGGGGGAATCCGGCCGATCGCCGACCATCCCGCCGCTCATCGGACCGCCGCCGGGCAGCGCGTCGTCATCTCGACTCGGCGACGGTTAGCTGGTCTGCGTGTCGCTCCACGGGCGTGGAGATGAGCGAAGCGCGATGCTCGAGCGAAGGCAATCACGTGCCACCCGCGGATCCGAACGCGCCAAGGTGGTTCGGGTGTGACGAAGCTCCGGCGAGGCAGCCTACCACCGTGGGTCCAGCGGCTCCCTGCGCCGCCACACGATCGGCAGCGGCCAGCGACGCGCTCACCGCTCCGGCGTCGTACCGTAGGTGGGCCGTCATGGGCTGACGACCGCCGCGAGCAGAGGACTATCGATGTCGATCCGGGTGGATGGAGCCGGGGACGTGCCTCCTGGCGAGATGCGCGTCTTTGCCGTTGCAGGTACCACGATGAACGTCGCCAATGCCGACGGTCGTTTGTACGCCTTCGATGACACCTGCACCCACAGGGGCTGTTCCCTCGCGGAGGGCGAGCTCGATGGGACGGTCGTGACGTGCGCCTGCCACGGCAGTCAGTTCGACGTGACGACCGGCAAGGTGCTGCGCGGGCCCGCCGAGCGGCCGGTCCGCTCGTTCGCGCTGACCATCGAGGACGGTCAGGTACTGGCCGACGTGCCCGGAGTCGTCGGATAAAGCTGTTCGTCGACCCTGTGGCGACCCACCAGGGCAGCTGACCAGGGCGCTCGCCGAGCTGCCGCCCTTCTGGAGCGCGACGCTCCGGTTCTGGATCGCCGGCCTGATCCTCGGGCTCGTCGCTTGCTCGAGTCCGACGCCGGTGTCGGACCAGGCGAGCGATGGGACGTACAGCCTGACCCTCTCGGCGCCCGGCGGATCGTTGCGGACCACGGACGCGCTCGACATCCGCGCTCTGCTCGTCTACCGGGGTCCGGACTCGTCGGTCACCGTGGCGGCGCCGGACACGGGACTCGTCACGATCTCGTTCGAGCAGCTCGACGGGCCGCTCCGGATGAGCGCGAACTCGCGTCTCATGTGCTCGGGTCCGTCCACCCTCAGGAAGGGGGCTGCGATGACCTTCGAGCCGATCGGCCACGAGAAACCGCCCGGTGGCGACCCGAGCCTGCCCGTCTACCAGCGGTGGCAGTCGGACCCGGAGATCCATCTCCCGGCGGGCCGGTGGAGGATCACGGCTCGGGCCGAGGTGTATCAGCAGGCGACGTGCGGATCGGACCCGCCCGACCACGAGCTGACCACGTCGGTCACGGTCTCGGTCACGGCGTAGGGTCGGGCCAGACGAAAGGAGGCGTTGGATGACGACGCCTGTGACCACTCTCGACGAGCGGTTCAGCGAACCCGGCGCGGAGCCGACCGACTGGGCGACGACCCGGCGGGCACTGGAATCCGCGGAGATGGCCTGGCTGACGACGGTTCGCGCCGGCGGCCGGCCCCACGTGACGCCGCTCGTGGCGGTCTGGCTCGACGACGCGATCCACTTCTGCACGGGGCCGGAGGAGCAGAAGGCGGTCAACCTCGGTGGCAACCGCCACGTCATCGTGACGACCGGCTGCAACGACTGGCGCGGCGGGCTCGATGTCGTCGTCGAAGGCGAGGCCGAGCCCGTCACCGACGAGGACCGGCTCCGTCGGCTGGCCGCGGCATGGGCGACGAAGTGGGACGGCCGCTGGCGGTACGAGACGCGCGATGGGTCCTTCGTCAACCCGGGTCAGGGCGCGGTTCTCGTGTTCGAGGTCCGGCCGGAGAAGGTCCTCGCGTTCGGCAAGGGCGGCTTCAGCCAGACGCGCCACACGTTCTGAGCTCGCCCGCGCGGCGAGAGGGCTGCTGTCGTTGCCATGTGCAGGTGGTCGGGGCGGCGGGATTCGAACCCGCGATCTCGTGCTCCCAAAGCACGTGCGTTAGCCAGCTACGCCACACCCCGGCGGCGACCATCTTGCCATGGACCGAAGGGCGACCCGAGCGGGCGACGGCACATCCCGGCGGCCTCGGCCGTCCAGACCTGCGACGCCGGGCGGCGACTGGCAGGTACGAACGCCGCTCGGCGTCGCCATGCCCCGAGGGGTGCTCCGATCAGCCCTCGAGCGCGGCCAGCCGGGGGGCCATCCGTCGGGCGGCCTTCGCCCGATGCGAGATCGCGTTCTTCGCCTCGGCCGTCCACTGGCCGAACGTCCGGCCGCCGACCGGCTCGACCGCGGGCTCGAAGATCGGGTCGTAGCCGAAGCCCCCGGTTCCGCGCGGAGCCAACGCGATGCGGCCGCGACAGGTGCCGCGCGTCTCGGCAACGATCCGTGGACGCCCGCGACGCCGGTCGCGGGTCGGAACCGCCGGGAGCGCGAGCGCGAGGATGCAGACGTAGCGGGCGCCGCGACGCTCCGGCGGCAGTCCGCCGAGCTCGCGGAGGAGCTTGCGGTTGTTGTCGGCGTCGGTCGCGTCCTCGCCCGCGTAGCGTCGTGTTCTCACACCGGGTGCGCCGCCGAGCGCCTCGACCTCGATGCCGGAGTCGTCCGCGAGCGTGGGCAGGCCGGTCAGCGCCGCGTAGAAGCGGGCCTTCAGCCGGGCATTCGCGCGGAAGGTCCGTCCGTCCTCGACCGGCTCGATGCCAGGGTCGATACCCGCGTCGTCGAGGCTGACGAGATCGACCTCGATGGGGCCGAGGAGCTGGCGCAGCTCCCGGAGCTTGTGCGCGGACCGCGTCGCGACGACGACCCGGGGACGACGGGCCATCCCCGCTCGGCCTACCGGCGGACCTTGGCGAGGGCGTCCGCCTGGGCCTCGAACAGCCGATCGAGGCCGCTCGAGGCGAGGTCGAGGAGCGCGTCGATGTCGCTCCGGGCGAAGGGCTTGCCCTCGGCGGTCCCCTGGAGCTCGACGAACGTGCCGGCGTCGGTGCCGACGACGTTCATGTCCACCTCGGCGTGCGAATCCTCGGAGTAGTCGAGGTCGAGCATCCGGATCCCGTCGATGATGCCGACGCTCACCGCGGCGACCTTGCCGACGAGCAGCCGCTCCATGCCGTACGTGATGAGCGCGGCGCCGAGGGCGACGTATCCGCCCGTGATCGAGGCCGTCCGCGTGCCGCCGTCCGCCTGGAGGACGTCGCAGTCGACCGTCACTGTCCGCTCGCCCAGCCGGGCCATGTCCACGACGCCGCGGAGCGACCGGCCGATGAGCCGCTGGATCTCGTGGGTTCGGCCGCCGATCCGGCCCTTCGACGATTCGCGCTGGGTGCGCTCGGACGTGGCCCGCGGCAGCATCGAGTACTCGGCGGTCACCCAGCCGGTGCCCTTGCCCCGAAGGTGGGGTGGGACGCGGTCCTCGATCGAGGCGGCGCAGAGGACCTCCGTGTCGCCCATCCGGATGACGCACGACCCCTCCGCCCACTTCTGGACGCCGAGCCGGATCGAGATCGGCCGGAGCTGGGTCGGGGCGCGGCCGTCGGACCGGACGGTCGCTGGTCGGTTGCCGATCGTCATCGGGCAGGCTCCTTCGTCGCCGTCTCCACCTTGGCACTGTCCCACAGGGCGTCGAGCTCGTCGAACGAGAGGTCGCGGAGCGCGACATTTCGCTCGCCGGCCAGCCGCTCGACCACGGCGAAGCGGCGCCGGAACTTGTCGTTCGCCGCCCGGAGGGCGGCCTCGGCCTCGACGCCGAGCCGGCGGGCGACGTTGACGAGCACGAACAGCACGTCGCCGAGCTCCTCGGCGCGATCGGCCGGCGCCTCGGCCGCCCGCAGCTCGCCGACCTCCTCCTCGACCTTCGCCAGGACGCCTTCGATCGACGGCCAGTCGTAGCCGATGTTCGCGGCTCGTTCCTGCATCTCCTGGCTCGCCGCGAGCGCCGGGAGCGAACGGCTGATCCCCTCGAGCGCGCTCCGCGGTGCCTCGGCTGGCCCATCGCCGGCGCGCCCGGCCCGTTCGGCCCGCTCGGCCGCCTTGATCCGCTCCCACTGCCGGTTCACGTCCGACGCCGTCCGGGCCTCGGCTTCGCCGAAGACGTGGGGATGGCGCCGGACGATCTTCGAGGCGATGGCCGCCTGGACGTCGGCGAGGTCGAACACGCCCTCCTCGGCCGCGAGCTGGGCGTGGAGGACGACCTGGAGCCAGAGGTCGCCGAGCTCGTCGGCGAGGTCGGGCGTCGCGGGGTCGGAGATCGCGTCGTAGACCTCGTAGGCCTCCTCGAGGAGATGGTTCCGGAGCGAGACGTGGGTCTGCTCGCGGTCCCACGGGCAACCGTCCGGTTGGCGCAGTCGGGCCGAGATCGCGGGCATTCCCCACGGCGCCGCGAAGGCCTCCTCGACGGGCAGCGGGGCCAGGTAGAGCGGCCGCTCGAGGACCGCGGCGTCGAGCTCGCCGACGGTCAGCGCGGGCCCGTCGTCGAGCGGTCCGACCGGGTGGTCGGCCGGGTAGAGCCGCGCGAGGACCGCCACGGGGTCTCGGCCGGCGGGACCCGCCCGACCCGGCAGCGGCACCGGCGGCTGGGGCGCGGCGGAGCCGATCGTGGACCCGGGCACGACGAGGAGCGGGACGGACGGCTCGATCGGCGTCGCGACGAGCCGTTCGGCGACCACGATCTGGAGCCCGCGCACCGGATCGAGCCCCCAGCGGGTCCGCGCGTCCTCGACGAGCCGGTCGAGCACCCTACTGCGTGGGGGTCGCGGCGAGGTCGTTCTTGATGTCGGCCTTCGCCTTCTGCGCCGCGTACCAGTTGTCGAACGCGCTCGCGCGCAGCTTGGCGGCCTGGTCGGGATCCGGCTTGCGGGTCTCCTCGGCCGAGACCTTGAAGAGGTACCAGCCGTCGTCCGGGACGTCGACGAGCGTGCTGACGCCGGGGACCGTCGTCGCGAAGATCGCGTCCTCGAGCTGCTGGCTGCCGAGCTGCCAGCGGGCGACCCAGCCGAGGCTGCCGTCGCTCTGGCTCCGCGGGCCGTCCGAGTACTGGCGCACGAGCGCGCTGAAGTCGGCACCGGCGTCGCTCGCGTCCTTGGCGGCGTTCTGCGCCCGCGCCTCGGCCGGCGGCCGGCGGTCCTCGAAGAGGATCACGTGCCAGCCGAAGGAGCTCTGGACGGGCCCGATCAGATCACCCTTCTTGAGCCCGTTCTTGAAGACGGCGTCGGCGAACGACGAATCGAGGACGTCGCGGGTCAGGTAGGGCAGGTCGCCACCCGAACCCTGGCCGCTCGGGTCGGCCGTGTCGGTGTTGGCGATCTTCTCGAACTGCGTCTCGAGCTCGTCGGGCTTGCCGACGTAGGCCTTCAGCGTGTCGTACGTCGCCTGGGCCTTCGCCTTCGCCTCGGCCCAGGCCGGATCGTCCGAGGGCTTCGGGGTCGCGCTCGGGTCGTTGAGGTCGCCGGCGGCGTAGAGGATGTGGCGGACGTGGACCTCGTCCCCGGTCCCCTGGCCGATCGCGATGTGGATCTCCTGGACCTGGCGCATCGGCGACGGGTTGTCGACGAGCTGGGCGAGGAGGTGCCCCTCGAGCTTCTGCTTCACGACGTCGGCCCGGACGGCGGCCTGGTAGGCGGCGAGGCTGACGCCGCGGTTCTCGAACGACTGCTGGTAGTTCGGGTCCTCCTCGGGCGGCAGGACCTCGGTGGCGCGCCCGATGCGATAGACGCCGTCGGCGCCGACGACAACGTCGGTCGGCGCGTTCGGCTGGGCGGCGAAGACGGCGGCGGCGAAGGCCGGGTCGAGCGTCGAATCGTCCTGCTCGTGCCAGCCGAGATCGCCGCCCTTCGAGGCCGAGGGGTCGCTCGAGGTCGATTTCGCGACCTCCTCCCAGGCCTTCCCGGCCTTGAGATCGGCGACGGCATGGTCGGCCTTGGCCTTGGCCGCCGCGACCTGCGCGTCCGTGGGCTCCGACTTGCCGCTGTCGATCTGCGGCTCGACGGAGATGAGCCAGAGATGACGCTCCTCGGGCCGGGTGGCCTCCTTCCGGAGCTGGTCGGAGATCTCCTGGTCGCTGACGGACAGCCCCTCGTCCGCGGCGAGCTTCGACTGGACGGCGGCGTCGATGAGGTCGTCGGCGACGACGGTCGAGATGTCGTTGCGTTGCTGCTCGAGGTCGGCCACGCGCTGATCGCTCTCGTCCTGGGTGATCCGGCCGGCGGCCAGGTCGTCGCGGATCCGGCCCTCGAGCCGGTCGAACCGGAACTGCTGGACTGCGTAGCGGTCGCGGTACTGGTCGCGCGTGATCGCGGTTCCGTCGACCTTGGCCACCTCGCCGAAGTGGTCGCCGTACCAGGAGGCCCCCGCGGCCGCCGCGAGGATGACGACCGAGACGAGGATGACGAGACCGAAACCGAGGTTGAGGAGGAGCGTTCGCCGGCCGCCCTCGGCGGACGCGCGGGAACGTCTGGGGGCCGGCCGCGCCGCCGGCGTGCCTCTGAACGTCATGAGCGGTGATCTGGCTCCGGGAGTGTCGGAAGGGCCGGCGGTGCGGCGCCGGCAACGCGTCGGGTCGGACGGCGTGCGCCGCGCACGGCCCGGCCGAGCCGCGCGATCTTACCGCAGTCGCCTGCGATCAGCCGCGGCGAAGGCGGGCCCGGACGAGACCGGCGACGAGGCCGAAGGCGGCACCGAAGGCGAGCCCGCCCCGCCAGTCGAGGATGGGCCGGATCGAGCCGTTCACGCGGCCGGCGAGCACGAGGAGCGCGCCGCTGCGCGGCCCGAACTCGACGTTGCCGGCGACGACCGTGCGAGCGAAGGCCTGGTCGAGCCGGACGTCGCGGGCGAGCGTCGGGCCGAGGTAGCCCTGGGTGACGCTCACCTCGCCGCCGAGCGCCGCGCCGAGCCCACCCAGCTCGACGAAGACGCGCTCGCCGCGAGCGAGCCCGATCCCACCCTGCGACACCGAGACGTCGCTCGCCTCGACCCGGCCGGCGCCACCGCGGCTGATCGTGACGGTCCGGGCGGTAACGGTTTGGGGCGTCCCTCCCGCGACCGAAACCTCAGGGGCCGCGTCGGCGAGGACGCTCGAGGCTGGCCCGACGGCTCGGCCGACCGCTGTCTCGGCGGCTGTCTCGGCGCCGGCGGCTGTCCCGGCGCCTGACTCCGCGCCTGCCCCGTCGCCGGCGGCCGTCGCACGGCCTGCGCTCTCGCCCTCGGGGCCGGCGGCGCCGGATGCCCGCCGCCTCGACCGCCTCGGAGCCGGAGGTGTCTCGGCCGCCTGGGTCGACGCCTCACCGGTTGCGGCGGCCGCCTCCGCCCGCGCCTCGGCCTCGGCGGCCGCGAGGTCCTTCGTCTCGTCCGCCATCTCGTTCCTCGCTCTTCCCGACGGTCGACGCGCCGTCCGGGCCGTCAGCCTACGCCGACGGCGATCGGATCGCTGACTGCCTCGCCCGACCCGGCCGCCCGACGGCCCGCGGAGTCTCGAGGAAATCGACCCGGTCGGGGAAGCGCCCGCCCACAGTCGGCTATCCTGCCCGCGGCCCGGGCCGCGGCATCACCGTGACTGCCGCCCCGTCACCGATCTCCCGGGTCGCGGAGGCACGCATGAGGTCAGCTGGCGGTCCGTCCGATCGCGCCCGCGGCTTCGTGCCAGGCCGCGGCTTCGTGCCAGGCCGCGGCTTCGTGCCGGGCCGCGGCTTCGTGCCGGCCCGCCGCTTCGTACCTGCGGGTGCCCGCGGGTGAGGCGACCCGTCATGGCCCTCGCGATCCTCGGCGCGGTCGCGACGGCCGGGATCGTCATCGCGCTCGCGTCCGTGCTCGGGAGTGGCGCGAGCGCGCGCCTCCCGAGTCCGACCCCCGCGACGTCGCCGACGGCGGCGCCATCGGCCTCGTTCGCGCCGACGCCGGTCCCGAGCGCGTCCGCCTCGCCGCCCGCGCCGACTCCGACACCCGCGCCGACGCCGACGCCCGGGCCGTCGCTCGTCCCGGGACCCCTCGACGGGCTGCCGACGACGGAGGCCGCGGCACGACGCCACCCGATCGCCGTGATGGTCGACGACCTGTCCCCGGCCCGTCCCCAGTCGGGGTTCTCGGCCGCCTCGATCGTCTGGCAGGCGCCGGCGGAGGGCGGGATCCCGCGCTACATGATGGTCTTCAACGAGAACCTGCCCAAGTCGGTCGGGCCGATCCGCAGCTCGCGGCTCTACTTCATCGCCTGGGCAGCGGAGTGGCGGGCCGTCTACGTCCACGTCGGCGGGTCGCCGCAGGCGCTCGAGACGCTCCGGGCCAAGGGCCACGGCCAGCTCGTCTACAACGCCGACGGGTTCGTGTACGAGGGCCGCTACCTCTACCGGGTCACCAACCGTCTCGCGCCGCACAACGAATACAGCGACGCGAAGAACCTGACCCGGCTCACCGCGGCGGTCGGGGCGAAGGACCGGGCCCTCGAGCCGGTCTGGAAGTTCGGGCCGCCGGCTCCCCTCGCCGACCGGCCGAAGGGGGGCACGATCGATGTGAGCTTTCCCGCGAACCACATCCACTACGCCTACGACCGGGCGACGAATACCTACCGCCGGTCGGTCGCGGTCGAGGGCGCCCAGCACGACGCCGCGACCGGCAAGCGCGTCGCGCCGACGAACGTCATCGCGATGGTCATGCACTTCGGTCCGCTCAACGACGCCCACCCGGAGAAGAAGCGGCTCGAGGCACAGTTCGTCGGCTCCGGGCCGGCGTGGATCTCGACGAACGGCGTCACGATCCGGGGGACCTGGCGCAAGGCGTCGATCGGGGCGCCGACGAAGCTGTTCGACCGCCGCGGCCGGCCGGTGACCCTCACCGCGGGCCAGACCTTCGTCCAGGTCGTCGAGTCGGCGAGCCAGCTGCGGTTCGTGGCCGGCAAGCGGGTCGTCGTGACGTCGCGGCCGCGGCCGGGCATCGCCTAGGGCGTCCCGGCGCCGGCGGCCTCGGCGTAGAGGCGGCGTATCTCGAGCGCGACGTCGCCCCAGCTCCGCCGACCGAGGCCGCGGGCCGCGGCCTCGCCGGCGAGCGAGGCGCGGAGCGCATCGTCGGTGACGATCGCCCGGAGCGCCGAGGCGAGGCGCTCCGGAGAGCGCGGCGGGACGAGAATGCCGGCCCGTCCGACGAGCTCCGGAAGCGCGCCGACCGCGGATGCGACGACCGGGACACCGGCCGCGATCGCCTCGATCGTCGCCAGCCCGGCGGCCTCGCTCACGACCGGAGCGAGACCCGCCCGCGCCGCCGCGACGAGGATCGCCAGCCGCTCGGGCGGGAGTCCCGGTGCGTAGGCGAAGGCATCGGCCACGCCGGCGCGCGCCGCCGCTCGCGCGAGCGCCGTGCGATCGGCCGGAGCTGCCTCCACGACGAGGACCCGCGGTGGCCAGGTGTCCTCGGCCGGCAGGTCCGCGGGCCGGCCGGCCGACGCGAGCGCACGGAGCGCGGCGAGCAGCGTCGGAAGATCCTGGCGGGCGTCGTGGCGGGCCGACCAGACGAGGTAGCGGCCGCTCAGGCCGAGCCGCTCGAGCTCCGCCCGGGTGGCACCGGGATCCGTCCCCGGCGAGGCTCGGAAGGCGTCGCGGGCCGCGAGCGGCACGACCCGGAGCCGATCGGCAGGGACGCGAAGCCGGCGCGCGGCGAGGTCGGCGACCGCGCCGCTGCCACAGGCGACGATCCGTGAGCCGCGGAGCAGCCGCAGCCGCAGCCGGGCGGCGAAGCGGGCCGCCGGCGATCGCTGGAACGTCCCGGCGAGCTGCCACGGGGCGAGGTCGAGGAGGGAGGCGACGACCGGCAGGCCCGGCGCGAACGGCAGGACCGTTCCCGCGGCGTGATGGACGGCGCCGTTCGCCCCGGCGCGCCGCGCGCCCCGACCCGTTCCGACCGACGCCCCGCGGAGGACGAACGGATCGACCGCGGGCGTCGCCGTCCGGAGGAACCGCGTGGCCGGCAGGAACCTCCGGCCGGCGATCGGCAGCCCGGCGAGCGACGGCATCGGGTCGGGCAGGTCCGCACGCAGCAGCAGGACGAACGACTCGCCCTCGAGGGGCTCGGCCGCGAACGCCCCGAGGAGCCGGCCGAGGTAGGCGGCCGTGACCGGTGCGTGCTCGGGCTCCTGGAGCGGCCGCACGTCCACGACGACCCGAACGCCCGGCGGCGGCCCCTCGACATCCCCTGCCCGTCCGGCGCCGGCGCGGCCCGCGGCGCCGCCGAGCATCACCCGCTCCGCGGTCGGCCGGCCGTGCCGCGCAGGAGGCGTCCGGCGCTCGACCGCAGCTCTCCTGCCCGGAGCTGGAGGACCACGACGAGCGCCTCGGCCACGATCCGCCGGCTCATCTTCGAGGCACCCAGGCGACGATCGCGGAACGTGATCGGCAGCTCCGCGATCCGGGCGCCGGCACGGCTCGCCCGGAACGTCATCTCGATCTGGAAGACATAGCCCCCGGCGTGGATTCCCTCGAACGGGATCGCGGCGAGCGTCGACGACCGCCAGGCCTTGAAGCCGCCGGTCAGGTCGTGCGGACCGAGACCGAGAACGGTCCGGGCGAACAGGCTGCCGCCTCGGCTGATGACCCGCCGGCCGAGGCCCCAGTCGACGACCGACCCGCCGGCGGCGTAGCGCGACCCGATCACGAGGTCGGCCGATCCGTCGACGATCGGCTCGACGAGCCGCGGCAGGACGGCGGGATCGTGCGACCAGTCGGCGTCCATCTGGCACACGACGGCAGCACCGGCCTCGAGGGCGATCCGGAACCCGTCGAGGTAGGCCCGGCCCAGGCCCTGCTTGGCGGACCGATGGCGGACGTGGACGCGGGGGTCGGCTGCGGCGAGGCGGTCGGCGATCTCGCCGGTCCCGTCGGGCGAGCCGTCGTCCACGACGAGCAGGTCGGCGTCCGGCAGCGCCCCGAGGATCGCCGTCGCGATCGCCTCGAGGTTCTCGGCCTCGTTGTACGTCGGCAGGACGACCCACGCGACGTCCCGCCGGGGCACGGGCGGGTCGGCGGACGGCAATGGCGACGCCGCGGGCGCCTCGTCGGCGGTCACGCCGGGAGTGTAGGCGGCCCCGCCTACCCGCGACGGCCGCCTCGGGGTCAGCGCAGGTAGCCGGTCACGTCGAGGATGACGTTCGCGTGCGAGCCCGAGGCACCGACCCAGACGAGCGAGACCGAGCCGTCGCTCGCGAGCGGGAGCGTGATCCCGTTCGCCAGGGACTGGCCCCGGCTCACGTTGAGGGTCGAGGTCGAGGGGGTCGAATCGGCCGTCTTCGTGATCGCGAGGTAACCCTTGCTCGTCGCCCCGGTGACCGTGACGTTGACGCTCACCGCGGTCGCGTCGGAGGGAACCCCGCCGCGACCGGCGACGGTGAGCGTCCGCGGCGAACGGTTGGCGAGGGCCCGGGCGAGGCCGAGCCCGATCCGGGTGTCGAGGATCCGGCTCGGGCCGAGCCCGGTGAAGGCGCCATCGGCCTGGCGGTCGATCGTCACCGCGTAGGCGTCGACCTGGGCAGAGGTCACCGGCCGCGCCGACGGAGCGGTGTACGTCGCGCCGCCGTCCGTCGCGACGAGCTGGAGGACGTAGCGCCCGTCGGCCAGCGCCGATCCGCCGGCCCGGCCGTTCCAGGCGTACGACTGGGCACCCGCGGAGCGATAGGCCGACAGGTCGACCGAGCCGCGGTCAGTTCCGTCGGTCGAGAAGACCTCGAGCGAGAGCGTGTCGAGCGCCGACTGGTTCGTCCAGCCGACGCGGAGCGTGTCGCGCCGGCCGTCGCCGTTCGGCGAGAAGAGCCGGTCCGCGGCGGGCGCGCCGAGGCTGACGTCGCCAAGGCCCGCGAAGCCGAGGTCGGTCAGCCGGGCGTCGACCGCCGTGGCGTTCGGTGCCCGCCGGGCGTCGACGAACGTCGAGCCGCTGCCGTTCGCGGCGAGCCAGAGGCCGACCTCGGACTCGCCGACGGTGTTCCACTCGGAGAGCGGGCCGGTGACCTCGTACCAGGTGTAGCCGTCGGCGGAGACCGGGCCGCCGGTGATCGCGTAGACGTCGCCGCTGGACGCGGTCCCGACCTTGGTCGCCGATGTGTCCGGCGCGGTCCGCAGGCTCAGTCCGTCGGCGACGACGGTCCCGAACGAGCCGCGGCCGAGGGACGGCGTGCCCGTGCCCGTCTGGGCCACGTTCCAGGCGGACCAGTTGCCGCTCGTGTCGCGAGCCCGGACGCGGAAGGCGTACGTGTGCCCGTCGGCGCCGAGCCAGACGTCGCTCGTCGCGGTCGTCCGGCTCTTCCAGCCGTTCCAGGACCCACCGTCGGTCGCCACCTGGACGTCGTAGCCGGTGACCCCGACGTCGTCGCTGCCGGTCCAGCGGACCACGAACCCCTCGTCGCCGGCCGCGGCCGGCAGGATCCGGATGCCGGCCTCGGGCAGCGTCGTGTCGTGGAGGAACTTCGCGTTGAGCTCGTCGTACAGCTCTGGCCGGGTGCCGTCGTAGCCGAGGGCCCACATCCCGACGCCCCGGAGGCCGAGCCGGTTGACGAGGTCGTACTTCGCCCCGAGCGCCTTCGGGTCGTCGACATAGAGCTGCCGCCATGTCGTGACGCAGCCGTAGGTCGTCGTGCAGTTCTGCTTCTGGTAGGCGGTCCAGGCGACCTGCTCCAGCGAGTCGTACGACTTGCCGTACTGCGCGAGGACGTCGACCGCGTTCTCGTAGTTGACGCTCACCGAGTAGCCGTACTTCGCGCCCGACTGGTTCTTCGCGTTGAGCTTCGAGGTCGTCGTCGACCAGGCCCGTCCGTAGTACGGCACGCCGAGGATGATCCGCGACGCCGGCACCGCGCCGAGGAAGGCGTCGAGCGAATCGCGGATGTCGTAGGCGGGTCCGGCGATCGGCGAGATCGAGCCGACCGGCGACGAGCCCGACGTCCGGAAGTCGTAGCCCATGAGGAACATCGCGTCGGCGCCGGCGCTGATGAGCGAGGCGACCTTGTAGTTGCCGACGTAGCCGGTCGTGTCGAAGGTCAGCTGGTAGCCCTTGTGGACCTTGTCGAGCTCGCTCCGGAGCGTCTTGACGAACGACACGAACTCGTCGGCGTAGCCCGATGCGATCGGCTCGAAGTCGAGGTTCACCCCGTCGGCGCCGCGGTCGCGGATGGCGGCCGCGGTCTGCTGGGCGAGCCGGAGGCGGTTCGTGGAGCTGCCGAGGATCGAGGCCTGGACCGAGGCCTCGGTGCTCGACCAGGCGAAGACGCTGAGCGTCAGGACGACGCGGCTGCCCGCGCTGTGGGCGTTGTTGATGACCTTCGTCATCGCCGAACTCGTCCAGCCGGCCCAGCCGGTCGTCGGCGATCCGTCGGCGGTCGTCTTCTTGAGGCGGCCCGACTTGGTCGCCCCGACGCTGAAGTAGGCGATCGTCGAGAGGAGGCTGTAGTTGAGGACGGTGCTGGAGTCGCCGAGCTCCCAGTAGGGCAGGAATCCGAAGACCTGCCGGCGGAGACGACTCGACGCGGCAGGCTCGACGGGACCGGTGGCCGTCACGAGCGGCGAGGGAGCCTCGAACGCGGCCGGCGCGGCGTCGACGACATCGCCCCTGCTCGCCTGGTCCACCGGCGCGGCGACGGCCGGCGCGGCTGTCACGCGGGCCCGGTCGGCGATCATCGCGCGACCCGTGGCGCGACCTGCCGGCAGGGCGACAGGCAGCCGTCCGTCGACAGGCCAGGCGTCGCCCGCGCGCGGTCGAAAGCCGACCGTCACCCGGCCACCCGGAGTGAACGTGTTCGGGTCGTCGGCGTGGGCGAGGGCGTCCTCGTATTGGACGCCCGGCTGGACGGCGCCACCCGCGAACGGGCTTCCGTCGCTCCGGGCGAGGACGCCGAGGTCGAGCCGATCCGCGCCGTCGGGACTCCCGTGCGTCGTCGCGTCGGCCACCGAACCCGGCGGGACGCTCACCTCCGAGCCTGCCGAACCCGCGGCGACGAGCGCCGGGGCGAAGGCCGGCGCGATCGCGTCGGCGGCGAGGAGCGCGCCTGCGACGAGCAGCCCGAGGCGGGCGCGACCGGGGGCGGCTGGACGGCGTGCGGCTCCTCGATGAATCACGGCGCGGTCCTCGGGGTCGCTGCGGCTTGGGGGACGACGCGTCCGGGTGTGCCTGGTGGTGGCGGTCAGGCGGTCACGCAGTCTCGTTGTGAGCACCCTGATCCTCCCCGGACCGGATCAACGAGGCAATCCGACGTTCGTCCCAGCCAATCGGGGTACGCGGGTGACGGCTTCGGGTCAGACGGCACCGGGACCGTCCGGGCCGAGGACCTGCGCGGGTCCGACCCGCGGCGTCCGAATCGAGGCCCGGCCGGCCGTCCCAGGTTCAGTCGACTGCCCGCAGACGCTCGACCAGCTCCGCGAGCGACGGGTTGGACAGGTCCCGCCCGGAGAGGATCGGTCGGCCGTCGGCCGTCGGGACGGCCGGCCAGTCGACGGCGGCGAGCGGGTCGTCCCAGGCGAACCCGAGCTCGTCGGTCCCGTCGTGCTCGTTCGTCACGAGGTAGATGAGCTCCAGCGGCTCGACGGCGAGGAAGCCGTGGGCGATCCCGGCCGGGATCGTGACGGTCTCGTCCGCCCCGAGCTCGCGGGTCTCCACGAGCGGTCGGCCCCCGTCGTGGAGCATCGGTCTCACGTCGACGAGGGCGACGAACGCCCGCCCGGACGAGACGACCCAGTAGTCGAGCTGGCGGCGATGGAAGTGGAGCCCGCGGAGGACGCCGGCGGCCGAGCGCGAGCGGTTCGCCTGGACGAACGCGGCGTCCGGCACGCCCGTCGCATCGGTCGGGAGGGAACCGAACCAGCTCGTCCGCCACAGCTCGGTGAACGATCCTCGGTCGTCGGCGTGGGCAGTGATTCGACCCCAGCGGACGCCGTCGACCCGACCGGATGGGCTCATCTCGAGGCGCTCCGCGCGGACGACCGGACGAGGGCCGCGACGTACTCCGCGGTGGCGTCCTGCCACGGCCGGAGCGGCTGCCCATCCGGGAGCGGCGTCGGCTCGAGGACGGCCCAGGCGGGCGGCGTCGAAACGCGCGTCCAGGTGGCGGCGGGGACGTCCTCGGTCGGCACGGCGATCCCGGCGTGGCGAAGGACCGCGCGGGCCCAGTCGGCACGGGACGCGCGGCCGGCGTTCACGACATGGTGGATCCCGGCGACCGTGCCCGACCCGAGCAACCCGACGATCGCCTCGGCCAGGTCGGCGGTGTAGGTCGGCGAGCCGACCTCGTCGGCCACGAGCCGGAGCGGCTCGCCGGCATGGCGCGCACGTTCGGCGGCGGCGACGATCTTCGCCGGGAAGTCGCCACCGGGCGGGCCGTAGAGCCAGGCCGTCCGGACAATCGCGAGCTGCGGGCCCCCCGGTGCGCGCTCCCCGGGCGCGTACGGGCCGGGCGGCATGCCCAGCGCGACGTAGGCGGCCGCCGCGGCCGTCTCGCCCGCGAGCTTCGATCGGCCGTAGGCGTTGATCGGGTTCGGGTCGTCCGAGGCGCGGTAGCCCTCGCCGTTGGTCCGCCGGCCGTCGAAGACCTCGTTCGTCGAGATCACGAGGAGATCGAGCCCGTGCTCGGCACAGGCCTGGGCGAGAACGCCCGTCGCCTCGCCGTTCCGCCGCAGCGCGGCCTCCGGGTCACGGGCGCAGCCGTCGAC
>DASTSC010000195.1:0-30865 GCA_035760905.1 Candidatus Limnocylindrales bacterium | reverse complement strand
GACTTGCTGCGCGGCTCGAGGAGGGGCGGGAGCATCGGTAAGGCACGCCGGTCGGGAGCTGGGGTCGCCTCGAGGTTGAGCCAGTGCTTCTCGTCCCCTCGGGGGCACCGCCCGGGAAGCGCCGATCTCGATGTGTACCTGAAGCACAACCAGGGAACGAATGAGCGCGGCACGGCGACGGCAACGACCCTCTCCGGCATGAGCCACGCTGGTTCGTTCGGAGGCTGTGCTTCACGAACACGCGAGCGCGGAGCGGCGGACATCGGCGTTCCGCAACCTGTTGGCTCGCATCAGGCCTCACGCCTGCGGCGGGTCAGGAACTCCCGGCGCTCGCCGAGGCCACCACCTCGGTTCCGGCTGCCGCCGCCGCGACGTCGGACCGCAGCGCGATGACATTGAGCGCGGGCACGGGTCGGCTGAATCCCTTGAGCGTGAGATCGCCGACGGGCTCGGCCGCGACGAGCTCCTCGACGGCCGCGTGAGCACGCTGGCTCAGGAGGATCTGGTCGGCCCTGGCCTCGCTCGACAGCCGCGACGCGAGGATGACGACGTTGCCGATCGCGCCGTAGTCGTAGCGGCCCTCGAACCCGATCCGCCCGAGGGTCGCGTACCCCGTGGCGAGCCCGATCCCGATCGCCAGGCTGTAGCCGCGCTTTCGCCAGCCGGCCGAGAGCCGCCCGAACTCCGCCCGCATCGCCACGGCCATCCGCACGGCTCGCTCGACGTGGTCGGGCTGGGGGACCGGGTCATTGAAGAAGACGAGCATCCCGTCGCCGGCGAAGTGCTCGAGGGTCCCGCCGTGCTCGACGATCTTCGCGCCCATCATCCGGTGGTACTCGCCGAGGACCCCGAGCAGCTCCTCCGGCTCGGCCTCCTGGGCGAACGCGGTGAATCCCCGCAGGTCGGCGAACATCGCGCTGATCTGGCGGCGGTGCCCGGCCAGCAGGTGCTCGCCCTCCGCCGAGGACACGAGGGCGGCGATCTGCGGCGACAGGAACCGGCTCAGCTCCTCCTTCTGCCGCTCGATGGTCTCGTTGAGCTCGGCCTGGCGGGCGAGATGCTCGAGCTCGAGGTCGCGCATCCGCTTCGTCGCCAGCGAGGCGTTGATCCGCGCCCGGAGCACGGCCGGGTTGAACGGCTTCGGCAGGTAGTCCTCGGCGCCCATCTCGATGCAGCGGACGACGCTGTCGAGCTCGTCGACGCCCGAGATCATGATCACCGGCAGGTGCCGCAGGCGGCCGTCGGCCTTGATCGCCGCGAGCGTCTCGTAACCGTCGAGCTCGGGCATCACGACGTCGAGAAGCACGAGGTCGATCTCCGTCCCGCCGTCGGCGCCGAGGATCGCGAGCGCGTCGGCGCCCTGCTGCGCCTCGATCGTCCGGACCCCGAGGCCGGCGAGGAGCTGGGCGAGGAGCTTCCGGTTGACGACGCTGTCGTCGACGACGAGGGCCGTGCCGGCATCGGCGCCGCCGAGCGTCTCGTCGGGAGCGGCGGCGGTCAGGCGGCCGGATGCATCCCGGCCCACGCCGGCCGTCATCCGCGCGCTCCCTGCTCGGCGAGCCATTGCCGCAGCGCGCCGTCGGCGATCCGCCACTCCTCCGCGACGGCCGCGCCCTCGCGGTCCATGGAGGTGGCGTCGCCCGCCCGCGCCCGTTGCTCGATCGATCGGCACAGCTCCCCGAGCCGGATCGCGCCGACCGTGAGGCTCGCGCTCTTGAGCGTGTGCGCCGGCCGGACGAGGGCATCGGCGTCGCTCGCCGCGATCGCCCCGCGGATCGCCTCGACCTGGGTCGCGGCGTCGGCGAGATAGGTCCCGATGAGCTCGACGAGGAAGGCGTCGTCGCCGCCCACCGACGTGTGCAGCGTCGCCAGCACGCCCGGATCGAGAGCCGGGTGGCCCGAGGCTGTCGGTTCGGTCATGAGCTCCCTCCCGTGGGTCCCGCCCCGCTGCTCGCCGCGGCCGATGGGACGCGGGCGAGGGCCTTCGCCAGCTCGGCCGGCCGGATCGGCTTGCTGATGTAGTCGGTCATGCCAGCGGCGAGGCAGGCCTCGCGGTCGCCCGCCATCGCGTTCGCGGTCATCGCCACGATCGGCAGCTGCAGGTCCGGCCAGCGAGCGCGGATCCGGCGGGTCGCCTCGAGGCCGTCGAGCTCGGGCATCTGGACGTCCATGAGGACGACGTCGTATGGCGTCCGCTCGATCGCCTCGATCGCCTGGAGCCCATCGCCGGCGAGGTCGGCGGAGTAGCCCATCTGGGCGAGGAGGCGGAGCGCGAGCTTCTGGTTCACCGCGTTGTCCTCGGCGAGGAGGATCCGGAGCGGATGGCGGTCGGCGAGAGGTCCGGCCCCGTCGGTCGAACCGTCGGCCGGCACACTCGCGGCGGCCACCGAACGGACCGCGCCCCCGAGGAGGACCGTGGCGATCGTGTCGTGGAGCGCGGACGGCTTGACCGGCTTCGCCAGCCAGGCCGCGACGGCCGCGCCCTCGCGGTCGCGAAGCCCGATCGACGACAGGATGACGACCGGCGGACGGCGCCTCTTCGGCAGACCCGCCACCTCGGACGCGAGCTCGAGCCCGTCCATCTCGGGCATGAGCAGATCGAAGAGCGCGATATCGAAGCGCTGCCCTTCGTGGAGCCAATCGGCCGCCTCGACGGGTGATCCGGTCTCGCGCGGGACCATCCCCCAGCGAGCGGTCTGGGCGACGAGGATTCGCCGGTTCGTCGCGTTGTCGTCGACGATGAGGACGTTCCGGCCCGAAAGGTCGGCCTCGATCCGGGAAGGTCGCACCGAGAGGACGGCGTCCCGGTTCGCCTCCGGCATCCGGACGACGAGCTCGAAGCGGCTGCCCTCGCCGGGGACGCCGCTGCTCTCCGCGGTCAGCGAGCCGCCCATGAGCTCGGCCAGCCGGCGGCTGATCGCGAGGCCGAGGCCGGTTCCGCCATATCGCCGCGCGATCGAGGCGTCGACCTGGCTGAACGACTGGAACAGGCGGCCCATCGCCTCCTCGGGGATGCCGATGCCGGTGTCGCGGACGTCCACCCGGATCTCCCAGCGCGACCGGCTCGCGCCGTTGCCACGGCCGCCCGAGACCCGCGATCCGCCCACGGTGACCACGACCTCGCCCCGCTCCGTGAACTTGACCGCGTTCGAGAGGAGGTTGAGGACGACCTGGCGTAGCCGGCCGGCGTCCCCCACGAGCGCGACCGGCAGGTCCTCGTCGATCGCGTAGACGAGCTCGAGCCCCTTCCGGGCGGCCGTCGGCGCGAGGATGTCGAGGGCGGCCTCGATCGCCTCGCGGAGGACGAACGGCGAGCTGTCGAGCTCGACCCGGCCGGCCTCGATCTTCGAGAAGTCGAGGACGTCGTTGATGATCGTGAGGAGGGCGTCGCCCGACGTCCGGATCGTGTCGGCGAACTCTCGCTGCTCCCCGGACAGCCCGGTGTCGAGGAGGAGGCCGCTCATGCCGATGATCGCGTTGAGCGGCGTCCGGATCTCGTGGCTCATCGCCGCGAGGAACGAGCTCTTCGCCTCGTTCGCCGATTCGGCGGCGCTCCGGGCGTCCTGCGCCTCCGCGAAGAGCCGCGCGTTCTCGATCGCGATCGCGGCCTGGCGCGACAGCCCGACGAGGAATTCGAGATCGGCCGGCGTGAAGTCGCTCGTGCCGGTCGTCCGCCAGAGGGCCATGACGCCGGTCACGCCGGTTCGCCCGATGAGCGGCGCGACCATGAGCCGGTCGGGGCTGTCCTCGTCCGTGCCCGCCACGACCCGTACCCGGGAGTCCTCCCACGGTCGGTTGATCAGCTCCGGCTCGCCGCGGACGACGACGTCGCCGATGATCCCGCGGCCGCGGACGACCGGGTCGCGCCGGAGCGCGTCGGCGATCTCACCGAGCGCCACCACCGCCTGGAACGTCTCGCCGTCCTCGTCGGGCAGGTAGACGGCGCTCGTGTCCGCGTCGAGAAGGCCGAGCGCCCGCTCGGCGATCTGGGCGAGCACGGTCGACAGGTCGAGCGTCGCTGACATCTCGCGGCTGACCGCGGCGAGCGCGGCCATCTCGTCGCCGCGCCGGAGCGTCTCCTGGTAGAGGCGGGCGTTGCTGATCGCCGACGCGACGTTCGCCGCGATCGTCGCGAGGAGGCGCCGGTCCGCCTCGCCGAACCGCCCGGCCTCGCGCGTGCTCTGGACGCTCAGCACGCCGATCGCGCGATCGCGGACGAGGATCGGAACGCCCAGGTAGGACTTCGCCGGCGTTCCGAGGCCGCGCGACCCGAGCTCATCCCACTCGCTCTCGCGGTTGATGAGCAGCGGCTCGCGGCCGTCGATGATCCGCCAGGTCAGCCCGGCCCCGCGCGGGAGCGAAGCCTGCGGCGTCCGCTGGCCATCCTCGACGTAGTAGACGAAATCGACGACGTCGGTCTGCTCGTTGACGAGGGCGACGTAAACCAGGTCGGCCCGGAACGCGTCCCCGATCTGGTCGCCGACGAGGTCGATGAGGGCCGCGAGGTCGAGCTGCTCGGCGACCGCCTGGCCGACCCGGTTGATGGTCGCCAGCTCGGTCACCCGCTGGCGGGTCTCGGCGACGAGGCGGGCGTTCTGGAGGGCGACGCTCAGGCTCGCCCCGAGCGTGGTGAGGAGACGGAGGTCGCTCTCCATGAACGCGTCGGTCCGGTCGAGATTCTGGAGGGACACGACGCCGTCGACGCGATCGCCGACCGTGAGGGGTGCGAACATCGCCGATTTCGCGGGTTCGCCGCTGATGACGAGCGGGTTGCCGTACTCCAGAGCCTGCGCCTCGAAGTCGCCGACGAGGAGCGGCTGGCCGGTCTCCACGACGTGGCGCCGGAACCCGAACAGCTCGACCGTCTCCTCGGGGAAGCGGACCCCCCGCTCGATCGTGTACGTGAAGCGGACTGTTTCGGACTCGGGCTGGACGATTCCAATGTCGACGACCTGGGCGTCGAAGATCTCGCGGATCTTGTCGCCGACGAGGTCGTACATCGACTGCATGTCGAGCTCGGCGGCGAGGCCGCGCTGGACGCTGTTGATGATCGCGAGCTCGGCCGCACGCTGATCGGTCTCGGCGAGGAGCCGCCGGGTCTCGTCGAACAGCCGGGCGTTCTCGAGCGCGACCGACAGGCTGCCGGCGAGCGTCCCGAGCAGCCGGACGTCGGCGTCGGTGAAGGCGTGCTCGCGGTCCATGTTCTGGAGCGAGATGACGCCCCGGACCTCGCGTCCGGCGACGAGCGGCATCCAGAGGCCGGACTTCGAGATGTCGCCCTGGATCGCCTGGTTCTGCCCGAGCTCGGCGACCCGCTCGATCATCCGATCGTTGATGAGGATCGGCTCGCTCGTCTCGACGACCACGCGACGCGGTCCGACGATCGGCAGGGTCGCGTCCGGGAATCGAACGCCGCGTTCGATGACGTAGGGGAACCGAAAGACGTCGGCCTCCTGGTCGAGGATCGCGATGTCGACGACCTGGGCGTCGAAGATCTCCTGGATCTTGTCGCCGACGAGGTCGTACATCGCCTGCATGTCGAGCTTCGCGGCCAGGCCCTGCTGGACGCTGTTGACGACCGCGAGCTCGGCCGCGCGCTCGTCGGTCTCCTTGAGGAGTCGCCGGGTCTCGTCGAAGAGCCGCGCGTTCTCGAGCGCGACCGACAGGCTGGCGGCCAGCGTCGAGAGCAGCCGGACGTCCGATTCGCTGAAGGCATGCTCGCGGTCGAGATTCTGGAGCGAGATGACGCCCCGAGCCTCGTTCCCGACGACGAGCGGAACCCACAGACCCGCCTTGGGCTCCTCGCCTTGAACGACCCACGTGAAGCCCTGCTCGGTTGCCCATGCACGGAGGTCGGAATTGACGAGAATCGGCTCCTGCCGGCGGAGAACGAGGCCACGAACGCCTCCTGAGGCCGGCTGTGGCTCGTCGGGAAATCGTCGTCCCCGTTCGATCGTGTACGGGTAGTGGATGACGTCGGTCGTCGCGTCCACGATCCCGATGTCGACGACCTGGGCGTCGAAGATGTCCTGGATCTTGTCGCCGACGAGGTCGTACATCGACTGCATGTCGAGCTTCGCCGCGAGCCCCTGCTGGACGCTGTTGACGACCGCGAGCTCGGCCGCGCGCTCGTCCGCCTCGGTCAGCAGCCGCTTCGTCTCGTCGAACAGGCGCGCGCTCTCGAGGGCGACCGACAGGCTCCCGGCGAGCGTCGTCAGCAGGCGGACGTCGGACTCGGAGAAGGCGTTCGTCCGGTCGATGTTCTGGAGCGAGATCCGCCCGCGGACCTCGGAGCCGACGATGAGCGGGGCGAAGAGGACCGAGAGCGAAGGCTCGCCCTGGACGACCGGCGTCGCGCCGTGCTCGAGCTCCCAGGCCGGCACGTCATTGACGAGGATGGGCTGGCGCGTACTGAAGACCTGAGCCGTGAACCCGACGGGTTCATGCGGCTCGTCCGGGAAGCGGACACCCCGCTCGAGCGTGTAGGGGAAGTGAACCAGCCCGTCGGTCGGGTCGAGGATCCCGATGTCGACCACCTGGGCGTCGAAGATCTCCTGGATCTTGTCGCCGACCAGGTCATACATCGCCTGCATGTCGAGGTTCTCGGCGAGGCCCTGCTGGACGCTGTTCACGACCGCCAGCTCGGCCGCCCGCTCGTCGGTCTCCTTGAGCAGCCGCGTCGTCTCGTCGAACAGGCGGGCGTTCTCGAGCGCCACGCCCATGCTCGACGCGAGGGTCGACAGGAGCCGCTCGTGCGCCTCGGTGAAGGCGTGCTCGCGGAACTCCTGGACCGAGATGGCGCCGACGACGACGTCGTTGGCCAGGACGGGTACGGCGAGGTACGACTGGGCGTGCGGCTCGTCGGGGACGTAGAGGGCGCCGGCCGCGACCATCTCGGCCTCGGTCGCAAGCCGGACAGGGCGACGGGTCGTGATCGCGAGCGACGTAAGGCCGGCTCCGAGCGCGACCGGTTCGCGGACCTCGAGCCGATCTCCGTCTCGGGCGAAGTAGGGGAAGCGGATCGTGCCCGAGGCATGGTCGAGCAGCCCGACGGTCACGACCTTCGCGTCGAAGATCTCGTCGAGCCGCTCGCCGACGAGCCGCCCGATCGAGTCGTAGTCGAGCTTTCGGGCGAGGCCCTCCTGGACGCTGTTGATGATCCCGAGCTCGGCCGCCCGCTCGTCGGTCTCACGGAGGAGCCGGTTCGTCTCATCAAAGAGGCGCGCGTTCTCGAGCGCGACGCCCATGCTCGAGGCAAGCGTGCCGAGGAGTCGCTCGTCGGACGCCGAGTACGCGTTCGGCGCGTACGTGGAGACGGCGATGACGCCGAGCACGCGATCGCCGGCCGGGATGGGGACGCCCAGGTACGAATCCATTCGAGCGCCCACCCAGTTGGCCCCGAGCGCGTCCATCTCGACGGCGGACCCGATCCGCAACGGCCGCTTCGACTCGAGGATCCGCGACGTGAGTCCCTCACCGAGATGCAGTGTCGAAGGCGATTCGCGCTCGCCGTCCTCGACCCCATACCGGAAGTCGATCGTGTCGCTGCCCGGCTCGTGGATGGCGATGGTGAGCGTGGGCGCGTCGAGGATCTCGCGGACTCGGTCCCCGACGAGGTCGACGATCGACTGGAAGTCGAGCTGCTTCGCGAGGGCGGTGCCGATCTCGTTGACGAGCGCCAGCTCCTCGTTCCGCTGCTCCGTCTCGGCGAGGAGGCGCTTGGTCTCGTCGAACAGCCGCGCGTTCTCGAGCGCGACGCCGAGGTTCGACGCGATCGTCCGGACGACGCGCTCGTCGCTCTCCGAGTACGCGTGCCGCCGTCGGTCGCGGATTCCGACCACGCCGATAGCCTGGTCGCCGGCGAGGATCGGGACGCCGAGCCAGGACTCCGTCTCCGGCTCCGCCTCCGTCTCGCCGGCCTGCTCGGCGTAGCCCGCGTTGATCGCTCCGTGTGCGTCCGCCTCCTCGGCCGTACCGAGGCGGATCGGTTCTCGCGTCGCGAGCACCTTCGAGGTGAGACCTTCGCCGAACGGGATCGGGTAGCCGTGGACCCGCCGACCGTGAAGCAGCTCGTACGGCGTGGCGATCTCGTTGCGTTCCCGGTCGTAGAGCCCGATGAACATGTCGTCGGCTCGGAACGTCCGAGCGAGGCGGTCACCGACGAGCTCGACGATCGCCTTGAAGTCGAGCTGCTTCGAGAGCCCGGCCCCGATCTCGTTGACGAGCGCCAGCTCCTCGTTCCGCTGCTCGGTCTCGGTCAGCAGCCGCTTCGTCTCGCCGAACAGGCGCGCGTTCTCGAGCGCCGTCCCCATGCTCGCCGCGAGCGTCGAGAGGAGCCGTTCGTCCGACTCGCTGAATGCGTACTGGGGTCCGCGCTCGAGGTCCACCACGCCGAGGACATGGTCGCCGGCCAGGATCGGCACGCCGAGCCACGACTCAGCCTCGTCGCTGCCGATCACGATCGCCCCGAGCGCATCCGACTCCGCCGACGTGTTGAGGCGGAGCGGCACGCGCGTCGTGATGACGTGGGAGAGCAGGCCCGGACCGAGCGGCCGCCGGTCCCTGAGAACACGCTGACCCTGGTCGATCGAGTACGGGACCTCGATCGTGTTCGTCGCGGGGTCGAAGAGCGCGATGCCGCCCGTCTCGACCTGGAAGATCGCCCGGATCCTGTCGCCGACGAGCGTGATAATCGCCTCGAAGTCGAGCTGCTTGGCGAGGGCGAGGCCGATCTCGTTGACGAGCGCCAGCTCTGCGTTCCGCTGCCTGGTCTCCTCGATCGCCCGGGCCCGGGTGAGCGCGGACGCGATGTGTTGGCCGACGAACGCGAGCAGGTCGGTGTCCGACTGCGTGTACTGGTGCTCGCTCGTGTAGCTCTGGACGACGAGCAGCCCGAGCATCCGACCGTCGGCCTTGAGGGGGACGCCGAGCCAGCTGCTCTCGTCGGTCGTGACGCCCAGCTGCTCGATCTCCCCGGCGACGAGGAGGCGCCTGTACTCGGCGGGCTCCATGAGAACGGGCCGCGCATGGCGGAGCGCGTACGCCGTGACGCCGATCGCCATCCCCTCCCCGATCGGCTCCCAAGCGTTCGGATCCGGAACCTCCTCGTCGACGGTGTCGACGAAGTACGGGTAGCTCATCCGCTCGCGCTCGGCGTCGTAGAGCGCGATGTAGAAGTTCTCCGCGTACATGAGCTCGCCGACGATCCCGTGGATCGTTCGGTAGAAGTCCTGGAGGTCGCTCGCCGCGCTCGCGGCGTCGGCGATCCGGTAGAGCGCGGACTGGACGAGCTCCGCGCGGGCGCGCTCGGCCTCGAGCGCCTCGAGCTCCGCCACCCGCCGCTGGAGATCGATCCGGCTGCGCTGGGCGCGATTGGTCGCAGTCACGGGATCAGATTTCGCCGCTCGGTGCCTGGTCGACGATCCCGGTTGCATCTCACCGTACGTGGGGGCATGACCGCTGGACGGAGGACACCGCGAAGCGCGCGCCCGTCGGGGAAGTATGCGGGAGGCGCGAGGGCGACGCGACCGCCTGCGGCGCCGGCGTCGGTGTCGGGCCGCACCGCGAACTCGCAACCGTGAGCCTCCTGCAATGCCTCCGGTCCTGCCCCGCGAGTACCATCGCCGCGTCCTCATCACGGCGCCCGTTTCAGGGGAGTATTCGATGCGCCAGTCGTCGGCGCGGCACGGCCGCGTCTCTGCCTTCGCCCGCGCGCTCGCGGTCCTCAGCCTGCTCGCCACGGCGGCCTTCGCGCTGCCGGGTTCCGCGGCCGCGGCCAGCGCCGAGATCGGCTACCGCGACGCCTCGTACGCGGGAGCGCACGCGAACACGCCGACGAAGAACTCGACGCAGCACAAGCTCTGGTTCAACGACGGGACCTGGTGGGGTGCCCTCTTCGATCCGACCAGCACCGAGTTCCACATCTGGAAGCTCGACCGCCAGACGCAGGAGTGGAGCGACACGGGCACCGCGCTCGACGGCCGCGACGGCGCGCATGTCGATGTGCTCTGGACCGGGTCGAAGCTCTACGAGGTCGGCGCCACGCCGTCCGGCGCGCCCGTCGTCCGGCGCTATTCGTACGACAGCGGCTCGAACACGTACTCGCTCGACTCGGGCTTCCCGGTCACGATCAGCGAGGTCGGGACCAAGCCGCTCGGCACGCTGTCCGTCTCGATCGCGAAGGATTCGGCGGGCGTGCTCTGGATCGGCTACATGCAGGCACAGGGCTCGTCGCCGAGCGAGACGTGGAAGGCGGCCGTCGCGCATTCGGCGGCCGGCGACGAGACGTCGTGGACGGCGGCGTACGAGCTGCCGGGGCAGAGCGGCGCCGGTATCGGCGCGGCGAGTGGCGGCACTGACGGCCAGGACGTCGCCCAGATCGTCGCCTTCGGCTCCGGCGCCGGCTCGAGGGTTGGGGTCTTCTGGAGCCATGTGCCGTCGGACGGCACGAGCGGCAGCGCGAACAACGGCTTCTACTTCAGCAGCCGGGCCGACTCGAACGGAACGCTCGACGTCACGAGCTGGACGGCGACGCCGGAGTCGGCGCTGACCGGCGCCTACACCGCGGACAACCACGTCAGCGTCACGACCGACGAGAACGACAACGTCCTCGCCCTCGTCAAGACCAACCGCGACAAGGATCCCGGCCCGAACGGAAACGATCCGCTCGTGACGATCCTCTCCCGGTCGAGCGGCGGCGCGTGGAGCCGCCACGACGTCTTCAAGGTCAGCACGAAGTCCAAGCCCACGCGGCCCTACCTCGTGATCGATTCGTCGGCCCACACGGCCAACGTCTTCTACACCGCGCCGGAGTCGGCGACGAGCACCGCCAACCCGGCCACGATCTACCTCACCTCGGCCCCGCTCTCGACGCTCGCGTTCTCCGGCCCCGGGTCCGCGGTGATCAAGAACTCGAACCAGGACTGGAACCTCAACGACACGAGCTCCACGGCGCAGCGCGTGACGAGCACGTCGGGCTGGGTCGCGCTCGCCGAGGACTCCACCAGCAAGCGCTACCTCCACGCCTGCGGTGGCGCGGCGTGTCCGAAGATCACGACGGGCGCGACGTACACCGCGATCACGCCCGTCCGGCTCCTTGACACCCGGACCGGCAACGGACTGAGCGGGAAGTTCTCGTCCGGAGACGCCCGCACCTTCAATGTCGGTGGGCGGAGCGGCATCCCGAGCGGGGCCGTTGCGGTGACCGGCAACCTCACGGTGACCGGTCAGACCTCGCGCGGCCACGTCGCGCTCGGTCCGATCGCGACGGATACGCCGCTGACCTCCACGATCAACTTCCCGAAGGGCGACAACCGGGCGAACAACGTCACGGTCAAGCTCGGATCGGGCGGCACGCTGAGCGCCACGTTCGTCGGCGCCAATGGCTCCGACAAGGCCCACCTCCTGTTCGACGTGACCGGCTACTTCACGAACGACACGAGCGGGGCGACGTTCAGCGCGCTCACGCCGGCGCGCATCCTCGACAGCCGGAGCTCGCAGGGGGCCGGCACGTTCCACAGCAAGGTCCACCAGAGCTTCCAGGTGACCGGCGAGGGAGGCGTTCCCGGCAACGCGGTCGCCGTCACGGGCAACCTGACCGTCACGAACCAGACGTCGCGGGGCCACATCGCGGTCGGCCCCACGACGCCCGACGGCGAGCCCGCTACGTCCACCCTGAACTTCCCGAAGGGCGACAACCGGGCCAACGGGGTCACGGTCGACCTGGACGGGACCGGCAAGCTGAGCGCGACGTTCGTGGGAGCGACGTCATCGGACACGGCCAACCTGCTCTTCGACGTCACCGGCTACTTCACCGACGACCTGTCCGGTGCGACGTTCACCCCGTTGACCCCGTCGCGGATCCTCGACAGCCGGACCGGCCTCGGCGTTCCCGACAGCTTCGTGACGAAGGTCCATCAGACGTTCCAGGTCACCGGCGAGGGCGGCGTTCCGGACAACGCGGTGGCCGTCACCGGCAACCTGACCGTCACCGGCCAGACGGCCAAGGGCCATGCTGCGATCGGGCCGGACCCCGAGGACGGCGAGCCGGCCACGTCGACGCTCAACTTCCCGGAGGGTGACAACCGGGCGAACGGCGTCGCGGTGGCGCTCGGCACCGGCGGGACGCTGAGCGCGACCTACGTCGGAACCAGGGCCGGCTCGAAGACGGACCTGCTGTTCGACGTCGGAGGCGTCTACACGCCGTAGTCCGCGGCCCGGCCGGTACCCTCCTTCGCGGTGGAGGAGACCGCGCCGGCCGTACTCGAGATCGGCTTCGTCCTGGTCCTTGCCGCGGCGGCGGGCTGGGGGGTCAGGCGATTCGGGCTGCCGGCGACGATCGGCTATCTCGCGGTCGGCCTCGCGGTCTCGCCGTTCACGCCCGGCTACGTCGCCGACCGGCAACAGATCCAGCTCCTCGCGGACGTCGGGATCGTGCTGCTGCTGTTCGAGGTCGGGATCGAGATCGACCTCGTGAGGCTCGGCCGGGAACAGCGCGGCCTCTTCTTCCTCGCGCCGGCGCAGGTGCTCATCACGACGGTCGTCGTGGCCGTCGTGGCGGTCGCGCTCGGGCTCGAGCCCGGGGCCGGCGGCCTCGTCGGGCTTGCGGTGGCGCTCTCGTCGAGCGTCGTGATCGTGAACATCACCCGGAGTCGTCGGCGCACCACGGACGCGCCGACCGAACGGGCGATGCTCGGGTGGAGCGTCCTCCAGGACGTCACCGGGGTCATCGTCGCCGAGGTCGTCCTCATCGCGATCCAGCCGCCGGAGCGCTCGCCGCTCCTCGTCGCCGCCGGCTTCGTCGTGTTCGGCGTCCTCGCGCTCGGCCTGGCGCGCGTGCTCCCGGTCGTCCTTCGGGGCCTCGACCGCGAGCCGGATCTCTTCCTCATCGTCTCGGTCGCCACCGGGCTCGGGGTGGCGGGGATCGGCTCGGTCACGTTCGGTCTGCCGCTCGCGCTGTCGGCCTTCGTCGCCGGGCTCGCCATCGGCGAGGGCGCCGAGACGAACCAGGCGCGCCTGCGGCTGCTGCCGTTCCGCGACCTGCTGGCGGTCCTGTTCTTCGTGGCGATCGGGATGCTGCTCGACCCGGTCGAGCTCGTCGATGGCCTCGGCTGGCTGGCCGTGCTCCTCGCCCTGCTCGTCGTCGCGAAGGTCGTGCTCGCCTGGGTGCTGACGCGGGCCGCCGGGCTCAACGCGCGGCCGCTCCAGCTCGCCGTCGGGATCGGCCAGGTCGGCGAGTTCACGTTCGTGCTCGCCTCGATCGGGCTGGCGGCGGGCGCGATCGGGCAGGAGCTGTACGAGGCGCTGCTCGGCTCGATCGTCATCTCGATCGCCGTGTCGAGCGTCGTCGTCCGGGCCGTCGGCAAGCGCCCGGCAGAGCTCGTTCAGCGGGGCGGCCCGCCAGCCGAGCCGGCGGAGCCGATCGTCCCGGCACCGTCCTGACCGCAGGTAGGCTTCGGCCCGTGACCCCGTCCGCGGGCCTCCCAGCCGACGTCCACGATCCGTCCGCCGCGCCGGGCAGGCTCGGGGCGCTGCGCGGATTCCTGTCGACGGAGGCGGGCGGCGCGATCGTCCTCCTCGCGGCCACGATCGCGGCGATCGGCTGGGCGAACTCGCCGTGGAGCGAGACGTACGACGAGCTGTGGGGAATCCGGCTGTCGCTCGGTCTCGGCGACTGGACCCTCGTCCACAGCCTCCGCGAATGGACCAACGACGGGCTGATGGCGTTCTTCTTCCTCGTCATCGGCCTCGAGGTCCGCCGCGAGTTCGACATGGGCGAGTTCCGCGAGCGGAGACGCGTCGCCGTCCCGGTGGTCGCCGCGATGGGCGGGATGCTCCTGCCCGTCGTGCTCTTCCTCGCCCTCAACTCGGGCCCCGCCGCCCGCGGCTGGGCGCTCGTGATGGCGACCGACACGGCGTTCGCGGTCGGCGTCCTCGCCCTCGTCGGATCGCGCAGCTCGCTCCGGCTCCGGAGCTTCCTCCTGACGCTCGTGATCGTCGACGACGTCGCGGCGGTCAGCGTGATCGCGGTCGCCTACAGCTCGAACGTCCGGGTGATCGCGCTCGTGGTGGCGATCGCCCTGCTCGGGCTGATGGCGGCCGCTCGGGCGCGGGGCGCAGATCGGCCGTCGCTCTACTGGCTGCTCGGGCTCGCGATCTGGTTCACGACGGCCGAGGCCGGCGTCCACCCGACCGTCGCCGGGGTCGCGATCGGCCTGCTGACGCCGGCCCATCCGCCGCGCCGGGCGGACCTGGAACGGGCCACCGGGATGACCCGACTCTTTCGCCAGCGGCCGTCGCCTGACCTCGCCGCCCGGGCTGCTCGCCGGATCACCCAGGCGATGTCCCCGAACGAACGGCTGCAGCATCGACTCCACCCCTGGACGAGCCTCGCCGTGGTGCCGCTGTTCGCGCTCGCGAACGCCGGGCTCCATCTCGACGGCGAGCTGCTCGCGAGCGCGCTCGGGTCGTCGCTCGTGGTCGGGATCATCCTCGGCCTCGTCGCCGGCAAGACGCTCGGGATCCCGATCGGGGCGTGGATCGCGACGCGCCCGCGGCTCGGTGGCTCGGCACTCGTCGTGGGCTGGCCCTCGCTGGTCGCGGCGTCGTCGGTCGGCGGCATCGGCTTCACGATGTCGCTCCTCATCGCCGAGCTGAGCTACGACGGCACGGCCCTCGAGCAGGCGAAGCTCGGGATCTTCGCCGCCTCGATCGTGGCCGCGGCGCTCAGCATCCTCATGTTCCAGGCGATCGGCCTCCTGCCTGCGGACCTGCTGCGGCGAGCCGAGGCGCGAGCCGCCGATCCCGTGACGGATCTCACGGTCCCGGTCGACCCCGAGGTCGACCACACCCGGGGGCCGGACGGGGCGCCGGTCACGATCGTCGTCTACGCGGACTTCGAATGCCGCGCCTGCGCGGAGGTCGCGTCGATCGTCCGAGAGCTCGTGGCCGCGTCCGACGGACGGGCCCGCCAGGTGTTCCGCCACCTGCCGCTCACCGACGTGCACCACCGCGCGGCCCTCGCCGCCGAGGCGGCAGAGGCGGCTGCCGCGCAGGGCCGGTTCTGGGAGATGCACGATCGGCTCTTCGCCGAGCCTGGCGATCTGAGCACCGCGGCGCTCCTCCGTCCGGCGATGGCGCTCGGGCTCGACCTCGCGCGCTTCGAACGCGAGCTCGAGAGCGGCGCGCACGCCGATCGCGTTCGGCGCGACATCGAGAGCGCCGAGGATGCCGGCGTGGCTGGGATCCCGGGGCTGTTCGTGAACGGCGTCCGCCTCCGCGGCGCGCTCGACGCCGATTCGGTCGCCGCCGCGGTCCGCCGGGCGACCGCAGGCGGTGCACCGCCCGGCGAGAGGGCGCCGGTCGCAGGCCGTGGGGCAGGCGAGCCCTCCTCGCGGACCTAGAAGATCGTCCTCGTGCCCTCGGGCACGGCGAGCTCGAACGCCGTCGGCGGAAGTGGAACGTCGGGCTCGAAGACGACGACGCGGGCGTCGCGGGTCGGCGCGTCGGCCATCAGCTCCGTGAGGCGGAGGATGCAGCCCGTGCCGCGGTCCACGACGAGCTCGACGGCGAAGTCCGGGCGATCGGCCCAGCGCTCGACGCTGCGGGGGTGTGCGGAGCGGACGAGGATGCCCTCGCGCCCGACGAGATCCGCTGTGCCGAGCACGTCGCAGCGCCCGGTGGCCAGGACGTTCTGGCAGTAGCCCCCGGGGTGGACGAAGAGGTCCGGCAGCGATTCCATCGGCAGCGCCGTGACGGGCCGGTAGACGCGGGCGAAGCCGGGCAGGTCGATCGCGTCGGCGCCGCGAACGGGCGTCCGGGCAGGCCGGTCCGTCGCGAGCCGGTCGCGGGCCGAATACGTTCGGACGCGGCCTCCGTTGGACAGCCAGACGTCGTAGTTGCCGCTGAAGCCCGCGCCCGGCTCCGTGGTGGTCACCCGCGCGCGGCCGGGATGCTCGATGAGGGCCTCGGTCGTCACGACGAGGTCGCCCGCGGCCGTCGCCGACGTCTCATCGATCCGCAGCCGGAGCGTGTCGAAGCGGCGCTCGGCGTCGCGCATGAACGAGAACAGCTCGTCGATTGATGGCAGCCCTGCCGGCGCGAGTGCGACGATCTCGGGGCGAGGGCGCTCGTCGGCGGGAACGGGGAGGGACCCGGCGCGGTCCCAGATCCGGGTCGGCATCGCTCGCGATTGTAGGGGCGGACGTGACCCGCCGCCGGGGCGCTCCTAACCGCCGCCTGGCCCGTCGACCCCCGGCTCGGTCATCCGGGCCGGGTCGAGCAGCTCGTCGAGACGGTCGGCCTCGATCCCACGCTCGAGCGCCAGCTCACGGATCGTCCGGCCAGTCCGGAAGGCCTCCTTCGCCAGCTTGGCCGCGTCGTCGTAGCCGATCACCGGCGCGAGGGCGGTCGCGAGCATCAGGCCCTGCTCCACGAGCGCCGGCCCGCGCTCGGTCGCTGTCAGCCCTGCGATCGCGCGCTCGGCGAAGTTCCGCGCCGCGGCGCCGAGGAGCTCGATCGACTCGAGGAGCGCGAGGGCGGTCACGGGCAGCATCACGTTGAGCTCGAGGAACGAGCCGGTCTGGGCGAAGCCGATCGTGGCGTCGTTGCCGACGACCCGGGCGACGACCATCGTCAGGCTCTCGACGATCACCGGGTTCACCTTGCCCGGCATGATCGACGAGCCGGGCTGCGTCTCCGGCAGGGCGATCTCGCCGATGCCGGCCCGTGGTCCCATCGCCAGCAGTCGGACGTCGGAGGCGATCTTCCAGAGCGAGAGGGCCGCCGCGCGGATCGCGCCGTGCGCCGCGATCACCGCGTCGAGCGACGCCTGGGCGTGGAAGTGGTTCGGCGCCTCCTCGACCACGAGGCCAGTCAGCTCGGAGAGTCGGGCGGTGGTGGCGGCCGCGAACTCGGGGTGGGCGTTGATCCCGGTGCCGACGGCGGTTCCGCCGAGGGGCACCACGAGCAGCTCCTCCTGGGCCGCGCGGACGCGGCGAATTGCCTCCTCGACCTGGCCCGCGTAGCCCCGGAACTCCTGGCCGAGCCGGATCGGGGTCGCGTCCTGGAGGTGCGTCCGGCCGGTCTTGACCACGGGCCAGAGCTCCTGGGCCTTCGCCGCGAGCGCCTCTTCGAGCCGGACGAGCCCCGGCACGAGCTGCTCCTCGATCGCGATCGCCCCGGCGAGCTGGAGCGCCGTCGGAAACACGTCGTTCGAGGACTGGCAGCGGTTGACGTCGTCGTTGGGGTGGACGCGGGCGCCGGCCGGGAGGCGCCCGGCGGCGAGGTGGGCGACCACCTCGTTCGCGTTCATGTTCGACGACGTGCCCGACCCGGTCTGGTAGACGTCGATCGGAAACTGCTCGTCGTAGCCGCCGTCGACGACGTCCTGGGCGGCGTCGGCGATGGCGCGGGCGACCTCGGGCGAGAGGAGGCCGAGCTCGCCATTCGTCTCGGCCGCGGCCCGCTTGATGAGCGCGAGCGCGGCGATCAGCCGTCGCGGCAGCCGCTGCCCCGAGATCGGGAAGTTGAGGACCGCTCGCTGGGTCGTCGCGCCGTAGAGCGCGTCGGCGGGGACCTCCATCTCGCCCATCGAATCGCGCTCGGTGCGGGTGGCGCGATTCGCATCGCCTGGCCCCGGCCCGGCGGCGGTCGTTCGTTCGGTCGTCACCCAGCGATTGTAGGTGGGCTGGGGTGCGCACCCGGCCGCGTCGACCATCGCGGCAACCAAGCCGCAGCCCGTTTCTGTCACCTGCTCACGCCGTGAGCGTTAGCAGCACTGCCGGGACCGCGCCGGCGCCGCCTCTGCATCTGCATTCGCGAACGCCGCATCTCCATCCAACCCCGAACGGGGCGGGTGAATGGAGATACGAGGCCTCGTGGTCGTGATGGCCCTCGGCTGTCTCCAACGCTCGCTTCGCGTTCGTATGAGAGGTTCCGCGGGGCCGGCGAGCGGTTTCGCCGGGCCGGCGGGCGATACCGCGGCACCAGTGAACGGTTCCGCGCGTTAGGGCCGCCGCGGCCGCCGCGGCCGCCGCGGAGGCCCGGCCCCGGCCCGAGCGTAGACTCGGCACGATGGCCCCGGGCTCCCCGTTTCGCTGACCCATGCCCACCGTCCGCGCGAACGGAATCGACATCGCCTATGAGACGCGCGGCGCGGGCCCGCCGCTCGTCCTCCTCCACGGAGCCACGTCCGTCGGCCGCGAGGACTTCGCGGCCCAGCTGCCGCTCCTCTCGCAGGCGTTCCATTGCTACATGCCCGACGCGCGCGGCCATGGCGCCACCGTCTGGGACGCGGCCGCGGGCTTCCGCTATCGCTGGCTCGTCGACGATCTGATCGCGTTCGTCGACGCCCTCGGAATCGACACCTTCCATCTCCTCGGCTTCTCGATGGGGGCGATGACGGCGCTCCATTTCGCGGTCGAGCAGTCCGACCGGCTCCGGACCCTCGTCGTCGTCGGGATCACGACGCAACGCGAGCCACGTCAGAGCGTGACGCGGCGGCTCATGGACCCGGAGCGCATCCTCCGCGACGACCCCGCCTGGGCCGCCCGTCTCGACCGCCGCCACGCCCCCCAGGGCGTGGGAGCGTGGCAGAGACTCCTGCCGGCGATCGCCGCCGACGTCCGTGTGCAACCGCTCCTCGGACCGCGCGACACCCGCCGGATCGAGGTGCCGGCCCTCGTCGTCGCCGGCGATCGCGACCCGTTCGTGCCGGTCGACCACGCCTGGGGCCTGATGCGGCAGCTCCCGGACGCTCGGCTCTTCGTGCTGCCCGATTGCGGCCACGAGGCCCAGGTGCGGCGACCGGCATTGTTCAACGAGGGCCTGGGCGGCTTCTACCGGGCGACCGCGACCCAGGCCGAGCGACGGGCGCGCCGGCACGCGCCGGGCCCGACCCACTCGCCCCACGAAGCCGAGTCGCCCGAAGCCGTGAAGGAGGCATCCACATGAGCACGCTCCTCGCCCTCTACCGGCGACCGGACGGCGACGACGAGGCCGTCGCCGCCTTCGAACGGGCCTATGCCGAGACGCACCTGCCGCTCATCGAGCGGCTGCCCGGGCTGCGGGCACTCCGGGCCGCCCGCGTCCGGCGCGTCGTCGCGGGCCAGTCGGACGTGGCTCTCGTCGCCCGGATGCATTTCGACGACTGGGACGCGGCCAAGGCCGCGCTCAACTCGGACGAGATGCGGGCCGCGGGCGAGAACCTGGCCGCGATCGGCGGCGCCGACCTCCTCACGCTGCTCGTCGTCGACGAGGCCCGCGATCTCATCCCCGAGGACGCGCCGTGACCGAGCCCGGGAGCCGGGCGAGCGGCCTCGGGACGACCGTCCACGTCGAGCGCGACCTCGACGGGCGGCGGGCACGGGTGACGATCGACCGACGGGAGGTCCTCAACGCCCTCGACCGGCCGACGCTCGTCGCCCTGCGCGAGGCGTTCCTCGACGCCGCGGCCGACCTCCGGGTCGGCGTCGTCGTCCTGACCGGTGCCGGCGATCGGGCGTTCTCGACCGGCGCCGACCTCGCCGAGCAGGAGGCGTTCCTCGCCCGGCCGAATGACTACTGGGCGTGGATGGGAACGTTCATCGACGCGATCGACGCCATCCGCGACTGCCCGAAGCCGGTCCTCGCCCGGCTCAACGGGATCGTCGTCGGCGGCGGCAACGAGCTGAACCTCGCCTGCGACCTCGCGATCGCGGCCGACGACATCCACATCCGCCAGATCGGCACCTCGCGCGGCAGCATCCCGGCCGGCGGCGCGACCCAGTGGCTGCCGATCACCGTCGGCGACCGCCGCGCCCGCGAGATCCTCTTCCTCAACCGACCGATCCCGGCCGCGCAGGCGCTCGACTGGGGCCTCGTGAACCGGGTCGTGCCGCGGGCGGAGCTCGACGCGACCGTGGACGACCTGAGCCGTCAGCTCCTCGAGAAGCTGCCCGAGACGCTTCGGGCCGCGAAGGCCCAGGTCCAGGTCTGGAAGGACTTCGCCTGGGCGATGACGATCCGCCATGCCCGCGAGTGGCTGACGATCCACGCCGGCTCGGCCGAGGTCGCCGAGGGCCTCCGTTCGTTCCAGGAGAAGGAGCTGCCCGACTACGAGGCGATCCGCGAGGGCCTCGTCGCGACGGGGACGGCCCAGATCGCCCGTTCGTGTCCCGCGTGCAGGCGGCAGGCGACGGTCCCGGACGCGGCGTTCTGCCCGTACTGCGGGTCGGGGCTCGGCTGACGCCGGCGACAGGCCGCCGCTCCTTCGCTCGACGCGGCGGCGATACTGTCGGCGATGACGGACGCGCCCGAAGCCCTCGTTCGCGTCGAGCTCCCCGCCCCCGGGCCGGACGGTCCGGTCGACGGCGTCGCCCTCGTCACGCTCGATCGGCCGCGTCAGCTCAACGCCCTCAGCTTCGAGCTCCTGCGGCAGCTCGTCGAGGCGCTCGAGGCGCTCGACGCCGAGGAGACGTGCCGCTGCATTGTGGTCACCGGAGCCGGCGATCGCGCGTTCGCGGCCGGCGCCGACATCAAGGAGATGGCGGACGCCACGCCGGTCAGCCTGTCGACGGCCAACACGTTCGCCCGCTGGGAGCGGATCCGGGCGATCCGGACACCCCTGATCGCGGCCGTCCGCGGCTTCGCCCTCGGCGGCGGCAACGAGCTGGCGATGGCCTGCGACATGATCGTCGCCGGCGACGACGCCCAGTTCGGCCAGCCCGAGATCAGGATCGGGATCATGCCCGGGGCCGGCGGCACCCAGCGGCTGACCCGGGCGGTCGGCAAGGCGAAGGCGATGGAGATGATCCTGACCGGTCGCCCGATCGACGCGGCCGAGGCCGAGCGAATTGGCCTCGTGACGCGGGTCGTCCCGGCCGAGGCGACCGTCGAGAGCGCGCTCGAGCTGGCGGCGACGATCGCCGCCCTGCCGCCGCTCGCCGTCCGCGCCGCGAAGGAGGCGATCGAGCGGGCGTTCGAGCTCCCGCTCGCGGCCGGGCTCGAGCTCGAGCGGCGGAACTTCTACCTGCTGTTCGCGACCGAGGACCAGACGGAAGGCATGGCGGCGTTCGCCGAGAAGCGGACGCCGTCGTGGCGAGGACGCTGAGCCGGATCGGGAGGACCGCGCGATGACCTGGGACCCGGAGATCGACGATCCGACGACGAGGCCGCCGCGGCCGCGCGACGAGGAGGCTGCGCCCGACACGACGGCGGAGCCACCACCGGCGCCGCCCGATCTCTTCGCCCCGATCGACCCGAACGCTCCCGTCAGCGGCCACCGGCCACCGCCGGAGGGGACGGCGGTCGTCGACCGACCCGAGAACGACTGGTCGAAGGCCGAGGGGCTGGTGATGCCGGTACTCCGATCGGCGGGCACCGTCGGGCTCGCCACGGACGGTCTCGCGCCCGAGGCTCTCGCCGAGGAGACGGATGCGGGTCGCCGGCAGCCGCTCGTGAGCGACGGTCCCGGCGGGCTCGTCGTGGCGTTCGCCCTGCCATCCACCGGGTTCGAGGTGCTCGTCACGGGCGAGCATCTCCTGGGCTGGGGCCTCGGCGGCGACGCCCTGCGGGCGGCCGCGTTCGCGAACCTCGAGCGCTGGTCGACCGCGGCAGCCTGGACGACCGAGGAGGACGAGCACGCCCGGCGCATCGTCTCGTCGGCGAGTGGCGACGGCTGGGACGCCGGCCGGATCCTCCTCGGCTCGGCCCGCGACAAGCTTCGCTCGGAGCTGGCGGGCGGACGTGTCGTCGTCGGGCTGCCCGACCGAGACCTGCTCGTCGCGGCCCGGATCACCGCGGACGACCCCGACTTCGAGGCGCTCTTCGCGACGTTCGTCGTCGACCAGGCCGACGCGTCGGACGAGCCGATCGACCGGCGTCTGTTCGAGCTCAGCGGCGATACGCTCAGCCCGCTGCCGGTGTGAGCGAGGGATCGCTTCTCGTCGAGGTCGAGGGGGCGATCGCGACGCTGACCCTCGACCGACCCACGGCGCTCAACGCCCTCGATGCCGGGCTCCGGACCGAGCTCGCCGAAGCCATCGGACGCCTCGACCGCGACCGATCGGTCCGAGTCGTCGTCCTGACGGGCGCCGGCCGGGCATTCTGCGCCGGCCAGGACCTGCGCGAGGAGCCGCCGCCCGGGATGCCACGACCGTCGTTCACCCGGATCCTCCGCGAGACGTACCACCCGATCGTCCTCGGCCTCCGTCGCCTCGACCGACCCGTCATCGCCGCGGTCAACGGCGTGGCCGCGGGCGCGGGAGCGTCGCTCGCGATGGCCTGCGACCTTCGGATCGCGGCCGAGAGCGCGTCGTTCGTCCTGGCGTTCGGCCGCGTCGGGCTCGTCCCGGACAGCGGCGCGACGTGGTTCCTGCCGCGTCTCGTCGGCCCGGCACGGGCGGCCGAGCTCGCCTTCGTCGGCGATCCCGTCGACGCCCGGCAGGCCGAGCGGATCGGCCTCGTCAACCGCGTCGTCCCCGACGACCGCCTCGTCGCTGAAACGCGAGCGTTCGCCGAGCGGCTTGCCTCCGCGGCCCCCCGCGCGCTTGCCTATACGAAGCGCGCGCTCAACCGGTCCGCCGAGACGGGTCTCGTCGAGGCGCTCGACCACGAAGCGGCCCTCCAGGGTCTCGCCGGCCGCACGGCCGATCACGCCGAAGGAGTCCGGGCATTCGCCGAGAAGCGTCAGCCCCGGTTCCGGGGGGAGTAGCGAGCGCCGGGGTCGGCCGGCGTGTCGTCTCGCTCGCTCGCCGCCGGCCCGGACCCGTCGCGCTCGATTCCGCGGTCGCGCTCGGGTTCATCGTGGTCTCGGTCGGCATGGTTCGCGATTGGGAGATCCCGGCTCCGGGGGGCGTCCCGTTCGTGCCGCTCTACCTCGGCGCGATCGCCGCCGGCCTCATCGCGCTCCGCATCGTGACCGGCTCGGCGCCGCCGATCGCGGCGCTCGTCGTGGCGGTGATCGTCGGCATGGTCCTGACCGACCTCACGCTCCTGCCGAGCCAGCCGTTTCGCGACCTCGGCATCTACTTCAAGGCCGGCCAGCATTTCGCGTCGGGCACGCCGGTCTACCAGACCGCGCTGACGACGAGCGTGCCCGTCGACCGGACGGAGTACCCGTACCTCTACCCGCCGTTCACGCTGCCCTTCCTCGCGCTCGTCGCGGCAGTGCCGCTCCCGATCGTCAACCTCGTCGTCACGGGCCTCGGGGTCGTCGCGCTCCTGGTCGTGTTCAGGCTCGTCGGGATCCGGCCGCGGTGGTGGCTGCCGCTCCTGCTCTGGCCGCCCGCTTTCCAGGGCCTCTACGTGGCGAACGTCGCCGTGTTCACGGCGCTCCTGTTCGCGGCCGGTCCGTGGTTCGGCGCCGGACTGGTCCTGACGGCGGCGTTCAAGGCCTACAGCGCGCTGGTCGCGCTCTGGCTGGCGAGGGAAGGACGCTGGCGGCAGATCGTCCTCGGGATCGCCGCCCTCGTCCTGATCTCGCTCCTGACGCTGCCGCTCGTCGGCGTGGACCAGTGGCGGAGCTGGCTGGCCGCGCTCGACGCGTTCCGGCGATCGCAGGCGCTGCTCCCGAACTCGCTCTACGGCTCGGCCCTCGAGCGCTACCTGCCGTGGATCGTCGCGGTCGCGGTCACCGTGGTCGCGGTGGCTGCCGCCGCCTTCGCCCGACGGACGGAGGGCCTGGCGCGGTTCGGGATCGCGACGATCGTCGCCTCGCCGTCCCTCTACGGCCACGGCTTCATCGTGGCCCTGCCGGCGATCACGAGCCTCAGGCTCCGCTGGGCGTGGTTGGCCCTCGGGCTGACGACGATCTCGCCGGGCGGGGCGAACACCTGGGCGGCGATCGTGCTCGTCGCCGCGAGCTGGGTCCTCCTCTGGCTGCGGCGGCCATCGGTCACGCTCCCGAGCGCGGCCTCGGGCGATCAGGGTCGCGGCGGTGAGATCGCCTCCTACGACCTCCTGGGTGGAGCGGCCCGGCCGTGGCCCGGCGCACCGTCGGAGGAGCCGGGCTGGATCGGTCGAAGGCCGCTGGTTGACGACGAGGGCCCGACCGCTTAGGGTGGCGTCCTAACGAGCGTTCGTTTGGAGCCGCGGTCACAGGAGCGCGAGGACGGGGCGACATGGCGATCGAGACCAGGCGGCGCCAGATCGAGGACGCGGCGTCCGAGCTCTTCCGGACGAACGGCTACGCGGCGACGAGCGTCCGCGATATCGCCCGCGCCCTCGACCTCCAGGGCGCAAGCCTGTACGCCCACGTCGCCGGCAAGGAGGACGTCCTCTGGGCCATCGTCGACCGTGCCGCGTCGCGGTTCGAGGAGGCCCTCGCCCGGGCCGAGGCCGAGGCCGACGCGAACGACGCGACTGCCGCGGAGCGGCTCCGCGCGATCGTCGCCGAGCACGCCCGACTCGTCGCCCGCGCGCCCGAGCTGGCCGCGGTCTTCGCCACCGAGTGGCGCTACCTGAGCGGCGAGCGCCGAGCGTCGATCCTGGCCCGGCGCGACGCGTACGAGGCTCGCGTCCGGGAGGTGATCGCGAACGGCATGGCGACGGGCGAGCTCGCGCTCACCGACGGCCCCGTGGCAGCAGCCTTCCTGCTCTCGGCGCTCAACGGGATCGCCGCCTGGTTCCGCCCCGACGGCCGTCTCTCGCCCGACGACCTCGCCGACCGCTACGCCGACCTCGCGATCCGGGCCCTCTCGGAGGACTCCCGATGACGGACCCGCGCGCCCTCGATCCGGTCCTGCCGGAGCAGGAGCGGGCGGCGTTCCGGTTCAACGACGCGGCGCTGTCGCACGACGCGCGGTACGACGCCTTCGTCGAGCACGTCCAGGGCGGCGGCAAGGTCGAGTCGACCGACTGGATGCCCGACGAGTACCGCCAGAGCGTGCTCCGGTTCGTCGAGATGCACGCGAACTCGGAGCTGATGGGCGTCCTCCCCGAACGCGACTGGATCCTGCGCGCCCCGACGCTCCGGCGAAAGCTCGCCCTCACCGCGAAGATCCAGGACGAGGTCGGCCACGCCCAGCTCCTCTACCGGGTCGCCGAGGACCTCGGCAAGCCGCGTGAGGCGATGATCGAGGACCTTCTCGCGGGGAAGACGAAGTTCCACAACGTCTTCCACTACCCGACCCGGACATGGGCCGACGTCGGGGTCATCGCTTGGCTCGTCGACGCCGCGGCGATCGTCGCCCAGCAGGCGCTGCGCGACTCCTCATACGCGCCCTACGCACGGACGATGCGGAAGATCTGCTGGGAGGAGAGCGTCCACATCATGCACGGCCGGGATGTCGTCGTGACGCTCGCGACCGGCACGCCCGGCCAGCGGGCGATGCTCCAGGAGGCCCTCACCCGGTGGTGGCCGCCGCTCATGCAGATGCACGGTCCGCGGTCGCCGCGAGAGAAGGACCGCGACCTGTTCTGGCGGATCAAGGCGAAGACATCGGAGGAGCTCCGCCAGGAGTTCCTGTCGATCTACGTGCCGAGGGTCTGGGAGCTCGGGCTGACGCTGCCCGATCCGCGGCTCGGCCTCGACCCGGCGACCGGCGAGTGGCGCTACACGGAACCCGACTGGGACGAGCTGCGGACCGTCGTGACGGGGCACGGGCCGGCGTCGCAGGAGCGGCTCGGGTTCCGCCGGCTCAACTGGGCGGAGCAGGCGTGGGTCCGCGACGGCGTGCTCGGGTCGCCGCCGCTCGCCGCGTGAGGCTCCGGTGACGCCGGCGCTCGAGCCGTACGAGGTGTTCCGCCAGGAGAAGGAGGGCGACCCGATGCGCCATGGCGGCAGCGTCATGGCGCCCGATCCCGCGCTCGCCCTCGACTACGCCCGGGAGCTCTTCGGCCGGCGCCAGGAGAGCGTCCGGCTGTGGATCGTCCGTCGGGCCGATATCGCCGTGCTCGAGGACCCGGACCTGCTCCAGCCGCCGCTCGACCGCTCGTTCAAGAAGCCGGGCGGCTACGTGATGCGCGACAAGCTCGCCGCCGCCCGCGAGCGCGCCGCCACCGAACAGGCGGGCGAATGACCGCCCGGGCGGCCGGATGACCGCCGCTGAGCTGCTGCCGGCGACGCGCGCCGCAGTCGAGCTCCTCCTGCTCGCGATGGCCGACGACGAGCTGGTCATCGGCTGGTCCGACTCGGAGTGGACGGGGATCGCGCCGCTCCTCGAGGAGGACGTCGCCATGAGCTCGCTCGCCCAGGACGAGCTCGGACACGCGAGGGCGCTCTACGAGCTCCTCGCCGGCCTCGTGGACGACGATCGGGACGCGGACGCGATCGCCTACGACCGACCGCCGGAGGGTCACTTCCACGCCCGGCTGCTCGACCACCCGACCGGTGACTGGGCGGCCACGATCGCTCGCCGCTACCTCTACGAGACCGCCGACGCCGTCCGTCTGGAGGCGCTGGCGCGATCGGCCTGGCGCCCGCTGGCCGAGCTCGTCGCGAAGATCCGCCGCGAGGAGCGCTACCACCTCCTTCACGTCTCGACGTGGCTCCAGCGGCTCGCATCTGCCGAAGGCGAGCCGCGACGGCGCCTCCTCGCCGCGCTGGAGGATCTCGGCCCGGACGCGGCGAGCGTTCTCGCGCCGCTGCCGAACGAGCTCGCGCTCGAGATGGCCGGCGTCGTCGACGCGCCGTCGGCGACCCTCGATGGGCGCTGGCGCGCCGCGATCGGCCCGACCCTCGAGCGGCTCCGGCTGCCGATGCCCGGCCCGCTGGTGGAGGCGCTGTCCGCCCGATCCGACCACTCGGACGCGTTCCGGAGCCTCTGGTCCGAGGTGACGAGCGTCCGCTCCTCCGACCCTGCCGCCACGTGGTGACCGTGTCGACGCCCAGTGCCGCCGAGATCCGCGAGGCGCTCGCGGAGGTCGCCGATCCGGAGATCCCGGCGATCTCGATCGTCGATCTCGGGATCGTTCGCGAGGTCGCGGTCGAGGGCCGACGGATCCGCGTCGAGCTGCTCCCGACCTTCGTCGGCTGTCCCGCGCTCGACGTCATCCGCGACGCCGTCCGCGAACGACTGGGCCGCCTGGCGCCGGGCTGCTCCGCGGAGGTCGAGTTCACGTTCGTCGAGCCCTGGACGACCGAACGGATCACCCCGGCCGGGCGGGAGGCGCTCCGGGCGAGCGGCCTCGGCCCGCCCGTCCCGGCCGACGACCTCGGCCTGATCGACCTCCAGGCGCCCCTTCCGTGCCCGTACTGCGGCTCGCGGCGGACCGTCCTCGAGAACGCCTTCGGGCCTACGGCCTGCCGATCCATCCGCTATTGCACGAGCTGCCGCCAGCCCTTCGAACAGCTCAAGACGGTCTGAGGCGTGCCGGATTCGATCGCCGGCGTCCGCATCGTCGGCGTCGTCGGGGCCGGGACGATGGGCGCGGGCATCGCCCAGATCGCCCTCGAAGCCGGCCACGAGGTCGTCCTCCACGACGTCGACGAGGAGGCGATCGAGCGCGGCCGCGATCGGATCCGTGACGGGCTCCGCCGCCGCGCGGCGAAGCGGGGGCTCGTCGGCGAGGGGGAGACGGCGTGGATCGTCGAGGCGCTCGGGCGGCTCCGCGACGCGCACGTCGTCGACGAGGTCGCGGACGAGGCGGATCTCGTCGTCGAGGCGGCGCTCGAGGACCTCGGGCTCAAGCAGGCGATCTTTCGGGCCCTCGACGCGGCGGCCGCGCCCGACGCCATCCTGGCCACGAACACGAGCGCGCTCTCGGTCGCGGCGATCGCGGCGGCGACCAGGCATCCCGAGCGGGTCATCGGCCTCCACTTCTTCAACCCCGCGCCGGTCATGGCGCTCGTCGAGGTTGCCGTCCCCGACGGCGTGGCGCCCGGGGTCGTCGAGCGGGCGGAGGCGATCGTGCGCCGCTGGGGCAAGATCGCGGTCCGTTCGGCGGATGTCCCGGGCTTCATCGTCAACCGGGTCAACCGACCGTTCACGCTCGAGCCGCTGCGGCTGCTCGAGGAGGGCACCGCCGGAATCGGCGCGATCGACGCGGCGCTTCGCGGGGCGGGCTTTCCGCTCGGACCGTTCGCCTACCTCGACCTCGTCGGCCTCGACGTCAACCTCGCCGCGACGAGGGCGATCTGGGAGGGCCTCGGTCGGCCCGAGCGGCTGCGGCCGGTCGCGATCCAGGAGACGCTCGTCGCGGACGGCGCGCTCGGGCGAAAGGTCGGGCTCGGCTTCTATCGCTACGAGAAGGGCCGGCTCGTCGAGCCCGCCGCGGCGTTCGCCGAGACGACCGACCGGTCGACGATCGACGGCGCCGCGATCGTGCGGCGGGTCCGCCTCGCGCTCGCCGATGAGGCTCGGCGCGCGGTCGGCGAGGGCGTTGCCAGCGCGGGTGACATCGACCGCGCCGTCCGGCTCGGCGCCAACCACCCGAGCGGCCCGCTCGAGTGGGCCGACGACGTGAATCGCCGCGCTGGCCGATGATGGCGCCCGCCATGCGAGGGATTCGGCTCAGATCGGGTCGCCGCCTCTTCCTGATCGTGGTCGGCCTCGTCCTCGTCGCCGGCTGCGGCGGGAGGCCCGATCCGCTCGCGTCGCTGTCGGCCTCGGCCGCGCCCCCGAACGCCACGCCCGTCCCGCACGAGGTGCCGGACCTCGAGGCCCGCCTGCCGGCGTCGATCCACGGGACGAAGCTGGCGTTCCGAAGCTTCACCGGGGCGACCTTCCTGCACTCGGGGACATCGTCGAACCAGGCCGCCCTCCGCCAGATGCTGACGGACCTCGACCACGGCGTCGACGACCTCACGCTCGCCCTCGCCGACGATCCGACGGGCAGCATCGCGTTCATCGAGGGCATCTTCCGCGTCTCCGGCGCTGCTCCCGACGCGCTCGAGCACGCCTGGATCGCGTCGCAGCAGGCGGCGACCCAGCATCGCCTCGTCGAAGGCTCGGTGGTCATCGGCGGGATCACCGTCGACAAGGTGACGGACGCGGTGGCGGGCGGCACGACCTACGTCGTCCCGCGTGGCGATTCGCTGATCCTCATCATCGCCGGTGATCGGGCCACGGCCGAGGAGGCCGTCTCGAAGATTCGCTGACCGGGCTCGACTCCCGGCCGCGATAGGATGCGCTTCCACGCCGGCGTCCCCGCCCTTCAGGCGCCGGCCAATCGGGGGAGGCCCTCATGACTCGACTCCATCGCGCCGTTGCGCCGCTCGCCGTGGTCCTGCTCGTCGCCGCCTGTCAGGGTTCCGCATCGCCGGCGCCGTCGGCCGCCGCGAGCGCTGCGGCGAGCCCGTCGATCGCGGCCCCGAGCGTCGCCGAGAGCCCGAGCGTTGCGGCCAGCCCGAGCGTGGCCGCCAGCGCGAGCGCCGAGCCGTCGGCGGATGGTTCGTTCGTGCTCCCGTCGGGTCTCAACGGGGCCCCCGACCTGGAGGCCCAGCTGCCGTCCACGGTCGGCAACGTCACGCTCCAGAAGCTCAGCTTCACCGGCGCGGGGATCGCGGCCGGCGGCGGTGACGGCACGAAGGACCTCGAGGCAGCGCTCGGACTCCTCGGCAAGTCGCTCAACGACGTGAGCCTCGCGATCGGCGGCGGCGAGGGCGTCACGGTCGGCGCGTACCGGATCAGCGGCGTCGACGCCGGTCGGCTGCTCGACGTGATCAACCAGGCCGCCTCGCAGTCCGGCAACGGCATCGACCTGAGCGACGCGAGCAAGGGCGGCAAGTCGGTCAAGAAGGGCACCGAGTCGGGCGGCGACACGATCTACTTCTACCCGCACGGCGACATCCTCTTCTTCGTCACCGGCACCGACGATGCTCTCGTGACCGAGGCGCTCCAGCAGCTGCCGTAACGCCGAGCCGGACCGGGAGGCGGCCGGCGGTCGCCTCCTACAATCGGCACATGGGCCGCGATCTTCACCGGGCGATCCGCGAGGCGTGGATCGTCGATGCCGTCCGCACGCCGATCGGTCGCTACGGCGGCGCGCTCGCGTCCGTCCGGCCGGACGACCTCGCGGCGGCCGTCATCCGCGCCGTCGTCGATCGGACCGGGATCGATCCGGCGCTCGTCGAGGACGTCATCCTCGGCTGCGCGAACCAGGCCGGCGAGGACAACCGGAACGTCGCCCGGATGGCCGCGCTCCTGGCGGGGCTGCCGGTCGAGGTGGCCGGCCAGACGGTCAACCGGCTGTGCGGCTCTGGTCTCCAGGCGGTCAACGCGGCGGCCCACGCGATCTGGGCCGACGAGGGCGACGTGTTCGTGGCCGGTGGTGTCGAGTCGATGACGCGCGCCCCGTACGTCATGGCGAAGCCCGGCGGCGCGTGGGAGCGGGGGAGCCACGAGCTCCAGGACACGACACTCGGGTGGCGGTTCACGAACCCGCGCCTCGCCGAGAAGCACCACCCGTTCTCGATGGGCGAGACCGGCGAGAACGTCGCCGAGCGCTGGGAGGTGGCGCGAGAGCTCCAGGACGCCTTCGCGCTCAGGTCGCACCGCAACGCCATCGCCGCCAGCGAGGCGGGCCGGTTCGATTCGCAGATCGTGCCGATCGCAGTCCCGCAGAAGAAGGGCGACCCGGTCGTCGTGGCCCGCGACGAGCATCCGCGGGCGGACACGTCGATGGAGGCCCTGTCGCGGCTCCGGCCCGCGTTCCGCGAGGGCGGCACGGTCACCGCGGGCAACAGCTCCGGGATCAACGACGGAGCGTCGGCGGTGCTCGTCGTCGAGGCCGGGCGCGCGCGATCGCTCGGGCTGCGGCCGATGGCCCGGGTGATCGCGTCCGCCGTCGCCGGTGTCGACCCGGCGATCATGGGCGTCGGGCCCGTGCCGGCGGTTCGCAAGGTGCTCGATCGGGCGGGGATCGGCGTCGCCGACGTCGACCTGGTCGAGCTCAACGAGGCCTTCGCGAGCCAGTCGATCGTGGCGATCACCGAGCTCGGCATCGA
>DASTSC010000194.1:0-13565 GCA_035760905.1 Candidatus Limnocylindrales bacterium | reverse complement strand
CGCGACGGGGAGACCGGGCTGCTCGTCCGGTCGGGCGATGCCGACGCGCTGGCCGGCGCGATCGGCCGATTGCTCGGTGACCCGGACCTGCGCGCTCGCCTCGGCCGTGCCGGCCGCGCGCTCGTGTTGCGCGAGTTCGACCTCCACCGGAACGCCGAGGCACTCGTCGAGCGGTTTGCCGCGGTCGCAGCCGCCCGGTCGGGCGGCGGCCCGGACGCGAGGAGCTAGCCGAACAGGCGCCGGACGAGCGGCAGGCGGGCGATCTCGGGGAACGTGTCGGCGACGAGGAGCGCGTGGCGGTTCAGGAGGAGCACGACCGCCGAGACGATTCCGGCCAGCACGAGCCCGACGAACAGGCCGGGGTGGACCACGAGCTCGATCGCCAGGAGCACGACGGTCGCCGCCCCGACGATCGCGTAGACGGGGATCGCGGCGGGTGCCAGGACGGGCACGTCGGTGCCGCGCCGCAGGCCGAGCTGCTTGAGGATGTTGTGGACGATGAGCGTGGTCATCGTCCCCACGGCCGCGCCGGCCGGCCCGAACGGCGGGATGAGGGCGACGTTGATGACGATGTTGAGGACGGCCGCCGCCACGTTGACGATGACGACGTAGCGGAGGTCGCCGAAGACGCGCAGGGTCAGCCCGTTGAAGCCGAGCGCCGTGTTCATGTAGTAGGCGAGCGACAGCATCGCCAGGAACGGCGCCGAGGAGGCGTAGCGGGCCTGGTAGAGCGCGACCGTCAGCGGCTCGGCGAGGGAGAACGTCAGGGCGAAGAGCGGGAACGAGGCGACGGTCATCCAGATCGCCGTCTGCCAGTAGAGATCGCGGATGCCCGCGGTGTCGCGGCGGGCGAAGAGCCGCGAGGCGGCCGGGACGAACAGCAGCGTGAACGCCGAGAAGACGAGCTGGTTGAGGCCGGCCGCGGGGATGACGACGCGGAACGCCGCGACGTCGTCGGCCCCGTGGAACAGGCCGAGAAGGATCGCGTCGCTCGTGCTCAGGACGATGTAGACGAGATCCGTCGTGAGGAGCGGGATCGTGAAGGCGAGGAGCTCCCGGGCGGGGATGTCGAGGTGCCGCGGCCGAAGCCGCTGCCACAGCCCCCGAGCGGCGAAGACGCGGCCGAGGATGAGCACGTAGATCGCCACGCCGAGAGCCCCGGCGACGACGTAGCCCGCCGCGAGGAACACGACGTCCGCATGGAGGGCGACGAGGGCGATGACGACGCCCAGCCGCAGCGCCGGCGCGACGATGAAGCGCCGGATGAAGATCGCCCGCGGGCTGGCGAAGACCGACAGCAGCGCGGTGAACATCGTGTCGAGCGCCTGGATCGGCGCGAGCAGGATGACGACCGCGACGAGCAGCCCGGACCGCCCACCGTCGAGCGAGATCGCGCCGGCCGCCACGAGGGCGATGACGACGCCGACGACGAGGAGGCCGATGACGAGCGAGGTGAAGGTGGCGAAGAAGATCGTCCCGAACACCCGGTCGGTCCGACCCTCCTCGTCGTCGATCGCGGCGAAACGGCTGATCGAGCGGTCGAGCCCGAACGTCGCGACCGTCTGGCCGAGGTCGGCGATCGAGAGGGCGAACGCGAAGGCCCCGTAGTCGCCACGGGTCAGGTAGCGGACGATCGCCACCTGGACGACGAAGTTGACGGCCATCGTCGCGAGGCGGCCGACGAGGAGCAGGGTCGAGCCGCGGATCTGGCCGCGGACGGTCGTCGGCGCGTCCTCCCCGAGGGGGCCCGCGCCGGCTTCGGAGCCGGGCGCGGCGCTCGCGTCAGCCACGCCGCCAGCGGCGGATGAGCGCCCGCCACGTCGCGAGCGCCACCTCGTCTGCGACGTCCCCGACCGGTCGGGTCGCGTCCACGACGATCGCGCCTTCGCGGCGGGCGAGCGCCGCGTAGCGCTCGCGCATCGCGGCGATCGTGGCCGCGTCATGTTCCCGCTTGCGCGCCATGAGCACGTCGACGGACGCGTCGAGCACGATGACCACGTCCGCGGTCGGGGCGAGGCGCTGTGCCAGCGAGACGCTCAGCCGTCGCCGAAGCCCGGGCCGGCCCGCGCCGGCGACGGAGCCGAGCTCGATCGGGTGACGGTCGAGGACGACGACGCGACCGCGACGGAGGTGCGCGGCGGCCGTGATCCGCGCTCGGACGAGCTGCCCGAGCCTCCGCAGCCGCGCCGGCCCGCGGCCCGACGCTCGATCGGCGTAGAGGCCGAGGTAGACCCTCCGTGCCGGCACCGGCAGCCGCTCGACGAGAATCTCGGACACCGTCGACTTCCCGGCGCCGTCGGGCCCGAGGAGGGCGATCGCGATGCCCGGCCGGCGGAGGGCCGTGTGCAGCTTCGTCGCGCCGGGCGGCCTGCCGGCGCGTTCGCGGAGCCCGGCGGAGCGCGGCACGAGGTCCGCTCGGAGCGCCCGGGCGAGTCGCTCGAAGGCCGGATCGCGCGGATCCGTCGAGGCGAGCGCCGGCACGAGCGTCGGCGCGAGGCCGGCCAACCCGGCCGCGAGCGGACTGTCGGCGACCGGGCCGGCCGCCCACGCCTCGGAGATCGCCTCGCGGTCCGACGGTCGGAGCTCGTTGCGATCGAGCGCGGCATGGAGGAGGCGGAGCCAGAACGCGTCGGCCGCGGCCGGTCGCCAGGCGTCGGCGGCACGGATCCGCCGGTCGAGGACCGGGCCGGCGGGGAGGTCGACGGTTCGGCCGGGGCCGTAGGCGAGGTCGGTGACGACGTCGAGGGTCAAGCGTCCGGCCGCCGGGTGGTAGGCGACGAAGAAACGATGCCCGGGATGCCCGACCGCGGGGAGCCGGTGAAGGTCCGCGGTCTCGAGGGCTGCCGCGGCCCGGCGCAGCTTCCCGCCGTCGACGAGCACGTCGAGCTCCGCCTCCGCGCCTCCCGGATCGCCGCGCAGCAGGAGCCAGCGGATCCCGGCCGCGTCGAGCGCGCCGAAGCCTCGCTCGATCCGGTCCCGTCGAGCGGCCGTCGCCCGTCCAACGCTCACCCGTCCCTCCCCCGTCGATGGCCGTCCGGCCATCCGCGGATAGAATGCCCGGCCGATGTCATCGCGTGCGCGCAGCGACCGGGGCGGGCGTCGACCGCCGGTTCGCAGCCGCTTCTGGCCGATCGTCGCGGCCGTCGCCGCGATCGTGCTCGTCGTGTCCGGCGCGCTCCTGGTTGCGCAACCGGCGATCGCGCCGACCCCGCCACCGACCGACGTCGCGCTCGGCTCGTCCACGCCGACCAGCGCGACCTCGCCGACCGACACGCCGTCCGCGTCGCCGTCAGGATCGCCGTCCGTCGCGCCGACGTCGACCGTCGGACCGACACCGTCGTTCCCGCCGGCGACCGACCGCGGCTACCTAACGAGCGTCGCGGAGCTCCACCAGCGGGCGGCGGCCGCGTCGGCGGGTCACGAGCCCGAGGCGGACGCGGTCGCGGACCTCATCGACCGGACGACGAAGGTCGTCGACGCTCCGCCGCACCCGGAGAACCCGCTCAGCGTCAGGGGCACGAACGGCGTGTTCGTGAGCGACACCGCGAACGCGTACACGCTGGCGCTCGACTGGGCGACGACGGGCGATCCGGCAGCCGGCGCCCATGCGCGCGACATCGTCCTGGCCTGGGTCCGGACAGCCCGGAGCACGAGGAACACCTGCGCGACCGGCGGCCAGTGCCAGACCTCGCTCGTCATCTCGCGCAACGCGCCCGGCTTCGTCTTCGCGGTCGATCTCCTCGCCACCGATCGCTCGGTCTGGACGCCGGCCGACGACCAGGCTTTCCGGGCGTGGCTCCGGACGGTCATCCTGCCGGCAGCCTCGGACCGAACGAACAACTGGGGCGACGCCGGGACGCTCCTCCGGCTCGTCGGCAGCGACTATCTCGGCGACCAGGCGGGAGTGGATCGGGCGATCGCGCTGTGGCGGTCGCGGCTCGACCTCATCACGTCCGAGGGCGAGATCCCGGAGGAGACCCGGCGCGGGCACTCGGGGATGCTCTACACGCAGGAGGCGCTGCTCTACAAGACCGCGGTCGCAGTCATCGCCGGGCGGCGCGGGATCGACCTCTGGTCAGCGACCGGAGCGCGCGGCGGATCGCTCAAGGGCGCGATCGATCTGCTGGCGGACTACTGGGTCCACCCCGAGGACTGGCCCTGGAACGACCACGTCGATCGGCCCGATCCGGGGCCGCTCTGGGAGATGGCCTACGCCCACTGGCAGGACCCGGCCTACGCCGCGATCGTCCTCGAAGGGCGGCCGTTCGGGCCCGACGGCCACTCGGCCGTCCGGTGGACGACCCTCACGAGCGGGATCCCGGTCGCGACGCCCTGACGGCCGCGTCGCTCACGGCTCCGCGCGCCGGGCGATGAGCGAGGCGAGCGCGACGACGACGAGGACGCTCAGCGCGGTCACCCAGAGGGCCGGCTCGAGCGAGTCGGGGATCAGGTCGACGCGGGGGGCGAGGACGAGGACGGCGCCGAACGCGCCGGGGACGACGCCCGCCGCCACGACCGCGACCGCAGGGTGGTCGCGCAGGAGACCGCGGACGGACAGCTGGAACGCGACCGCGGCGATCGCGAGCAGCGTGACCGCGACGAGAAAGATCTCCTGCATCGGCCGGGATCGTATCCCCGGCGGGTGCGTGAGGGAACCGGGGCGGGCGACGCGCGACGACCCGGCGGCGCGCCACTGCTACCCTTCGCGCCTCGCCGCTCTTGGCGGCGCCTGGAGGGTCGGATGACGAGCGCGCGGCTGCGACGAACGGTGAACGTCGGGCTCGCAGTGGCCCTCGTCACGGTCGCTCTCGCCGTCGGCTGGACGATCGTCGACGGTAGCCGCACGGGCGCGAGCCCGCGGCCGTCCGGGGCGCCGACGACCGGCGCGAGCGAGAGCAGCGCTCCGTCGACGACCCGCCTCGAGCCGCCGGTCGTCGCCGCCTTCCGCGGCCCCGGCTGGCCGACCTCGAGCGTCCATCGCCCGCTCGACGATCGTGGCGCCGCCAGGGTCTGGGCGGCCGCGGGCACGTGGTGGGCGATCCTGCTGGCCGCGAACGGCGAGTGGCGCATCGCTCGGCTCGATGCGGCGGCCCAGGTCTGGGTCGATACGGGGACGGTGGTCGACGCCCGACGATCGTCCCGGGCTGACGCCGTCTGGGATGGAACGACACTCCTCGTCGCCTCGGCCGTCGAGGGCGGTGGGAGCGATGAGCCGATCCTCGTCACGCGCTTCCGGTACCGACCCGACGTCGAGCGCTTCGTCCTCGACGCGGACTTTCCGATCGTCGTCGCCCACGGTCCGGCCCGGGCGTGGATCGACCGCGATCCGTCCGGCCGCCTGTGGCTCGCCCTCCTCGCCAACGGCTCGCTTCGGGTCGCCCACTCGATCGGCGACGACCACCGCTGGTCGAGCGTCGTCCCGCTCGCTCCGAGCGGTGCGACCGTGACCGCGGTCGCCGTCGCGTCCTCGTCGGCGACGCTCGCGATCGCCTACGCCGAGCAGGACGACCGAACGGTCCACGTGGCCAGACCCGCGACGGACGCGAGCTGGGACGAGGAACGGCTCGACCTGGCCGGCGTCACGTCGGCGCCGATCGAGCTCGAAGCCACCGTGCTCCCGGGACCCGGCGACCGGCTGGCGGTCGGCGCGCGGCTCTCGAACGAGGGCGCGGCCGCGCTCGCGCCCGGGCTCGTCGTCGGCGTGCGTTCGGCGGACGGCGCGTGGCGACAGGCCGTGGCCGACCGGATCAAGGACCATGCCGGCTCGTTCGCCCTCGTGCCGACCGGGGACGGGCAGCTGACGGTCGTCTCCACGCCATCCGGCGACGGCGGCTGGCTCCTCGCGAAGTCGTCGCCGGCGGCGACGCTCGCGTTCGAGTCGGGACCCGGCACGCCGATCCTGGGCGCGGCGCTCGAGGGCAACCTTCGCGACCCGGTCGTGGCCCGCCGCGCCTCGGCGGACGGCCAGTCGCTCGTCCTCGCGGCCGACGACGCGTCCGGTGACTACTTCCACGTCCTGTTCGCGCCGGCGGCGACGGCGCTACCGGCGTCCCGCCCGGCGTCCGGCGGGCCCCGCCCTGCGGCGCTCCCGGCCGCGCCGTCCGTCCTCGTCGACGACACCTTCGACTCGTTCTCGTCCGACACGACCGGCGCGGCCTGGACGATCGATCCGCGGTCGACCGTCACCGGCCGCCTCCAGCTCAGCCGCGACGGCGCCGACACCCGCCTCGATCTCGTTCGCTCGGCCACGACCGGCGAGTTGCGAGCGTGTCGCGAGCTGCCGCCGACGGCGTCCGGCAGGGTCCGTCTCTCGTTCGTCGTGAGCCTGACCGCGCTCGGCGACTCGGACGCGACCGTCGCGTCCGTCCGCGGCCCGGGTGGCGAGATCGCGTCGGTCCGGTTCACCCGCCATGGCGAGATCGCCTACTACGCGGGCGCCGCGAAGGTGACGACGACGCGCACGATCGAGCTTGGCAGGCCGTACCGGATCGTCGTCACGGCCACCCCGAGGACGGGCCGCTTCTCCATCACGGTCCGGCCCGCGGACGGCGGAGCCGCGCTTCGAAGGACGGCGATCCCGGCGCGGACGCCGGGCGTCGCCGCGGTCGACCAGGCCTGCGTCGAGACCCCGCTCGGCGGCGCGGCCGACGGGCTCCGGGTCTCGAGCCTCCGGGTCGAGCGGCCGTGAGCCGGGTCGCGGTCACCGGCGCCGCCGGGTTCGTCGGATCGCACGTCGCCGAGGCCCTCGTCGCGCGGGGCGACGAGGTCGTGGGGATCGACGCGTTCATCGACTACTACCCGCGGCCGACGAAGGAGGGCAACCTCAGCGGCCTCCTGGACAGCGATCGATTCCGGTTCGTGGAGGCCGACCTCCGGACCGCCGCCCTCGAGCCGATCCTCGACGGTCTCGACGCGATCGTCCACGAGGCGGCGATGCCGGGCCTGCCGCGGAGCTGGTCCGACTTCGACCTCTACGTCAGCTGCAACCTGGTCGCGGTCGAGCGCTTGCTCGCGGCGGCCCGGGCCGTCGGCGTCCGCCGGATCCTCCACGTCTCGACGTCGTCGGTCTACGGACTCGAGGCGGTCGGCGACGAGACGATGCCGACGCGGCCCGTCTCGCCCTACGGCGTGACGAAGCTCGCCGCCGAGCACCTCGTGCTGGCGAACGTCGACACGTTCGGGCTCGACGCCGTCATCACCCGCTACTTCTCGATCTACGGACCGCGCCAACGCCCGGACATGGCCTACCACCGCTTCACGGAATCGCTCCTCGACGACGAACCGATCACGGTCTTCGGCGACGGCCTCCAGACGCGGTCCAACACCTACGTCGAGGACGCCGTCGCCGGGACGCTGGCGGCGCTCGACCGCGGCCGGGCGGGCGAGATCTACAACATCGGCGGTGGCGAGGTGATCTCGGTCCTCGACGCGATCGGGATCCTCGCCCGGGCGCTCGGCCGCGAGCCCCGCGTCGAGCATGGCCCGCCGCGGCCCGGCGACCAGCGCCACACCGCCGCGGACACGACGAAGGCGCGGGAGCAGCTCGGCTATCGCCCGACCGTCGGCCCGAACGACGGGCTCGTCCGCCAGGCGACCTGGCAGCGCCAGCGACGGGCCGTGGGCTGAATGGAGTCCCCGGGAAGACGTCAGTCCGGGGCGGGGGCGAGGGAGGCCGCGTCGATCCAGGTCGTCGCCGTCGACCGTCCGAGGTCGATCTCGAACGCGGCGGCGGGGTCCTCGACGAACGAGGTGAAGTCGAACTCGAGGCGCGTCCACGTCCGGCCGACGATCGCGACGCGGGTGGCGTAGGTCGCGGTCCCGTTCGCGGAGACGATCCTGACGCGAACCTCGCGCGCGGCCGCCGCGCGGAGGCTGACCGCGGCCCGGTAGGTCCGGCCGGCGAGCAGGTCGAGCCCGCCCTGGGAGACGGACACGCCGTCGCGCTCGTCGGTCCCGACGGAAATCGAGATCCGGGCGGCGCGCTTGCCGTCGGCCGGGTTGTCGGTGTCGGCGTCGCTCGTCGCGATGGCCGGCGGCACGGTCGCGATCTGCCACGACCCGCCGGTCGTGAGCTCGAACGAGCCGTCCACGAGGAGCTCGCCGGGAGGGGACGAGGGAGCGGCGCTGCCGGCTGGTGCGGATGGAGATGCCGACGCGGACCTGCCGGGCTCGGGCGACGGCGCACCGGAGCCAGCGACCGACGGCGTCACGGAGGCCTGCGGCGACGCCCCGCTTCCTTCCGCGACGTAGGCCGTCAGGTCGCCGGCCAGCGCCCGGAGCGGATCGAGGATCGTCAGCAGGCGGTTCGTCGACCGCCCGTAGGCCGTGGCGTTCGAGGTGGGCGAGAGCTCGAGGACCGACGTCGCCTCGGCGAGCGCCGCGGTGGTCACCGACGTCAGCCGGGCCGCGAAGCGTGCGGTCCGCGGCGATCGCGCGAGCTGGGCCGCCATCTCCGATGCGACCCGGGCGTCGGCGGCAATGCGCCGGATCGTCGCGGCCGCCGAGACGGTGTCGAGGGTCGAGGCACGGGCCAGCCCGGCGAGGTCCGCTCGGTCGTCGACGAGCCGCTCGACCACCGTCAGGGCGAAGCGGGCCTGGGTGACGTCGAGCGGCTCGTTCGTGGCGCCGCTCGTGCGGCTGGGCTGCGGCGACCCGCTCGCCGACGGCACCTCGCCCGTGGTCACCGGCGGCAACGCGAGCACGATCCCGAGCGCGAGCACGACGAGGATCGACAGGATGGCCGCGAGCGATTCGGGACCGGGCTCCGGCCGGCGGTCGACACCGCCCGGGGCGTCCTCGGGCCTGCCGGTCATCGTCAGGCGGACGCCCGATCAGGCCCGTCCTCCGACGGCGGTGGCGCCGGACGGCTTCGGCGGGAGCGTCCGCTTCGCGCAGCGGGACGGCGGCGGACGGGCGCAGCGTCCGGATCCGGGGGCCGTTCGGCGCCCTCCCCCTGGGGCTCGCCGGCGGTTCCGCCATCGGAATCGTCGGCGCGGTCGGCGGCGTCCGCCGCCGCCCGTGAGGTGGGCTCGTGCGACAGGAGCCGTTCGAGCTCCTCCGGGCTTCGCCCGCGGAGGGCCCGGAACCCGAGCACGAGCTGTGGGCTGCGGCCGGCCGGCGACGAGATCAGGAGGTCGTCCTGGACCGCGGTCGCGTCGAGGTCCTCGATCGGGTGGGCGATCCGGACCCGATCCGGCGTCTCGTCGACGGGGCCGCGGATGAGGAGATCGTCGCCGCGGGCGGTGAGCTCGTAGCGACTGCCCGCAACGAGCTGGCTGGTGCCCGACACGAATACGCCGGTCGCGAGGAGCTCGCCGGACGCACCGCTCTCGTGATGACGACCGAACGACTCCGGGACTGCCCGGATGGCCCCCACGCGCTCCGGCATCGACTGGCTCTCGGCGGGGGGCGGTTCCGACGGAGAGCGGATCACGTACAGGTCGGCCCGGCGGGGCCGGGCTCGCCCGGCCGGAGGTCCGAGATCGCTGACCGGCCGCTCGGGGGCTCGCTCGGCTCGCTGCTCGGGCGACGGCGTCGCCGACGGGGAGCCGGCTGCCGCAGGAGCGGCCGCGGGCACCCCCAACCCGCACTCGAGGCACGCGGTATGCCAGCCGGCGATCGGGGCCGAGCAGCGCGGACAGCGGCCGGGCGGGGCCAGGAGGAGGATGGCGATCGCGACCGGGCCGAGGATGGCCCCGAAGACGACCCACTGCCCGGGGCGCCGATACCGAGCCCGTGCGATCCAGGCCGCAAGCGGCCCGAAGAAGACGGCCGAGCCGAGGAGGACGGGCGCAGCCGCCAGGAGGAGATCTCGCAATGTCGGGCCCCGTTGCGGTGTTCGGCCATGGTGCCTGCCGTCAACACGTTCGTGTGCAGACGGCTGCGGAAGGGAGGTTTGCGGCCTGTTACGTACGGGTAAGGGATTGTAGGTAGACCGTACCCCCGAGTAAACTCTGCGTCCTCAATAAAAGAAGCACTACGCGAAGTGCCCTCGCCGTAGTCGACAGGTCTTATCAAGCCTCGTTCATCATCGCGCACCCTTTCCTCGGCGGGGCCACTGACCAGCGTGCAAGGGGGGACCGCTCCCTGTCAGCGGTCAACGAGACGGCCGACTGCCGGGTCTGCCGGGGGAGGTAGGTTGCGCGCAACCATCATCGGGCTGGGCTACGTAGGCCTGGTCACCGCCGCTGGGCTCGCAGAACGCGAGCACGACGTCGTCGGCGTCGACGTCGACGAACGGCGAGTTCGGACGCTCGCCGGCGGGGTCGTCCCGATCCACGAGCCCGGGCTCCCGGAGCTCGTGCAGTCGGGGCTCGCGAGCGGGCGGCTCCGCTTCACCACCGAGGCTGCGGCCGCCGTCAGCGGCGCGCAGATCGTCATCGTCGCCGTCGGCACGCACGACGGCCACGGCGGCTGGCAGACGCGGACGATGGTCGACACGCTCGCCGGGATCGTCGAGCACATGGCCGACGACGCGGTGCTCGTCGTCCGGTCGACGCTGCCGCCCGAGTTCGTCGCCCGCCTCGAGATCATCGTCGACCAGCTCCGGACCGACGCCGGACGGCGCGAGATCCCGGTCCTCCTCAACCCCGAGTTCACCCGGGAGGGTCGGGCGGTCAGGGACTTCCTCGAGCCGGACCGGATCGTCATCGGCGTCGCCTCCGATCCGGGTGGCCGAGGCGTGAACGCGCTCACGCGGCTCTACCGCGGTGTCCAGGCACCCGTGCTCCGGATGACCGCGATCGAGGCCTGCCTGTCAAAGCTCGGAGCGAACCTCTTCCTCGCCACGAAGATCAGCTTCGCCAACGAGATGGCGCTGCTCGCCGACGCCTTCGGGGCGGACGTGACCGAGGTGACCCGAGGCATGTCCTACGACAGCCGCATCGGCGGCGCCTTCCTCAGGGCCGGTATCGGCTTCGGTGGCTCGTGTCTCCCGAACCAGGTGACGATGACGGTTCGAGCGGCACGGGCGATCGGGATCGAGATGCCGTTGATCGCGGCCACCGGCGAGGTGAACGCGCGCCAGCGATCGATGTTCGTCGCCCGCGTCGCCAGCCTCGTCGGCGATCTGCGGGAGGCCCGGATCGCGCTCCTCGGACTCGCCTTCAAGCCCGACACCGACGACCTCCGCGACGCACCCTCCCTCGACATCGCGCGGGAGCTCGTCGAGGCGGGCGCCACCGTCGTCGCCTACGACCCGATCCCGTCGGCAATGGAGCATGCCGCGGGGCTCGTGCCGGGCCTCCGTCTCGCCGCCGACATCCGGAACGCCCTGCTCGGCGCCGACGTCGCCGGCATCGTGACGGAGTGGCCGGCGTTCCGGGAGATCGCCTGGTCCGAGGTGCGCCATCTGATGCGTCGGGCGGTCGTCGTCGATGGCCGCAACGCCCTCGACCCTGCGGCGGTCGCCGCGGCCGACTTCATCTACGCCTCGTTCGGACGGGACGTCGTGGCGCGGTCGCCCCGACCGACTGCGGAGCCGATGGTCGCGGACCGCGGCGTCGTGTCGATCCCGTTGTCGGTCGTCCCGGATTGACGGGGCGACCGAGATGTCGGCCAGAACGAGCCCGAGCCCAGAGGTCGAACGCCTCCGGGCTCTGACCGCGTCGGCGATCGCGATCTCGATCCTCGCGGCTGCCGCCGTGGCGTTCACCGTCAGCCCCGCCGCCGGTGTCGTCCTGCTGGGGGCAGCGCTCGTCGTGGGCGCCGCGGCGATCCTCGACGGCCGTTCGAAGGTCGAACCGTCAGGCCCACCGCTCGTGCGGGTCCTGCCGCACGAGCTCGAGCGCGCCAGGCGGCACGGCCACCCGCTCACGCTCGTCCGCGCCCGCCCGGCCGCCGGGCTCGGCGTGATGGACATGGCAGCACGGATCCGCATGCTCGATCACGCCTGGCTCGAGCGGGGCGAGGTCATGCTGCTGCTCGGCGAGACCGATCGGGCGGGGGCCGACCGGCTCGTCGGTCGACTGACGGCCGAGGGCCTCCTGAGCGGTCCCGTCGTGGCGGCGTTCCCCGACGACGCGCTCACGACGGGCGGACTCCTCGCGCGGCTCGCGCAAGGAGCCGACGTCGTCCACCTGGCCCCGTCGCCCGAGGCGCCCGCGCCGGCTCCCGCCGTCCTGGCGTCGCTCGACGGCGACGCTCGCACGGGATGAGCAGCGGGACCCCGGTCTATCCGATCGTCAAGCGCCTGTTCGATCTCACCGTCTGCATCGCCGCGCTGCCGGTCGTCGTGCCGGCCCTCGTGCTCATCGCGATCGCGGTCCGTGTCGACTCGCCGGGTCCGGTCGTCTTCACCCAGCTCCGGACCGGCCGGCACGGCGTCCGTTTCCGGATGTACAAGTTCCGGACGATGGTCCGGAACGCGGAGGAGCTCAAGGCGAGCCTCCAGCATCTGAACATCCTGCCGCCGCCGGACTTCAAGATCCCGAACGATCCTCGGATCACGCGGGTCGGCCGGTTCCTGCGGAAGACGAGCCTCGACGAGCTGCCGCAGGTCCTCAACGTCCTCCGCGGCGAGATGTCGCTCGTCGGGCCGCGACCCACATCGTTCGCACCCAGTACGTACGCGCTGTGGCACACTCAGCGCCTCGAGGCGGTGCCCGGGATCACCGGCCTGTGGCAGGTGTACGGGCGGAATTCGATGACGTTCGACGAGCGGCTCCGGCTCGACGTCGCCTACCTGCGGACGATGTCGTTCGCGCTCGACCTCAAGATCCTGGCGCTCACCGTCGGGTCGGTCGTGCGAAGGTCCGGGGCCTGATCGAGGGGGGCACGTCGTGCTGACGATCGTTCTGCGGGCCATCGGTGGGTTCGCGCTCGGGATCCTGCTCATGGCGGCCGCACCGTCGATCGCCCGTGCTGCCACGCCGGTCGGGCACCAGGACATGTCGACCTCGGGGGCGTCGGACGCGTCCACCGGCACGAAGCCCGAGAGCAAGCTCTGGTTCAACGACGGAACGTGGTGGGGCAGCCTCTGGTCGTCGTCCGCCGACGAGTTCCGGATCTGGCGCTACAACGCCGGGACCGACAGCTGGACGGACACGGGCGTCAGCCTCGACACCCGGAGCAACTCACGCGCGGACACCCTCTGGGACGGCACGAACCTGTGGGTCGCGTCGCACGTCATCGCCTCGGATTCGAAGCACAACACGGCCAACCGCCCGGCCCGGCTCTGGAAGTTCACCTACGCCGCCGGGACGTACACGAAGGTCTCGGGCTTCCCGGTCGACATCAACGGATCGAGCGGCGTGTCGTCCGAGACGTTCGTCATCGACAAGGCCGGTGACGGCACCCTCTGGGCGACCTGGACCCAGGCGCAGACGGTCTATGTCGCGCACGCCACCAACACCTCGGGCGCGACGTGGACGTTCGGGCCGCTGGGGGTCACCGGCTCGTCGTCGATCAACAGCGACGACATCTCATCGCTCGTCCAGTTCGGCGGCAACAAGATCGGCGTCATGTGGAGCAACCAGGCCGCGAACAAGATGTACTTCGCGGTCCACACCGACGGCGGCTCGTGGGCGGCCTCGGAGACGGTCGAGTCGGGCACGAAGATCGCCGAC
>DASTSC010000193.1:0-4372 GCA_035760905.1 Candidatus Limnocylindrales bacterium | reverse complement strand
GAACGGGGCGTAGCTGAGGCCGTCGACGCCGATCACCTCGGTCGTCACGCCCTGCCGGACCTTCGGCTCGTGCCGGCCGTCGGCGAACAGCACGAGGCCGCTGTGCGAGTGGAGGTCGATGAACCCGGGCGCGACGGCCCGGCCGGTGGCGTCGATCGTGCGCGCCGCGGCGGGGAGTGGCGCGTCGGGGGCGATGAGGATGAGGCGCGCGTCGCGGACCGCGATCGTACCCGGCCGCGCCGGCGCGCCCGTGCCGTCGACGAGCGTGCCGTTCGTGATCAGCAGATCGGCGGCGTCCATCAGGCTGCGGCGTCCATCACGCGGCGGCCGGTCGGCGAGCGACGGCGGCCTGGGGGGCGGCGGGCTCGGGCGCGGCGCGCGCGGCCTCGGGCGCGGCTCGCGCGGCCTCGGGCGCAGCTCGCGCGGCCTCCGGCGCGGCTCGCGCGGCCTCGGGCGCGGCCGCAGCGCGGGGATTCCCGCGAAATGGGCGTATCGGCAGCCGAAGGCGAGTTCCGTTGCTCGCGCGCCCGCCCCGCGGGAAAACGTCGCCTGATCGTGGCGATCGCCTCGCTTCGTTCGCCGTTATGCCCGTTTCTCGGGAAGCCGGCAATGGGACCGGCACGTAACGGCCGGGTGATCCGGCAGCGCGATGATCTCGACGATGCCTGTTCGGGAACGCCGCGCCGATCGTGCTCGTCGCCGTGCCCGGAACGTCATGATTCGGACCGGTATCGAGCTGCGCCAGGCGCGCATCGCAGCTGGATTGACGCGGAAGAGCGTCGCGGCGGCGACCGGGACGTCGCGTTCGGCGGTGGAGCGACTCGAGCTCGGCGCGCTTCGAAATGTGTCGCTCGAGCGGCTCGCGGCAGTGGCGGATGCCGTCGGGGTCGAGGTGAGCCTCAAGCTCTATCCGACCGGAGCGCCACTCAGGGACGCGCCGCAGCAGCGGCTGCTCGGCCGGTTTCGGACGCGGCTCCATCCGTCTCTCGGCTGGAGGACGGAGGTCGGATTGCCGAACGACGGAGACCTCCGGGCGTGGGACGCCGTCATCCGCAACGGACCCGACTGGGTCCCGGTCGAGGCCGAGACGCGCCTGAGCGATCTTCAGGCGCTGGAACGAAGGCTCAACCTGAAGCTGCGCGACGGCCGGGCGAGCCGTGTCATGCTGCTGGTCGCCGAATCGCGGACGAACCGCGCGGTGATCGGCGGCGCGCCCGAGGCGTGGCGAGCGGCCTTCCCGATCGGCACCCGGGCCGCCCTCGCGGCCCTCGGTCGGGGCGAGCTGCCGGCCGCCTCGGCGCTGATCGTGCTCTAGCCGGGTCACGGTTCCAGCGTTCCCGGCGGGCCGGGCAGGAGGCGGCCGCGGACCCATGCGCCGCGAACCATCGACGGATGGGCCCGGAACATGAGGCGGGAGATCAGCGAGCCGGGATCGGCTTCGGCCCGACGCGGTTCCGACGCGCCCGACGGATCGCCCCCGAACGGGTCGGTCCAGCGCGGGTCGACGACGATGAGGTCCGCCTCCTTGCCGGGTTCGATCGAACCGACGACGTCGTCGAGCGAGAGGGCACGGGCGCCCTCGAGCGTCGCCAGGCGAAGCCACTCGAGCGGCCCGAGGATCGGCCGCGCGTCGCCGGCGACCCGCAGCGCGTTCTGCGTGTATGCACCGACGCGCATCGCGCCGAAGATCGAGAGGTCCGGCCCGGCCGCCACGTCCGACCCGAGCCCGACCACGACGCCGGCCTCGAGGTACCGCGCGAGCGGCATGACGCCCGAGGCGAGGAACAGGTTCGACGCCGGGCAGTGGGCCACCCGTGTCCTCGTCTCCGTCAGCCGGTGCACCTCGCGGTCGGAAAGGTGGATGGCGTGGGCGAGGATCGTTCGCTCGCCGAGGCCGCCCGCTCGGTCGTAGACGTCGAGGTAGTCGATCGCGTCGGGAAAGAGCCTCGCCACCTCGGCGAGCTCGCCGCGATCCTCGGACAGGTGCGTCTGCCAGTAGGCGCCGGTCGACCCGGCGAGCGCCGCCGATTCGCGGAGCATGTCGGGCGAGCACGAGACCGCAAATCGCGGCGTGAACGCGTACCGGAGCCGGCCATCCTCGGCGCCGTGCCAGCGGGCGCAGAGCTCGGCCGACTCGCGCAGCGACGTGTCGAGGACCTCGGCGTCGGGCAGGCGATCGTCGTACCGAAGGCGGTCCATCATCACCTTGCCGATCACCGCGCGGATGCCGTGGGCCGCAGCCGCTCCGAACGATGCGTCGATCGAGTCCGCGAATACTGCCCCGTAGAGCAATGCGGTCGTCGTGCCCGCGGCGGCGAAGGCGGCGAACGCGGCTGGGGCGACGACCTCCGCGGCGGCCCGGTCGAACCCGCGCTCGAGCGGGAAGATGTCGCGTTCGAGCCAGGTCAGCAGGTCGAGCCCGAACCCGCGTCCCGCGTTGCCGATCTGGGGCAGATGGGCGTGGAGGTCCACGAGACCGGGCAGGATGATGCCCGGGCGGATGTCCACGATGCGCGCGGACGCATCGGGCGTGATGCGCTGACGCGCATCGACGGCGGCAACCACCTCCCCCGCGCCATCGGGCGTGATGCGCTGACGCGCATCGACGGCGGCGACGTCCTCCCACGCGCGCACGCCTGTGATGCGCCCACGCGTATCGACCTCGACGACGCCGTCGGCGATGTCGAGACTCCCGCCGTTCCCGAGGGGCGAGACGATCCGCCCCCGGAGCGCGAACGGCGGTCGCGAGGGGAAGCGATCGGAAACCTCGCCGGAAGCGCTCTTCGGGACGGCCGGGCTCACCGATCCGACCCGAGCGCGTGCGAGATCGGCAGGAGGTCGCGCGAGAGCCGGCAGTAGACCTCGAAGAGCCGGTCGTACGTTTGCCGGACGCCGGGATCGGGTTCGATGCGCTCGACGATCCGAACCATCCGGCCGATCGCGGCGCCGACGCCCGGCTCCAGCCCGATCGCCACCGCCGACAGGATCGCGCCGCCGACGAGCGCCGATTCCGGGACCGCCGGGACGGCGACCGGGAAGCCGGTCACGTCGGCCTTGATCCGGTTCCAGGTCGCGCTCTCCGCGGGTCGACCGGAGACGCGCAGCTCGCGGATCGGGACGCCGGCGGCGATGATCGGCGCGGTCACGTGACGAAGCGCGAGCGCTGCCGACTCGAGCACTCCCCGGGCGAGGTGGGCTCGGGCATGGCCGATCGTCAAGCCCACGAACGCACCGCGGGCCGCCGGATCCCAGAGCGGTGAGCGCTCGCCGGCGAGGTACGGCAGGAAGACGAGCCCGTCGGCGCCCGGCGCTACGGAGGCGGCCTCCTCGAGGAGCGCGACGGTCGACGCGGCGGTGATCGCGGCCAGCCACTCGAGGGCTCGCCCGGTCGTGTTCATCACCGCGCCGACGTACCAGCGGCCGGGGACGGGGGCGGCCGCCGAGAACGCCTCCGGCACGTCGACGAGCCGGTCCGTGTAGACGGCGAAACCCCCGGCCGACCCGCCCGCGTCGTACGCATCCCCGACCTCGAGCAGCCCGATCCCGAGGCACGATGCGAACGCGTCGTTCAAGCCGGCGACGACCGGGGTTCCCACGGAAAGGCCCAGCTCGGCCGCGACGTCGGCCCGCAGCCCGCCGACGACCGTGCCCGCGTCCACGGTGTCCGGCGTCTTCGCGGGGTCGACGACGGCCGCGAGCGAAGGCACCGCGGGATCGGCGAGGACCTGCCCGGCCGACCGCGTCCGCCGGGCGACCCCCGACAGCCGCAGCGTCAGCCACTCCCAGCTGTTGAGGTACCAGCGAACGCGAGCGGTCTCGGTCGGCCGGTTGCGCTCCAGCCAGGCGACCGCCGGCAGGATCGACAGCGCCCAGGCGCCGAGACCGGTCGCGGCGGCCAGCTCGTCGGCGATGGCCGCGGGTCGCCTGTCCGACCAGGCGACGGTCTCGGCGACCACGTGCCCGTCCGCGTCGCACGGCACGCACGTCGGCCCGTGCCCATCGGCACAGATCGCCCCCACGTCGGCCGCCGCAACCCCGGCGCGGCCGAGCGCGATCGGCACGAGCGATCGGACCGCGGCCCACCACCGGTCGGGGTCGGCGACCGGCGCTGGCGCCCGTTCGAGCGCGAGCAGCGAGCCGTCATCGGCGGCCACGACGCCGACCTTGAGGTCGGTCGAGCCGAGGTCGATCGCGAGAAAGGAGGGCCGCGAGCGGGCGACGGCCACGGGCCCTAGAGGACCTTGCCCGGGTTGAGGATGCCGAGCGGGTCGAGCGCCGCCTTGATCCGGCGCATGACGTCGACCGCGTCGGCGCCCCGCTGGCGCTCGAGCCAGTCGCGCCGGGCCGTCCCGATCCCGTGCTCGCCGGTGAC
>DASTSC010000192.1:0-4594 GCA_035760905.1 Candidatus Limnocylindrales bacterium | reverse complement strand
GAACGGGGCGTAGCTGAGGCCGTCGACGCCGATCACCTCGGTCGTCACGCCCTGCCGGACCTTCGGCTCGTGCCGGCCGTCGGCGAACAGCACGAGGCCGCTGTGCGAGTGGAGGTCGATGAACCCGGGCGCGACGGCCCGACCGGTGGCGTCGATCGTGCGCGCCGCGGCGGGGAGTGGCGCATCCGGCGCCAGGATGGCCAAGCGTCCCTCGCGAACCGCGACGGTGCCCGACCGTGCCGGCCCACCAGTGCCGTCCACGATCGTGCCGTTCGTGATCACGACATCCACGGCATCCATCAGGCCGCTGCAGCCTGCCCGGAAGCTGGCCATCCGCCGTTCAATGGCGGAACGGACGAACAGCTGGCGGACCGCCGACAAATCGGTCGGCCAGTGGCTGAACGGACTGACGAACACGTCGCCGGCCGCGGTGTCGTGCGCTCGGTGGCGGAAATCGTGTCGAAAGCGACGCGCAGTCGAATTCGGCCGTCATAGCCGCCACTCAGCGGCAGATTTCCTTCCTCGCGAGGCAGCTCGGCCGGACGGTGACGCGCCGATATGCCGCGGGTGATCGGGCGCCGCGATGATCCGACTCGTTGAGCATTCGGGTCGGTCGTCGTGAACGAGCGAAACGACGAATTGCAGACCAGGTCGCGGCGGCCGGTCGCGAGCTGCTGGGCGCGCGGGAGCTGGCTGGGCTTTCGCGCCGCGCCGTGGCCGAGGCAACCGGCGTGTCCGAGTCTGCGATCCGCCGGCTCGAGCTCGGCCGACTGGAGGACATCTCGACGGAGCGACTCGCGCTGGTGGCGGACGTCGTCGGCCTCGAGCCGAGCCTCAGGTTGTATCCGACCGGAGCCCCGCTCCGAGATGCACCGCAGCTGGCGCTGCTCGGCCGCTTCCGGCCCAGGCTCCACGACTCGCTGGTTTGGCGTACCGAGGTCACGCTGCCGATCGAGGGCGACCTGCGCTCGTGGGACGCGGTGATCAGCACCGCCCACGACTGGGTGCCCGTCGACGCTGAAGCCCGACTGAGCGACCTCCAGGCGCTCGAGCGGAGGACGAACCTCAAGGCGCGCGACAGCGGCGCGCAGCGGGTCATCCTGCTCGTAGCCGACACACGGACGAACCGTATGGCTCTCAAGGCGTCGCCGGACGCCTGGAGGGCAGGCTTCCCCGTCGACACGAGGACGGCTCTTCGGCTGCTCGGCAAGGGCGAGCTCGCGCGGCAGTCGGCGCTGATCGTGCTCTAGGGCGCGGGCGGCGGCGGTCACGGGTCGATCCGGCCCGGCGGGCCCGGCAGGAGGCGGCCGCGGACCCAGGCGCCGCGGACCATCGACGGGTGGGCGCGGAAGACGAGCCGGGAGATGAGCGAGCTCGGGTCGGCCTCGGCTGAGCCCGGCCCAAGGACAGGATTGCCGTCGACGTGGAGCGGGTCGGTCAGCCGCGGGTCGACCAGGAGGAGGTCGGCCTCCTTCCCCGGCTCGATCGAGCCGATGATGTCGTCGAGCGAGAGCGCCCGGGCGCCGTCGAGCGTCGCCAGCCGGAGCCACTCGAGCGGCCCGAGGATCGGCCGTGGGTCGCCGGCGACCCGCAGTGCGTTCTGCGTGTATGCGCCGACGCGCACCGCTCCGAAGATCGACAGGTCGGGCCCAGCCGCGACGTCCGACCCGAGCCCGACCACCAGCCCCGCCTCGAGATACCGCGCGAGCGGCATGACCCCCGAGGCGAGGAAGAGGTTCGACGCCGGGCAGTGGGCGACACGCGTCCGGGTCTCCGCGAGGCGCTCGACCTCGCGGTCGGACAGATGGATCGCGTGGGCGAGGATCGTTTGCTCGCCGAGCCCGCCGGCTCGGTCGTAGACGTCGAGGTAGTCGAGCGCCTCGGGAAAGAGCCGTGCGACCTCGGCCAGCTCGCCGCGGTCCTCGGACAGGTGCGTCTGCCAGTAGGCGTCGGCCGAGCGGGCGAGCGAGGCCGACTCGCGCAGCATCTCGGCCGAGCACGAGACGGCGAACCGCGGCGTGAAAGCGTACCGCAGCCGGCCGTCGTCGGCGCCGTGCCAGCGTCCGCACAGCTCCGCCGATTCGCGAAGCGAGGTCTCGAGAACCTCCGCATCCGGGAGCCGGTCGTCGTAGCGGAGCCGGTCCATCATGACCTTGCCGATCACCGCCCGGATCCCGTGCGCGGCCGCCGCCTCGAACGACGCGTCGATCGATGCCGCGTAGACGGCTCCGTAGAGGACCGCGGTCGTCGTGCCGGCCGCGGCGAACGCGGCGAATGCCGCAGGCGCAACGGCCTCGGCTGTCGCCCGATCGAAGCCGCGCTCGAGCGGAAAGATGTCCCGCTCGAGCCAGCTCAGCAGGTCGAGCCCGAACCCTCGTCCCGCATTCCCGATCTGGGGCAGATGGGCGTGGAGGTCGACGAGGCCGGGGAGCACGATCGCCGGTCGAACGTCAACGATGCGCCGAGACGCATCGACGCTTACGTCCTCCCACGCCCGAACGGTCGCGATGCGCCCACCCGCATCGACCTCTACGACACCATCGGCGAGCTCGAGCGTTCCGCCCGCGGCGAGCGGCGAGATGACGCGTCCGCGGAGTGCGAACGGCGGGCGGAGCGGGACGCCTCGCGCCGCCTCCGGCACCTCCGCCGGCTCGTCCGATCCGACGCTCACGGCACCGAGGCGAGCGCGTGCGACGCCGGCAGGAGGTCGCGGGAAAGTCGACAGTAGACGTCGAAGAGCTGGTCGTAGGTCGGGCGGAGGGCCATGTCAGGCTCCAGGCGATCGACCACTCGAACCATCCGCCCGATCGCCGAGGGAATGCTCGCGTCAAACCCGATCGCGACCGCCGACAGGACCGCGCAGCCGACGAGGGCGGCCTCGGGGACGGCGGGGACACCGACCGGAAAACCCGTGACGTCCGCCTTGATCCGGTTCCAGGTCGGGCTCTCTGCGGGACGGCCGGAGACGCGGAGCTCGCGGATCGGGACGCCGGCGGCGAGGATCGGCTCGGCCACATGTCGAAGGGCGAGGGCGGCCGATTCGAGCACGGCTCGCGCCAGCTCGGGCCGGCGATGGCCGAGGGTCAGGCCGACGAATGCGCCCCGGGCAGCGGGATCCCAGAGCGGTGACCGCTCCCCCGCGAGGTACGGCAGGAACACGAGGCCGCGAGCTCCCGCGGGCACCGCGGCGGCCTCGTCGAGCAGCGTGGCGGCCGAGGTTGCCGTCGAGGAAGCGAGCCACTCGAGCGCCCGCCCCGTCGCGTTCATCACCGCGCCCACGTACCACCGACCCGGCACGGGCGCCGCCGCGGAGAAGGCCCCGGGCACCTCGACCGGGCGGTCGGTGTAGACGGCGAACCCGCCGGCCGAGCCACCGGCGTCGTAGCCATCGCCGGGCTCGAGCAGGCCGATGCCGAGGCACGAAGCAAACGCATCGTTCAACCCCGCAACCACCGGCGTCCCCGCCTCGAGGCCGAGCTCGGCCGCGACGTCGGCGCGGAGCCCGCCGATGACCGTGCCCGCATCCACGCCCTCAGGCGTCTTCGACGGGTCCACGACAGCTGCGAGGGACGGCTCAGTTGGATCCGCGAGGAGCTGCCCAGCGGATCGCGTCCGGCCCGCGATCCCCGAGAGCCGGAGCGCGAGCCACTCCCAGCTATTCAGGTACCACTGGACCCGGCCGGCGTCGGTCGAACGGTTGCGCTCCAGCCATGCGGCAGCCGGCAGGATCGAGAGTGCCCAGGTGCCGAGGCCGGTCGCGGCGGCCAGCTCCGATGCCTCGGTCGCCGCCCGTCCGTCCGACCAGGGCACGACCTCGGCGACCACCTGCCCGTCCGCGTCGCATGGCACGCACGTCGGCCCGTGGCCGTCCGCGCACACGGCGCGCACGTCTGTCGCCCCGACACCAGCGCGGCCGAGTGCGATCGGCACGAGCGATCGAACCGCGGCCCACCACCGCTCGGGCTCGGCGACCGGCGCGGGGGCCCGCTCGAGGGCGAGCAACCTCCCGTCGTCCGCGGCCACGACCCCGACCTTGAGGTCCGTCGTGCCGAGATCGATCGCAAGGAAGCAGGATCGGGGTTCGAGGAACGGCATTGCCGGGAACTCTAGTCGACCGATTCGGACCGATCATCCACCCGAGTGCGTTGCGAATGCCGACGTTGAGGCTCAGGCTTGCCGAATGCCGCAGAAGCCCACGACCCGCATCGATGGCCTGCTGCTCGAACTGTGCCGACGACATGGCTTCTGTTCGATCGACGCCGACCTCCTCCTCCAGAACCCGCCGGCCACTGTCGACCGGTCCGTCGACCTGATCCTCGCCTCCGAGGGTCTCGATCCCGACGACTACGGCAGGAGCGGGCGCCGGGAGCTCGCGCACCTCGTCGGAGAGTGGGTGTTCGACGAGGGGCACGGGAAGGGCTCTGCTTCCGGGCTGCCGTGAGACCCGCTGGGACTAGAGGACCTTGCCCGGGTTGAGGATGCCGAGCGGGTCGAGCGCCGCCTTGATCCGGCGCATGACGTCGACCGCGTCGGCGCCCCGCTGGCGCTCGAGCCAGTCGCGCCGGGCCGTCCCGATCCCGTGCTCGCCGGTGAC
>DASTSC010000191.1:0-12475 GCA_035760905.1 Candidatus Limnocylindrales bacterium | reverse complement strand
TAGGCGAAGTTGAAGTCGACGACGACCGTGCCGCGATCCGGGTCGCCACCGAGATCGGCGCTCTTCGCCGCGTCGATCAGGTAGCGGCCGGCGCCGTACGTTTCCGCGCCGTTCGTCGCGTCGCGGAAGGGCAGGAAGAGGCCGCCGGCGTAGCCCTCCATCCAGAAGACCGAAAGCGTCCGATCGCCCGCGGGGAAGGGGATCGTGACCCGTCCGATCCGGCGAAACGCGACGACATCGCCGCCGCTGTTCGGCAGCTCGAGGGCCAGCGCGCCCGGCGCCGGCGGCGGAGCCAGCTCCATGACGACCTCGAACCGAAGCGCCGGGTCGAACTCGAAATGGCGCGCCCGGAAGGCGACGCGTTCGGCCTCGGGCACCGGCGACTGGGGATGGTCACGGTAGAGCCGCTCGCGCTCGCTCCGCCAGAGGGCATGGGCCGACGCGACGTCGACCTCGGCCAGCCGGCGAACGTCGGCGTAGAGGACCGCGACCCGGCGTCGCCAGTCGGCGAGGTCGAGGAGCGTGGGCTCGGCCCCGACGAGGTCGGTCATGGCGGGGACGGTAGGCGCCGGAGCCGGCCGTCGGCAAGCGCCGGACGTTTGGATCCTCGCCAGGCGCTTGGAGGATTCGGTTCGCGCGCCTGGACGGGCGGCCCCGTTCGCGCGGCGGGACGGGCGGCCGCCGTTCGCGCGCCGGCGGCCGGCCGTGAGCACGTCACGGACGCCGCGTCCGCTACGGTACGCGCTGGCGAGTGCCGTGCCTTCGGCCCGCCGATCGTGAGGGAGGTTCGCGTGCGGGCGACCCAGGAGCAGAAGGCCGCGGCATTCCGGGCGCTCCACGAAGGGCCGCCGTTCGTGATCCCGAACCCCTGGGACGCGGGCTCCGCGCGCGTGCTCGAGGCGCTCGGGTTCCGGGCGCTCGCCACGACGAGCTCCGGGTTCGCGTTCACGCTCGGCCGCCTCGACGGCGGGGTGACCCTCGAGGAGGTCGTCCGTCACGTCGAGACGCTCGTCGGCGCGACGGACCTGCCGGTCTCGGTCGACCTCGAGAACGGCTACGGGGCGGAGCCGGCCGCGGCCGCCGAGGCCGTCCGGCGGGTGGCCGAAGCAGGCGCGGTGGGCGGCTCGATCGAGGACTACGACCCGAGCGGGCACATCTACGACCGAGGCGCCGCCGCGGAGCGCGTCGCGGCCGCGTCCGAGGTCGCGCACGGCCTTCCGTTCCCGTTCATGCTCACGGCGCGCGCCGAGAACCATATCCGCGGCAACCCGGATCTCGACGACACGCTCGACCGACTCCGGGCCTACGAGGCGGCCGGAGCTGACGTGCTCTATGCGCCCGGGCTTCGGAGCATCCCCGACATCCGTGCCGTGTGCGAGGCCGTCTCGCGGCCGGTCAACGTGCTCGCGTTCGCGGCGTCCTCCGTCGCCGAGCTCGCGCAGGCGGGGGCCCAGCGGATCAGCGTCGGCGGCGGGCTCGCCTGGGTCGCGGTCCGCGCGCTCGAGGCTGCGGCGACGGCGATCCGCGATCGCGGCGACCTCTCCGTGCTGACAGGCAGCCCACCGCTCGACGAGTGGTTCGGCGCGCGGTAGGGCGAGGCGGATGAACCGGATCGAAGGATTGGAGGAACGGATGGCGCGCGATTCGGCCGAGATCGGGGTGTTCGGCGGCTCCGGGTTCTACTCGCTCCTCGACGACGTGACCGAGATCAAGGTCGACACCCCGTACGGGCCGCCCTCGGACAGCCTCTTCCTGGCCGACATCGCCGGTCGAAGGGTCGTCTTCCTGCCCCGCCATGGCCGCCGCCACACGATCCCGCCCCACCGGATCAACTACCGGGCGAACGTCTGGGCGTTCCGTTCGCTCGGAGTGAAGGCCGTCATCAGCCCCTGTGCCGCGGGCTCGCTCCAGCCCAACGTCCATCCCGGCGACTTCGTCCTGTGCGACCAGTTCGTCGACCGGACCCGGGGTCGGGTCGACACGTTCTACGACGGGCCGATCGTGACCCACGTCAGTTCGGCCGAGATCTACGACCCGGAGCTCCGGCGGATCGCGGCGGAGGTCATCCGCGAGCACGACATCCCGCTCCACGAGACCGGCACGATCGTCGTGATCAACGGGCCGCGGTTCTCCACCCGCTCGGAGTCGAAGTGGTTCAGCGACGCCGGCTGGGAGGTCATCTCGATGACCCAGTATCCCGAGGCCTACCTCTGCCGGGAGCTCGGGATGGCGGTCGTGAACATCGCCCTCATCACCGACTACGACGCCGGCGTCCAGAGCGGCACGGAGGCCGTCAGCGCGACCGAGGTCCTCGAGGTGTTCGCAAGAAACGCCGAACGGATCCGGGAGGTCGTCGTCGACATGGTCGGGCGGTTCCCGAGCGACCTCGACGCGCTCGGCGCACGAACGGCGCTCGGTCCGACGCGGGGCGACAACGCGATCTCGCCGGCCGACATCCGCCTCTTCGAGACCGGCCTCTAGCGCCGGCCTGCCCATCGACCCGCCTCGAACCCGGCCAACCGATGCCCCTCGCCGGCCTCGACGTCTCGGTCGCCCTCGACACGATCGGGACGAGCTTCGCCTGGTGGCGCGACGCCGCGGTCCGGCTCGACGGCGCCGGCTACGACGGGATCCGCTGCTGGGACCATTTCGTCCGGCACGGCCGGCCGGCGAAACCGGTGCTCGAGTGCTGGACGACGATCACCGCCGTCGCCGCGGTCACGCAGCGGGTCACGATCGGGCCCTTCGTCCTCAACGTCATGAACCGCCATCCCGCGGTCGTCGCCCGGATGGCGGCGACGCTCCAGGAGGCGTCGAACGGCCGGCTCGTGCTCGGGATCGGGATCGGGGGCTTCGCCGACGAGCACGTCATGTACGGGATGCCGTACCCGGACGTCCCGGAGCGGGTCGCCCGGCTCGAGGAGGCCGTCGCCGTCCTCCACGCGCTCTGGACCGGCGGCCCGATCAGCCGGGAGAGCGCCTACTACCCGCTCGTGGACGCGGACGCGCTCCCCATCCCGACGCCGCCACCACCGATCGTCGTGGGCGGCCAGACCCGCACCGGCGCCGGAGTTGCCGCCCGGATCGCGGACGGCTGGACATGCCGGCCGGAGGATCTCGATCGGCTCCTGCCCGTGTTCCAGGACGCGCTCGCCGCCGCCGGCCGTCGTCGCGACGAGGTCCGCGTGATCGTCGGCTGGGAGAACGGTCGGTCGGGCGAGGACGCGCTGGCCGGCTCGCCGTGGATCGCCGCCCCGTTCGACGAGGCAACCCGCTGGCGATCCGCCGGCGCGGATGGCGTCGTCCTCCTGGCCCGGACCGAGGCCGACGTCCGCGCGCTCGTCGACGCGGCCGGCCGCTGGTGAGGCGGGATCGGGAGGCCCGGGGGCGCCCGACGCACGCCCATGGAACAATTCAGCGGTGACACCGACCACGGGGCAGGCGGTCGCGCCCGCTCCGATCCCCGGCCCGACCCACGGCTGCGCGCGCTGCGGCGCCGAGGTCCCGATCGACGTCGGCCTCTGCGAGCGCTGCAACCCGCTCGGGCTCAAGGACGTCGCCGCCTCGCAGGTCCACGGCAGCGTCTTCCTCGCGATCGCCGTCGGCGTCGCGATCCTCGCCGTCCTCGGTCGCCTCTCGTTGAGCGGCATCGGCCCGTTCGACGGGCAGGTCGCGGCGGTCGTCTCGAGCCCGCCCGGCCTTTCGGTGACGCTCGTCGTCGCGAACCACGGGACGCGCGCCGGATCGGCCTCGTGCCGGCTCTACGACCCCGATTCACCGGGCATCGGACCCGAGTCCGTGAGCGTCGAGTCGCCCCGCATCGACGCGGGAAGGAGCGCGACGTTCTCGGCCCTCATGACGACGCTCGGCACGACCGTGCGGCCGGTCGCCGTCACCTGCAGCGGCCCGTGACGGCCGAACCGATCGACGCCCACCCGGACGCGGCGGCGAGCGAGTCAGCGGCCGGAGACTGGTCGGCCGAGCTCGCCTTCGCGACCGATGCCGCCCGAGCTGCCGGCGCCATCCTCCTTGACCGCTACGAGCGTGTCGAGCGGATCGACTACAAGAGCGCGAAGGACGTCGTCACCGAGGTCGACCACCTCTCGGAGCGCCTGATCCTCGACGCGATTCGCGAGCGCTTCCCGGCCGACGCGATCCTCGCAGAGGAGTCGGGAGCTCACGCCCGAACCGACGGCTCGGCCGCGACCGCACCCGCCGGCCGGACGTGGGTCGTCGACCCGCTCGACGGGACCGTGAACTACGCGAACGGGATCCCATTCTTCTGCGTCTCGGTCGCCCTCGTCGCCGACCGGCTGCCGGTTGTCGGGGTCGTCCACGACCCGACGCGCGACGAGACGTTCGCGGCCACGGCCGACGGACCGGCCTGCCTCGACGGCGCGCCGGTCGCCGTCTCCGACAAGGACCGCCTCGAGGACTTCGTGATCTCGATGGCGCTCGGTGGCCGCCGCGTCGTGACGCGTGCCAGGGCCGTCCGCAAGCGGATCCGGGTGTCACGGTCGATGGGCTCGGCGGCGCTCTCGCTCGCCTACGTCGGCAATGGCCGGTTCGACGCGTTCGTCCAGTCGGCCGGGCTGTCGTCCTGGGACATCGCCGCGGCTGGGCTCATCGCCGAGCGGGCCGGAGCGCGGGTCACGAACCTCGAAGGTGGCGGCTGGTTCGAGCTCGCCGGCGAGAGCCGGTCGCTCGGCGTCCTCGCCGTGCCACCGTCGCATCACGCGGAGCTGTTGGCGCTCGTTCGCTGAGCCTCACGTCAGTCGCGCCAGCGGTGCGGCCGGTCGCGGAGCCGGTCGAGGCCCCAGCGGTCGCAGAAGGCCGCCCACTCGTCGCGTGGCGTGCCGCGCCATTCGAGCTCCGCCGGCGTCCGCTCCGGCAGCGGCGCGTCGTGCCTGAGCCGGGCCAGCTCGCGATAGAGGCGGACGTCGGCCGCGTTCTCCTCGAGCGATGCGGCGAGGAAGGGCACGTTGCGGACGCCCGGCACATGCCACTCGCTCGCGTGGCGCGGGATCCGGTCGAGGGAGCCGTAGACCGCGAGGACGCCCGCCGCCGACTTCGCGCCCCACCCGGGGATGCCCGGGTAGCCGTCGGCAGCGTCGCCGACGAGCGCGAGCCAGTCGGGGATCGAGGCCGGGCTGACACCCCACTTCGCGACGACCGCGGGCTCGTCGTAGGTGATCCGCCGGCGCCGGTCGAGGAGGACGATCCGGTCACCGCGGACGAGCTGGGCCATGTCCTTGTCCGGCGTGCAGATGTTGATCCGCTCGACGGCGGGGTCGTCGGCCCAGCGGCGGCAGGCGGTCGCGAGGGCATCGTCGGCCTCCCACTCGACCATCGGCCAGCAGACGAGCCCGAGGGCACGGATCGCGTCCTCGGCGATCGGGAACTGCGCGAGCAGCTCCGGCGGCATCCCGGCCGACGTCTTGTAACCCGGGTAGGCCTCGTTCCGCCACGACTCGATGACGTGGTCGGTCGCGCAGCCGAGGTGGGTCGCGCCCTCGTCGCGGAGCATGGCGAGGATCTGCCAGACGAGGCCCGCGACGCCCGAGAGGAGAACGCCGTCGCGTCCGCGGACCGGCGGCCGGGGGGCGTAGTGGGCCCGGAAGAGCTCGTACGTGGCGTCGACGAGGTGGAGCTGCACGTCAGGCAGTCTCCTCGATCAGGCGGCGCAGCCGGTGGAGATCGGCCTGGAAGACGCGCCGAAGAAGCGGCCGCTCGAGCCGGCCGGCGAGGTTGGGGAGGAGCGGCGGGACGAGGCGTTCGCGCCAGTGGACGATCGTCGAGCGGCCGTCGGCGCCGGGTTCGAGATCGATCGTGCCCTCGCCGCCGAAGACGCCGTCATGGCGGATCGCGAAGTGCGCCGGCGGCTCGAACGCGGTGATCGTCACGGGATCCGCGATCGGGACGCCGAGGATCCGGACGAGGCCACGGGCACGGCTGCCGGCCCTGACCGGCGGGGGATCGAGCAGGTCGACCCGCTTGAGGTCGGTCATCCAGCGCGGCTGGCCTGGAACGTCCGCGAGCACGTCCCAGACGCGGGCGGGCGGGGCGTCGACGACGACGAAGGTATCGACCGGGAGGACCTCGTCGCGGTCGCGGCCGGCGAGCACGCGGTCGGCGGCGACCGCCAGGGCTCCGAGCGTCGCGGCGGCCAGGGCGCCGAGCGACGCCGTCCTGCCGTTCACAGCTCCTGCTCGTGGTGGACGCGCCCGTCGTCGTACTCGTGGACGAGGGTCGCGCCCGCCTCCTCCATCTCGGCGATCGCCACGTCGCCATCGCCGGGCTGGAGATCGACAGCGCGGATCCCGTCGGCGAGCACGAACGTCTCGAAGCCGAGCCGGAGCGCGTCGAGGACGGTCGCCTTGACGCAGTAGTCCGTCGCCAGGCCGCAGGCGACCACGGATCGGATCGCTCGCTCGCGGAGGAGCCCCTCGAGCTCGGTCGGGACGGTCTCGCCGGAGACGGGATCGCGCATCGTGAAGGCGGAGTAGCCGTCCTCGCCGTTGGCGCCCTTGCGAACGACCGGTCCGTCGACGGTGAGCGCCTGGTGGAACGCCGCGCCCCACGTGTCGCGGACGCAGTGGACCGGCCAGACCCCGCCGTCCTGTTTGAAATGGGGCGTGTGCTCGGGGTGCCAGTCCTGGCTGTAGACGACGAAGGCGCCGGCCTCGCGGGCCGCCCGAACCTGCTGGTCGACGAAGGGCACGATCGCGGCGCCGCCGTCGACGGCGAGGCTGCCGCGGTGATCGGCGAAATCGTTCTGGACGTCGACGACGACGAGCGCGGTCGCGGCGTCGTAGGAGTGCACCGACCGAGGCTAGCGCAGCCCGCGGCGCACGAGCGAGTGGTGGCCGTGGCGTCGCGGACACGAAGCGGCCCCGAGCAGTCGCCTGCTCGGGGCCGCCAGGTTTCGCGGTGAGGACTAGTAGCGGCGGCTGGTCGCGTCGCCCGTGTTCGTGTCCATCGCGTCGGTCGTGTCCGCATCGTCGCGGGCTTCGTCGCCGGCCTTCCGGGCGTCGTCGCCCATGTTGCCGAGATCCTTGCGGATCTCGTCGCCGGCATTGCCGAGGCGGTCGCTGACGCTCTGGCCGTCGGCGTTGCGCCAACCTTCCTTCGCCTTCTCCTCGGCCTCTCGGTAGCCCTTCTTCATGTCGTCCATCTCGACTCCTCCGTGGTGCGGGTCGACTGCCCGCGGAGACGACCGTAGGGGTGGTTTCGTCGCGGTCGGGTCCCGGTCCGGCCGCCGGAGGCGACGGACGCATTGCAGGCGGGCGGTCGCGTTGCGGGGCGTGGAATGCCACTGCAAGCGGCGAGCGCGGCCGATGCGCGCCGACCGTGCGTCCTCGTCCCTACTGTCGGTTCCACAGCCCAACCGAAGGAGGCGGATGATGGCCGACGAGACAACGATGAACGGCGGCGATGCCCTGACGAACGGCGGCGCGCGGATGAGCCCTCGGGCGATGGCCGGCGACCTCGGGAGCCGGGCGAGCGATCTCGCGTCGCAGGCCCCCGCCGCGATGAACAGCGCCGTCGAGAGCGCGGCCGGGATGCTCAACGAATCGACCGCGGCGATGCAGGCGAGCCCGGACGAGGTGCTCGCGATCGGGACCGCGCTTTCGACCGGGATCGCGATCGGCCTCATCATCGGAGGCGCCCCGCGGCTTCTCATCGGTGCCGCGCTCATCCCGAGCGCGGCCATGGGTTTCACGCTCATGAGTCGCTACACGGACGTCCGGCCGCGGAACGGGGCCAGGGCGAAGGCCTCGGCCTAGGCAGCCGATCGCCGTCGACCCGGTACGCGACGACGCCGGCGGGTTCGCCCCGCCGGCGTCTCCATGCACGGGCCCAGCCAGGGCCGGGCCGCGCTACTGCGTCTTGGACTGCTCGACCTCGCCACGCCAGGCGCCGGTCGGCGCGCCGCGCGACTCGATGAACGTCTTGAACCGCTCGAGGTCGCCCTCGATCCGACGATCGACGAAACCGAGCGCGTCGCCGGTGTTCTCGACCACGCCCTGCGGGTCGACGTCGAGCTGGAGGGTCACCCGGGTCGTGCCGTCATCGAGCCGGTGGAACGTGACGACGCCGGCGTTCCGCGCGCCCTCGATGCTCTGCCAGGCGATCCGCTGGTCGGGCACCTGCTCGGTGACCTTCGCTCGCCAGGTCTCGGTCTTCCCGGCAACGTCGGCCGTCCACTCGAGGGTCGTGTCGTCCAGCTGGACGACACGCTCGACGCCCTCCATGAAGCGCGGGAAGTCCTCGAACTGGGTCCACTGGTCGTAGGCCGTCCGGACGGGGACGTGAACGTCGATCGAATGCACTTTCTGGCTCATGGCGCTCCTTCTCCTGGTGGCGATGTTCGGGCCCGGACACGGCGACGCCCGCCGGGCATCTGTCCGGCGGGCGCGTGCACGCCGAGGTTCAGGCGGTCGTGCCGGCTCGGCCGCGACCCATGACGGCGTTGACGACGACGACGACGATCACGGCGCCGATGACGGCGGTCACGATCGAGCTGATGTCGAGCGGGCCATCGACGGGCTTCGTGTTGAACAGGACGCTGGCGAGGAACCCGCCGACGAGCGCCCCGACGATCCCGAGCACGATGTGGCCGATCACGCCCAGGCCCTCGTCACCCGGGACGAGGAAGCCCGCGAGATAGCCGGCGATCGCGCCGAGAACGATCCAAGCGATGATGCTCATGCACTCCTCCTGGCGGCTGGGCCGAGATGACCCGTCGGTGGGCGCTGTGGCCCGTGGCCCACAGGCTCGCCTATCGGGCCCGACGACTGGGCTACGCCCCGAGAGGCGCGCCTATCGGTCGTGTGTCAGGCCGATCACCCGTCCGTCAACTGACCGCGGAGCGCCTGGAGGAGTCGTTCGGCGTGCCCGCGTTCCTCGGTCAGGAGCTCGCTGAACACACCCTGCGGGTCGTCCTGGGCATAGATCTCGTAGGCCTCGATCGCCTCGAGCTTCGAGGTCAGGGCCTGAAGCAGGTTGTAGGTCGCGTCGTCGACCGGCGACTCGCCCTCGAGTCCGGCCTGGCGGGTCTTCGTCTCCATGGATTCCTCCTTGCGAGCCGGTCGAGCCGGCGACATGCGCCGGTCGAGCCCGGCGGCGAGGGCCGGCAGAGCCGGCAGCGTGAGCCGTGAGCAAGCCTCCGCGCCTCGGCGTCGCGGCCGGGTCACGTCGGGCGGCGACGTCTTGCAGGTGTCTTGCCCGGTCGCGAACGCGTCCGCGGGTGCCTCAGATGAGGACGGCGAGCACGACGATCGCGAGGATCAGGATCCCGACGGCGAGCGGGAGGAGGTCGGCGGCGAGATCGCGGGCGAGGTCGCCGTCCATGCCTATGTCTCGTCGACTGCGTGTACCCGGATCAGGCTCAGGACCTCGCCGACGCCGGTCACGGCGCTCGCCACCTCCATGACGAGGTCCTCGTCGTCGATGTCCTCGACCTCGCCGCCGACGAACACGCGGTCGCCGTCGGTCGTGACGTGGAGGCCGTCCGCCAGCGCGCTCGTCGCGGCGTCCGACCGGAGGGCCTCGAGCACCCGCTCGGTTCGCTCGTCCTCGGCCAGGTTCTCGTCGCTGTGGTGGTCGGCGTCGAACGGCTCCTCCATGTTCGTCGCCCCGAATCCCGCCGCGATCCGCGGCTGGGCATCCTCGCCCGGCACGACCGGCGGATCGATCGGCGGGATCCAGATCTCGCCCTCCTCGGCGGCGACGTTCGGGTCCTGGGTCTCGCCCTCGCGGAACTCCCGCTCCGTCAGCAGGTCGAGGTTCTCGGCGACGGGTTCGTCGGGCTGGTCGCCGTACGGCACCCGAGCCTCGAGCTCGCCCTCGTAGACTTCCGTGTCGGTGATCGACCCGAGCGTGTCGACCTCGTCGCGCTGCGCCGGCTCGCCCTCGTCGTCGGCGTCCCGGAAGCCGGCCAGGTTCCGGAGCGATTCGTCCCCGAGGACCTCGTCGAGGGGATCGATCTCGTCCCCGCCGGCCGCCCTCGGCAGCTCGTCGCGGCCGGCGCCCAGAAGGTCCTCGGGCCGGAGCGTGTCCTCGGACGCCCCCGGCCCCAGGTCGTGCTCATGGCTCATCGGGCGCCGCCTCTCCTGGTCCACCCTCGGAGGCCGACGCCCCCTCGATCGCGCGGCCGCCCTCGGGCGACGGGGGAGCCGCCGTCGGGTTCGAGGCTCCGTTCGTGTCCGGCGAGCGTGTCGGGCTCGACGCGCCCGGGCCGGTCGTCCTCGAGGCGCCGCTCGAGGCGCCGCCCGTCGCGGCCTCCTCGGCGGATCGCTCTCCGGCGCGATTGGCAGGAACTGTCTCGGTCACCCGCTCCGGCTTTCGGCCGATATAGGCGCCGGGATCGAGATTCGCCCGCGATTCGCTCGGGCGACGAGGGGCTGGCGGGCCTGGCGGCTGACGTCGCCTCGAGTCGCTCGGCATCGTTCTCCTCCTGCAAACGGCAGTTGGCCGCTCGCGTGACGTTCGAGGTTGGTCGCGGCCCGGCGAACGGGCGCGGTCTCGGGGTAGCGTCGCCCGCCCTGCGTTCCGGTCGTCGCGCCCGGCTGCCGCGCGGGGTTGCAATCACGCGTCACCCGGGTCTCCCGCCGCGGTCGCGCCTGCAGCCGCGGTCGCGCCTGCCGCCACGCCGCTGCCGCGTCCGCGGCCAGCGCGCTCCCAGACCGCCATGCGGCTGCAAGGCAGCGTCGCCGTCGGTTCGGCCCTCGTCACCGTCCCGGGCCGAGCCTTGCGCTGGAGGTGCGTGATGAGCGACGTGCCGAGACGCCCGGAACCGGAGCTCGCGTCGGTCGACCAGACCACGCTCCGGCCCTCGGAGCGTCGGTTCGGAGAGGCGCTGCCCTCGAGCGGTCCGAACGAGCAGAGCAGCACCGCGATGTGGGTGATGCGGCCGTCCGAGCCGGGCGTGACTCCCACAACGAACGAGCCGCTCCTCGGAGCGAGCGACAAGGAGGTGAACCGGGATGGCGACGAAGGGCGCTGAGATCACCGCGCCGAACGCGACCAGCGACGAGCGGCGGTTCATGGAGCGCCACGCGAGCAAGCTTTCGAAGAGCACGCTGCGGGCGAAGTGGGTCCACGGCGACGAGCGCCCCGATCGCAACGGCCAGACGCTCGCGACCCGGGACCCGGAGGTGATCCGGCGCTGGGCCGACGAGCGCGGAGCCCGGCCGGCGACGGTCATGCGGCGTGACGGCGAGCGCCCGCGGACGCTCCGTTTCGACTTTCCACGCAACGGCCGCTCCGATCGGCTCCAGGCCGTCGACTGGAACGACTGGCTCCGGACGTTCCAGGACCGCGACCTTGTCTTCGTGTTCCAGGAGCGCCGTCGCGACGGACGCGAGAGCAACTTCTTCCGACTCGACAGCCCCGACCGCGAGCGCGGCTAGGCAGTCCCACCCCGGCATCAGCCCGGGGTTTCGATCGGCAGGGCGAGCGGCGCGTCGATCCGTCGGTCGGAAACCGTCGTCGGCAGCTCGAGGTGCCACGCGCCCGACGGGATCAGCCCGGCGCCGCCGGCGCGGGCCATGACCCGGAGCTGGGCGAGGACATCCTCGCCGGCATGGGATTCCGGCAGCTCGCGCCAGAACTCGAAGCCCCCCGCCTCCCGGAGAACCCGCGCGTCATACAGGACGCAGCCGCCGACCCAGGCGACCTTGTAGAGCCGGGGCGGCCAGCGCGGCGGGTCGAGCCGGCGGGCGACGTGGACGAGGTTCGCGGCGTTGTGGAGCCGGTGCCGCTCCCAGGCGGGCGAGCCCGGCACCACCCGCTCGGGCACGACCGGTCCCGTCCACAGCTCGATCGACTGCTCGGCGGGCCGGACGTCACCCACGAAGCTCCAGCCGAGGAGCGCCGAACCGACGAACCCGCAGCGCTCGCGGGCGATCGCGGCAACGAGCCGGGCGACGAGGTCCGGCTCGAGGACGACGTCGTCGTCGACGAAGAGGACGTACGGCGCGGTGGCTCGGTCGAGGAGCGACTGACGGTGTTCGGCCATCCCCCGCCGGGGCAGGTGGTGGGCGAGCTCGACGATCCGACCCTGGGCCCGCAGCACGCCGGCGACGGCGAGGACCTCGTCGGGGAACGCCGCGTGGTCCTGGTTCGAGACGATGACCCGGAGCGAGCGATGGGTCTGCGCGGCGACCCCGGCGAGCGTCACGGCGAGGGCCGTCGGCCGGCCGAACGTCGGGATGAGGACGTCGACCGCGGGGCTGTCGACCGCGCTGCCCTCGACCGGCTCAGGCGACACGGTCGAACGGCGGGTCGAGCAGGCGCTCGACCGCGTCCAGCGCGGCGGCCACGGGAACGAGCGAGCTCGACGGCGCGGGATCCGCGCCACCGGCGACACAGCGGGCGGCCGCGCAGTCGGGATGGCCCGGCCGCCCGGCCTCGACGCACCGACCTCCGAGGTCAGGCGGGACGAGCGCGCGATGGCGATCCTCCCGGAGCG
>DASTSC010000190.1:0-1420 GCA_035760905.1 Candidatus Limnocylindrales bacterium | reverse complement strand
CGCCCCGACTCCTCCTCACCAGCCGCCTGGTGAACGGCAGAAGTGCCCGGGTAGCGGACAACCCGCAGTGTAGCGGCCCGGCACGGCAAAACCGCCCCGCCCTCCGTGGGAGGGTCGGGGCGGTTTCGTTTGGGACACCCCCGCTCGCGCGGGGACTACGCGCCGCCAGTGCTGCGACGGGCTGATCTGCCCACCGCAGTCGGGCCACCCCCGCTCGCGCGGGGACTGCGTGGTGGCCGGGGAGGTCATCCGGGCACCCCGGGCCGCTGCCCAGCATACGCCGGGTCGGTGACAGTCGGGCCGCTCGTGCTGTGGATCTTGGCAAGATGCGGCCATCTCGGCGATAAAGGGTGTCGCTTACCCCTTCTATCGCCTATATTTGAGGCGTCGGAAATCACTGGAAGGAGACGAGCGATGACCTTTGTCGCGTGGCTGACCACCGACCCCACCTGCCTCGACCAGGACAACGCCGACGTCGTCGTCCTCCGCGACGAAAAGGACGTCGCCCCCGGCGAGGCCAACGAGCCGCTGTTCAGCGCCGTCACCAGCGTGGACGCCGCCGACGGTGACCACGGCGACGCCATCCGGGAGGCCGAATCCCTGCTGGCGGACGCCGGATGGCGGGTGACCGGCGACTGGGAGCCGGTCCCCACCGGCTACATCGCCGCCGTCGCCGCCCCGATCCCACCACGACCCGGCCGCCCGGAGATCGGCGGACGGTTCCAACTCCGCATGCCCGACGACCTGCGCCGGGATCTGAAGCGCGTGCAGCGGGACGGCGAGTCGCTCGCCGAGACGGCGCGGCGCATGCTGCGCCGAGGGCTGGAAATGGAGCTGGTGACCTACACCATCGAGGTGTCCGACGATGGGGGCCGCACCTGGTACGCCGAGAAGGACGAGGCGACCGACACTGTGCCTCTCGATGGCAGCACCCCTGAGCGGCTCGCCCGCGAGATCCTCGACAGCAGGTTGGACGACCTGCACTCCAATGGCGGTGTCACCGGTCGCGTCCGCGTCGTCGTCTGGCAGGGGGGCGAGCCGGGCCACATCGGCTCGGCGATCGCTGTCGTGGAGGCGGACGTCCTCGCTCGCATCACAAGGGAAAGGAAACCCGACATGAACACCTACGTCCTCGTCTCGGCCATCACCGGCATCTACGCCGGCGGGGTCGGCCACGAGCTGGCCGACCCTGACTGCCCGATCACCTGGCAAGACCTGCCGGAGGACGCCCGCCGGTGGGCTCGCGATCAGGGGTACGGGCCCGACAACCCCGACGAGGTCATCTACGTCGTCGACCCGGACGACGTCGACGAGGTTCCGGACGACCTGCCGACATACCGGGTGACCGTGCCCGCGGACAAGTAACCCCAGCCGAGGAAGCTCACCCGCTCATCACCCCTGGAGGGATCGTCCATCTGTA
>DASTSC010000189.1:0-28646 GCA_035760905.1 Candidatus Limnocylindrales bacterium | reverse complement strand
GCGGCCAGCCTCGACGAGGCGGCGGCGAAGGCGGTCGCCGCGTCGCGCGCGGCATCGGGGACCGTCGGGGCCGAGACGGGCGGCGCGGCGTGAGCATCCTCATCGACCGCTCGACCCGTGTCCTCGTCCCGGGACTCACCGGCCGGGAGGGCTCGTTCCACGGCGCGGCGATGCTCGAGTACGGAACTCAGGTGGTTGCGGGCGTGACGCCCGGCAAGGGCGGCCAGACCGCGCTCGACGGTCGCGTACCGGTGTTCAACACCGTCGCCGATGCGGTCGTCGCGACCGACGCGAACGCCGCCTGCATCTTCGTGCCCGCCGCGGGCGCGCCGGATTCGGTCCTCGAGTGTGTCGCCGGCGGCATCCGGACGATCTTCTGCATCACCGAGGGGATCCCGGCATTGGACATGGTCCCGGTCGTCGAGGAGGTCCGGCGAGCCGGCGCCCGCCTCATCGGTCCGAACTGTCCCGGCGCGACCTCACCGGGCATGGCGAAGGTCGGGATCATCCCCGCTTCCGTTCACGCCGAGGGTCACGTCGGGGTCGTCTCGCGCAGCGGCACGCTCACGTACGAGGCCGTCCAGGCGATGACCGACGCCGGGATCGGCCAGTCGACGTGCGTCGGGATCGGCGGCGACCCGATCATCGGCACGACGTTCACCGACATCCTCGGGCTGTTCGCCGACGACCCCGAGACCGAGGCGATCGTGCTCATCGGCGAGATCGGCGGGTCGGCCGAGGAGGACGCGGCCGCGTTCGCCGCCGAGCACCTCCCCGACGTCCCGAAGGTGGCCTTCATCGCCGGCCGGACCGCGCCGGAGGGCCGCCGGATGGGCCACGCCGGGGCGATCGTCTCGGGCGGGCGGGGAACCGCGGCGTCGAAGGTCGAGGCGCTCGAGGCCGCGGGCTTCCGCGTCGCCGGGTCGCCGACGGAAATCCCCGCCCTCCTCCGCGAGGCCGGCTACCGCGGCTGACGCCACGGTCGGCACCACACCGGGCCGAGGGACGCCTAGGCTCCGAACCCGAGACGGACCCAGGCGGGACCCCCCGGCGCCTCGATCAGCTCGACGAGGACGCCGCCACCGCTGCGGGGATGGATGAACGCGACGGGACCCTCGGCGCCCCGGCGCGGCGCGGCGTCGATCAGCTCGAGGCCGGCCGCGGCCAGCCGGTCGAGCTCGGCGGCGAGGTCCGCGACCTCGAGGCAGACGTGGTGGAACCCCTCGCCCTTCGATTCGAGGAAGCGGGCAACGCCCGTCGCGGGATCGGTCGGCTCGACGAGCTCGACCTTCGACTCGCCGACCCCGAGGAAGGCGATCCGGACGCCGTCCGACGGGATCTCCATCGTCCTCTCGTGCACGAGCCCGAGCTGGTCGCGCCAGAGCACGAGCGACGTCTCGATCGACCGAACGATGAGCGCCACGTGGTGGACGCGAGACGGCCCGAGGACCTCGCCGACCTGGCGCTCGGTGAGCGGCGCGCTCATACCGTCACGAGCTCGCGGTGCTCGCCGAAGGCCACCCGGAGCCGGTCGCTGATCTCGCCGAGCGTCGCGTAGGCCTCGACGGCCTCGACGAGGGCCGGCATGACGTTCTCGCCGCCCCGAGCGCAGTCGTCGAGGCGGTCGAGGGCCCGTGACCACGCCGCCGGGTCCCGCTCGGCCCGGACGCGGCGGACCCGCTCGACCTGGCGGCGCTCGCCCTCCGGATCGATCCGCTGGAGCGCCGGCTTCGACGCCGCCGCGGCGTCGTCGCGGAACCGGTTGACGCCGACGACGACCCGCTCCCCGGCCTCGATCTCCTGCTGCGTCCGGTACGCGGCCTCCTGGATCTGGCGCTGCTGGAACCCGGCCTCGATCGCCTGCAGCGTCCCGCCGAACCCGTCGATCTCGGCGAGATAGTCGTTCGCCGCCGCCTCGAGCTCGTTCGTGAGCGTCTCCACGAAGTACGAGCCAGCGAGCGGGTCAGGCGTCTCGGTCACGCCCGATTCGTGGGCCAGGATCTGCTGGGTACGGAGCGCGAGGCGGGCGCTCTCCTCGGTCGGCAGCGCGAGCGCCTCGTCGCGGGCGTTCGTGTGGAGGCTCTGCGCGCCGCCGAGGACCGCGGCGAGCGCCTGGACGGTCGTCCGGACGACGTTGTTGTCGATCGAGCTCGCGGTCAGGCTCGAACCCGCCGTCTGGACGTGGAATCGACAGGTCATCGAACGTTCGTTCTGTGCCCCGAAGCGGTCCTTCATGATCCGGGCCCACATCCGGCGGGCCGCGCGGAACTTCGCGACCTCCTCGAAGAGCTCGCTCCAGGCCGCGAAGAAGAAGCTGAGCCGGCCGGCGAACGCGTCGACGTCGAGCCCGCGCTCGACGGCCGCCTCGACATAGGCGATCGCGTCGGCGAGCGTGAACGCGAGCTCCTGGGCCGCCGTCGCGCCCGCTTCGCGCATGTGGTAGCCGCTGATGCTGATCGTGTTCCAGCGGGGCAGCTCGCGGGCCGCGAACTCGAAAATGTCGGTCACGAGCCGCATCGAGGCCGGCGGCGGGTAGATGTACGTCCCGCGGGCGATGTACTCCTTGAGGATGTCGTTCTGGACCGTGCCGCTGACGCGGGCTCGCGGGACGCCCTGCTTCTCCGCGACTGCGACGTAGAGCGCGAGCAGGATCGGCGCGGTCGCGTTGATCGTCATCGACGTGCTCACCTCGGCGAGCGGCAGGCCGTCGAGGAGCGCCTCCATGTCGGCGAGGCTCGAGATCGGCACCCCGACCCGGCCGACCTCCCCCTCGGCCTCCGGTGCGTCGGAGTCGTAGCCCATCTGGGTCGGCAGGTCGAAGGCGACCGACAGCCCGGTCTGGCCCTGCTCGAGGAGGTACCGGAACCGACGGTTCGTCTCCTCGGCGGTGGCGAAGCCGGCGTACTGGCGCATCGTCCACAGCCGGCCGCGATACATCGTGGCCTGGACACCGCGGGTGAACGGGAACTCGCCGGGCCGGCCGAGGTCCCGAGCCTCGTCCAGCTCGGCCGTGTCGGCCGGCGTGTAGAGGTCCGCGATCTCGATCCCCGACGTCGTCTCGAATCGCGCCCGCCGCTCGGGCGCGGCCTCGAGCGCGCGCCGCCGGGTGCTCGCCCGCCAGCGCTCACGCCCCGGATCCTCCCTCGTCCCCATCGCCGGGCAGCCTACTCGATGACGAGCAGCAGGTCGCCGACCTCGATGTTCGTGCCGATGGCGACGGCGACCGAGCGGACCGTCCCCTCTCGCGGCGCCCGGAGCTCGTTCTGCATCTTCATGGCCTCGACGACGAGGATCTGCTGGCCGGCCTCGAGGGCGTCGCCGGGGCCGACCGAGACCGAGACGACGCGCCCGGGGATGATCGCGTGGACCTCGGTCGGGCCGCCGTGGGCGGCCCTCGCGCCGCCGCGTCTCGCCCGTTCGCGGAGGGCGGCCCGACGCGCCGGCTCCACCTCGACGTCGATCCGCCAGCCGTCGACGACGACTTCGCGGCGCTCGATCCCGTCCGCTCCGGGAAGCCGCGACGTGAAGAGGACCGCATGCCGCGTGCTCTCCGGGCCGGTGCCCTCGACGAGCGTCGCCCGCTCGCGGCCACGTCGCACGAGCCGGAGCGCGGTGGGCACGCCGTCGACGACGGCGGTCGGGCCGTCCGCGCCGGCGACCTCGGAGACCACGAGGCCGTCGCCGTCCTCGGCTTGCCCAGGTGCGTCCCTCGTCGCGGTCGCGTCGTGCGGCGAGCCCTGCCCGTCGTGGTCGCCCGCGCGTGAGACCGGGCTCCCGCCGAGGAGACCCATCCCGGCGAGGTGGCCGGACGGAGCGAGGATCGGCTCCGGCAACGGGCCGACGACGATCGGCCGCGGGTCGGTCGGCGACGTCGCGGGACCGAGAGCGACCCGGACGGCGCTGGGGTCGGGCGGGGAGTCGGACGGGGCCGCCCCCCGCCCGTCGGGGTCGGGCGGCTCGCCCGCAGCGAGCGCGCGCTCGCCGCTCAACCCGGCCATCCGTCCCGGATCGCGACGCGTGCCGCACGACGCCACGGGGATGTCCGTTCGGCGCCGCCGGCGGCGGCAGCAGGCGGGGAGGGCGATCTCTCGGGCTCGCCAGCGGTCCCGAGCGGGCCGCTGAGCTCGGTGACTGCCGCGAGACCCACCGCGAGCTGGGCGGCGCGCGCCGACGCGGCCTTTCGGGACTCGCCGTCCCAGTGCTCCGCGACGTAGGCGGTCGACAGCCGGCCGGCGCGAAAGTCGGGCTCATCCACGACGAACCGATCGAACGGGACGGTGGTCTGGATGCCGCCTACTTCGAGCTCGTCGAGCGCGCGCGACAGACGGTCGAGGGCGCCGCCGCGCGTTGCCGCGTGGACCATCAGCTTGGCGATCAGGTTGTCGTACTCGGCCGGGACGCGGTCCCCCACCCCGATCGCGGTGTCGACCCGCACGCCCGGTCCCGACGGCATCACCCAGCGAGTGACGGTCCCGGGCGTCGGCGCGAACGCCCGCGCGGGATCCTCGGCCGCGATCCGGACTTCGATCGCGTGGCCGAACGGCTCGGCCGCCCGCGCCGCTGCGGCGTGCGCCTCGTCCGAGAGAGGACGACCGGTGGCGAGCCAGAGCTGCTCGCGGACGATGTCGAGGCCGGCAACGAGCTCGGTCACCCCGTGCTCGACCTGGAGCCGCGTGTTCACCTCGAGGAAGTAGAACTCGTCCCCGTCGTAGAGGAACTCGCAGGTGGCCGCGTTCGTGAGCCCCGCAGCCCTCGCGACCGCGACCGCCCGGCGGTGAACATCGCGTCTCGCGTCGCGGTCGAGGCCCGGCGCCGGCGCCTCCTCGATGAGCTTCTGATGACGGCGCTGGACCGAACAGTCGCGCTCGCCGAGCGCCACGACGGTCCCGTCGGCGTCGCCGAGCAGCTGAACCTCCACGTGGCGGGCAGGCTCGACGACGCGCTCGAGGTAGACCGATCCATCGCCGAACGCCGACGCCGCCTCGGCGCTGCCTGCGGCCAGGGCAGCGGGCAAGTCGCTCGCCCGGTCCACGCGGCGCATCCCTCGCCCGCCGCCACCGGCGGCCGCCTTGACCATGACCGGGAACCCGATCCGCTCCGCGATCTCGAGGATCGGCCCGACCTCGTCGGGTCGATCGACAGGGAGTGCCTCGAGCGTGCCCGGGACCGAGGGGACCCCGACGGCCGCGGCGGTCCGTCGCGCCGCGAGCTTGTCGCCGAGCGCCTCGATCGCCGCCGACGACGGTCCGACGAAGACGAGGCCGGCCTCCTCGCAGGCCCGGGCGAACGCCGCGCGCTCGGCGAGGAAGCCGTATCCGGGATGGACGGCCTCCGCGCCGGTCTCGACCGCCGCCTCGACGACCCGGTCGAGGCGGAGGTAGCTCTCGGTCGCCGGCGGTGGCCCGATCCGGACCGCGGCATCGGCCAGCCGCACGTGGGCGGCGGCGGCGTCCGCGTCGGAGTAGATCGCGACGGTCTCGACCCCGAGCTCGCGGCAGGCGCGGATGATCCGGACGGCGATCTCGCCCCGGTTCGCGACGAGGAGCCGACGGAACGGTCGGTCTCGGTCGCTCACAGCCGGCCGCCGTCTTTGTACAAAGACACGCTCGGACCTCAGAGGGGAATGTTGCCGTGCTTCTTCGGCGGGTTCGTCTCGCGCTTGTCGGCGAGCATCTCGAGGCCGCGGATGAGTCGCGAGCGCGTCTCGGAGGGCCGGATCACCTCGTCGATCCAGCCCCGGCTCGCCGCGATGTAGGGGTTGTTGAACTCGGCCTCGTACTCGTCGACGAGGCGGCGATGCTCGGCGGCCGGATCGTCGGCCGCCCCGATCGCGTCCTTGAAGATGATGTTGACCGCGCCTTCTGCGCCCATGACCGCGATCTCGGCCGATGGCCAGGCGAAGTTGAGGTCGCCCCGGACGTGCTTGCTGCTCATGACGTCATAGGCGCCGCCGTACGCCTTGCGGGTGATGACCGCGAGCTTCGGGACCGTCGCCTCGACGTAGGCGTACAGGAGCTTGGCCCCGTGCCGGATGATCCCGCCATGCTCCTGCTTGACGCCGGGCAGAAAGCCCGGAACGTCGACGAACGTGACGAGCGGGACGTTGAAGGCGTCGCAGGTCCGGACGAAGCGGGCGGCCTTGACCGACGAATCGATGTCGAGCGCGCCGGCGAGGACGGCCGGCTGCTGGGCGACGATTCCGACGCTCCGCCCCCCGAGCCGCGCAAACCCGGTCACGATGTTCATGGCGAGGCCGGGCTGGATCTCGAGGAACTCGGCGTCGTCGACGACGCGCGTAATCACGCCCTTCATGTCGTACGGCTTCGCGGGGTCGTCGGGGACGATCGAGTCGAGGTCCGGATCGGCGCGGTCGTCCGGATCCGCCGTCGCGCGGAGCGGCGGATCCTCGAGGTTGTTCTGGGGCAGGTGGGCGAGGATCCGGCGGACGAGGTCGAGGCTCTCGGCTTCGTCGGACGCGGCGAGGTGGGCGACGCCCGACTTCGTCGTGTGGGTGGTCGCGCCGCCGAGGAACTCCGAATCGACCTCCTCGTGGGTCACCGTCTTCACGACGTTCGGGCCGGTCACGAACATGTAGCTCGTGCCCTCGACCATCACCGTGAAGTCGGTGATCGCGGGCGAGTAGACGGCGCCCCCGGCGCACGGTCCCATGATCACCGAGATCTGCGGCACGACGCCGGACGCGAGGACGTTCCGGGTGAAGATCTCGGCGTAGCCGGCGAGCGAAGCGACCCCCTCCTGGATGCGCGCGCCGCCGGAGTCGTTGAGGCCGATGATAGGCGCGCCGACCTTCATCGCCAGGTCCATGATCTTGCAGACCTTTTCGGCGTACGCCTCCGACAACGATCCGCCGAAGACCGTGAAGTCCTGGCTGAAGACGAAGACGAGCCGACCGTCGATCGTGCCGTGGCCGGTGACGACGCCGTCGCCGAGGAAGTGCTGGCGGTCGAGGCCGAAGCCGCCGGCGCGGTGGACGACGAACGCGTCGAGCTCGCGGAACGAGCCCGGGTCGAGGAGCAGATCGAGGCGTTCGCGGGCAGTCAGCTTGCCCCACGCGTGCTGTCGTTCGACACGCACGGGTCCCCCACCCTGGAGGGCCTCCGCTCGCATCTGCTCCAGGCGCTCCAGTCGATCCTCGTTGGTCGGCACGCGGGCTCCTCGCTTCGGCCGCTCGGGCTGTCCGTGCGCAAAGACACGGGCCGGCGCACAGCGCCTCGGATTCAGCGGCGGCTGGTTCGGGTCGCAGAATCGGATGATAGTCACCCGGGACGCGCCGCCGAGAACGCCGCAACATGCCGATCGGTTCGCGTTTTCGGTGACGATGGGAGGCCGGATTCGGCATTCCGATCGACGCCGCGACTATCCACAAATCCGGTGCACAACTGGCCGATCCTGTGGAAAACCTCGTCGTCCACCGACAGAGGTGCTGCGGTAGCATCGCCGCGTTCCCGTCCGATCCCGTCATCCGCGCGACGGGCGTTCTCACGCTGCGAGGTGTGCCCGTGACGACTGTGATCGCGATCGCGAATCAGAAGGGCGGCGTCGGCAAGACGACCACCGCGATCAACCTCGCGGGCGCCCTCGCCGAGGACGGCTACCGCGTCCTGTGCGTCGACATGGACCCGCAGGCGAACCTCACCGTCGGTGTCGGTATCAATCTCAACACCGTTGAGCGGTCGATGGCGGACGTCCTGTCCGACGGTCGCTCGACGCTGCCCGAGGTGATCCTGCCGACGGAGACCGCAGGCATCGACGTCGCGCCGGCGCACATCGATCTCGCCTCGACCGAGGGCGAGCTGTTCACGATGCTCGGTCGCGAATCGGTCCTTCGCGACGCGCTCGAGCCGGCCCTCGACGGTTACGACTTCGTCCTCATCGACTGTCCGCCGAACCTCGGCCTCCTGACGGTGAACGGGCTCGTCGCGGCGGACTCGGTGATCATTCCGGTCCAGACGCAGTTCTACGCGATGAAGGGGCTCAACAACCTCGTCAAGGTCATCAACACGATCCGCCTGAAGCTCAACCGCAACCTGCGGATCCTGGGTCTCCTTCCAACGTTCTACGACGGCCGGACGAACCTCGCCCGGGACATGCTCGACGAGCTCCGGTCGGTCGGCGACCACCACATCTTCGCGAGCGTCGTCCGCAACACGGTCAAGCTCGGCGAGGCGCCGCTGGTCGGACGGCCCGTCACCACCTACGCCCGCGCATCCGAGGCCGCGCGGACCTATCGCGAGCTCGCCCGGGAGGTGATCGACCGTGGCCAGGCCTGACTTCCGGGGAACCGCCGCCCGACGCCTGTCCGAAGAACGCGAGCTCTCGCCGACGATCATCAGCCTGCTCGACCCGGAGGCCGACCACCGACCGGTCGCGGGCGTCCGCCAGATCCCCGTCGACGGGATCGAGCCGAACCCCGAGCAGCCCAGGCTCGAGTTCGACGAGCAGTCGCTCGAGGAGCTGGCCGCCTCGATCCGCGAGCACGGCGTCCTCCAGCCGATTCTCGTCCGGCCGATCGGAGCCGCTCGCTATCAGCTGATCGCGGGCGAGCGCCGCTGGCGCGCCTCGAAGCGCGCGGGGCGGGACACGATCCCGGCCCTCATCGAGGAGATCGACGACGACACCGCGCTCGAGATCTCGATCATCGAGAACCTTCAGCGCGAAGACCTCTCGCCCCTCGACGAGGCGACGATCTACGACCGGATGATCCGGGAACACGGCTACAGCATCCGCCGCCTGGCCGACAAGCTCGGCAAGGACAAGGGCTATCTCGAGAACCGGCTCCGGCTCGCCGACGCCCCCGACGAGGTCCGTCAGCTCGTGTCCGTGCGCAAAGACACCCTGTCGCACGCCTACGAGCTGCTCAAGGTGCCGGACCCGAAGAAGCGCCGCCGGCTCGCGGAGCAGGTCGCGCGGGGCGAGCTGAGCCTCGTGAAGCTCCGGGAGAAGATCGAGGGCCGTTCGGCCCGCCAGCGGTCGCTCGACGGCGGCGACGTCGTCGAGGAGGCCGGGCCGACCGCGGGCCGGGACGCCGAGGAGTGGGTCACTCCCCCGCCCCGCGAGGAGCTCCGGGAGGATTCCCTCATCTCGGCCAAGCGCGAGTTCGCGGATGCGCTCGAGGAGCTCGTCGCGGTCCTCGGCTCGCCCGACGTCGTCGGCACGATCCCCGAGATCGACCGGGCCAACCTCGCGAAGTACCTGACGATCGCGAAGCTCCGCCTCGAGAACGCGATCGCGATCGTCCGCTCCGGCCCCGCCGAGCGATAGGTCGGCGCGGTCGCTCGGCGCTAGCGGAGGCTGCCGGCCGCGGCGAGGCCGCCGAGCCACGCCGCCGCGAGGCCACCGACCCCCGCCGCCTGGACCTGCCAGGCGCGCTCACGGACGGTCCGCGCCGGGGCGACCTCCCAGCGTCCCGCGCCGACGACCACGACGCCGAGGAGCGTGACGGTCGCGATCGCCAGGGGCGACAGCGCGCCCAGGACGGCGGTCCCGACGGCGACGAGCGCGACGAGCGCGAGGACCGTGGTCGATGCCGCCCGAACGCGAGCCGCTCCCCAGGCCTGGGTGGGCGTGACGATTCCGGCGGTCGCGTCGCCGTCGAGGTCGACGAGGCTGTTGCCGAGCGCGAGCGCGGCGCCTGCGGAGATCGCGGCCGGGATGAGGATCGCGAAGGCGGCCGGAAGCCCGTCGGCCGCGCCGAACCAGGCGAACACGGGGAGGAGCGGGATGCCGACCGCGAACGGCAGCCACGACCAGCGGGTCGCCTTGAAGCCGAGGTCGTAGGCGTAGCCGATGACGAGGATGACGACGCCGAGCGCGGCGATCGTCGGCCCCCGGAGCGAGGCGAACCCGAGACCCACGAACGCCGCGATCAGCGCGAGCGCCAGGGCCGATCGGGGCGTGACCACGCCTGCCGGGATCGGCTTCGACGGGCGGCCGAGGGCGTCCGTCGCCGCGTCGGCGACGTCGTTGAGGGCGCCGATGGAGGCCTGGAGGGCCGTCATCGACAGCCCGAGGGTGAGGCCGGTCCCCCAGCCCGCCCCGGCGATCAGGGCGATCGCGACCGTCACCAGCCCGTCGAGGGCCGAGGGAAACGGATGGGTGACCCGCGCGAGCCCGACCAGCCGCTGCCCGGCGCCGGGGTCGGCCGGGCGGTCAGACGTAGACGAGCTCCTCGAAGTTCGCGACGAGGAAGTCGATCAGTCGCCGGCGGGCGTCGTCGACCTGCCGCCGGATCCCGGGCACGAGCGCCCAGAGGGCGATGGCCGGGACGAGGAGCCGGCCCTGGCCGTCGCGGCCGATCATCGCCGGCGGACCGCCGCCAGAAGCGAACACGCGTTCGAATTCCGGCTCGCTGATCGCGGCCGTCCGCCGGAAGTCGGCGATCACCTTGAGCACGCCGCGGCGGATCGCGATATCGCGCATCAGCTCGGCGGCCCACGCGTCGATCTGGTCGTCGCTCTGCTCGCCGAGCCGCTCGCGGTACTCCTCGGGTGTCGCCGACAGGCCGGTCGCTGCCACGCGGTCCTCCTCTTGCTCGGCGATGAGTATGCCAATGACGGCGGCTCGGCCGCGCCGGCCCGTGTCAGCTCGACGGCCTCGCGCTCTCCGGCGGGTCGCGCGGTGGGGGCTCGAAGGCGTCGGGGCCGGCCGGCCGCGTCCCCTCCGGCCAGTCGTTGAAGCGCTCGGTGAGCCAGCGTCCGAACCGCCCCGGCGGCGGCGGCTCGGGCGCGTCGGCGACGAGCCCGCGCAGGGCCGTCGTGACCGCGGCCGTGAGCGCGTCGACGGCATCGCGGCGTGCCCCGCCGACGGGTTCGATCGGCACGCCGACCCGCACCCGGAGCCGCCGGCCGAGGCCCAGCCAGCTCGTCCCGTTGATCGCGAGCGGCACGATCGGCACGCCGGACCGGAGGGCGAAGAACGCCGGCCCGTCGCTCAGCGGGAGCAGCTCACGCTCGCCGATGTGGATCCGGCCCTCGCCGGCGATCGCCAGCCACTCCCCCGAACCCATGACGGCGCCGACCCGCCGCGTCGCCTCGAGCAGGTCGTCCTTGGCCGGTCGGTACGGGATCGCGGTGCCCGTCCAGGTCATGAGCCGGTTCCGCGCGCCCCGGGCCATGTCCTCCTCCTTCGGGCCGAAGAACGACAGCCGGGGAAACCAGGGCAGGGCGGCCATCGCGACGAAGGGGTCGGCCCAGCTCAGGTGGTTGAAGCAGAGGATCGCGGCCCCGCTCGGCAGCCGCTCAACGTCCTCGACTCGAAGCCGGAACAGGACCCGCACGAGGACGGTCGACGCCGCGCGGGTGAGCCGGTAGCGGATCCGGCTCCGCGGACCGCGCCGAAGCGGCGGTGGTGTCCGGCCGCCGCGCCGGCTCACGCCCCTCCGCCTCGGTCCGGGCCGGCCGGCGCGCCGATGCCGAGGGCGCTCGGGTCGAGCTCGCGGATCGACCCGAGCACGACGTCGGCCGCCTCGACCGCGCCCGGCGCCGGCGGGATCGTCGCGTTCGGCACGAGGATCACGAGCATGCCGGCGGCCCTCGCCGCCAGCACCCCGTTGTACGAATCCTCGACGACGACGATCTGCTCCGGCGCGACACCGAGCCGCCGCGCGGTCTCGAAGTAGACGTCCGGCGCGGGCTTGCCGCGCGCGACCTCGTCCGACGAGACGACCGCGGTGAACCGGTCGCCGAGACCGAGGCCGGCGATGGCGGCCGCGATGACGTCGCGGTGGGCCGACGACGCGACGGCGACCGGGACGAGCTCGGCAGTGGCCTCGACCGCCTCGACCGCCCCGTCGATCCGTGGCGGTCCCTCGGTCCGATAGCGGGCGACGACGCGCGCGACGACCCCGGCCTCGATCGACTCCGGCGCGACGTCGAGCCCGAGGCGCTCGCGCATCGTCCGTGACCATTCCCGCCCGTTCGCGCCCATCACGGCCCGCCGGTCGTCCTCGGTCCACGGCCGCCCGTGCTCGGCCGCCCAGTCTCGTCGCGCGTCGTCCCACCAGATCTCGGAGTCGACGAGAACGCCGTCGAGGTCGAAGATGACCGCCTCGAAGGGACCGCTCGCGGCCTCGCTCACGACCCGGCGATCTGTCGCGGTCGTCGCGCAGGAGCCCGGCGACGGCCCGGCTCGTCGAGGCTCGGCAGCCCGCGGCCGTCAACGGCGCTCGCGAGCGCCTGGACGAACCGTCCGAGCGCGTCCGCCTCCGCGTCCACGCCGCGGAGCACCGTTCCCTCAACCTGCACCGTTGCCAGGCGGTGGCCCTGCTGCGTGTCGACGTCGAGGTCGCCGACCTGGGCCCGCGACCAGCGCACGAGCTTCGCGCTCACGCGCGGTCCCTCGGCCCCGCCGGTCGGGCGGACGACGCACAGCCCGAGGCCGCCCGCGGTCGGCACGAGGAGCGTGAAGCGGTAGGCCGCGTCCTCGCCCCAGCCGATCCAGACGTGCGGATCGGCCTCCGCGCCCAGCGTCACGAGCACGGGCTCGAGGACTGCGCGGACCTTCGGACCGAGCGCCTCGCGGCGCGGGGCGGCGGAGCGCCAGGCGGACAGTCGCATCCATCCCTCCCTCGGCCGGCTGGACGGTCCCTACGGGGGCGAGGCTAGCACCGCGGGACACGCTCGAAGACGGGCGTCGGCATGCGCCGACGCCCGTCGAGAGTGGCGAAGGTCGGGGCGAGGTCAGGCGGCGCGGTACGGCCGACGGAAGATCCCGAGGATCGCGAGGACGAGGGCCTCGATGAGCGTCCAGCCGACGAGCGCGACCACCGCGGCGACGTCGAGGACGGAGCCGTTCTGGGCGCTCACCCGGTCGAGGCTGAACATGCCCCGGAAGGGCTCGACGAACGGGTCCGTCGCCGACAGGATCGCCTGGACGACGCCGTTGTCGCGGTTGGCCACGAGCAGCAGCAGGATGATCCGGAGGATCAGCAGGGCCTGCAGGATCCCGAAGGCGATCGCGACCGCGCGCCGAACCACGTCTCCCGCGGTCGGCGGCGTGTCGACGACCTCGCGTTCGGTGGTCGTCCGCGTCGGCGGGACGTAGGCCGGGTCAGTCGCGGGATCGCTCGTCGTGGTCGTTCGTTCGTAGGTCATGGCGGTTCACCTCCCGCGGGGAGCCTGTCGGACCGCGTATCCCCACGGCGACCCGGCACGTCCCGCGTTCGCTACAGTTCGCTTGCGATCGGAGGCCGTCACGCATGCACCTCGACCGTCGGTTCGTGACCTGGGGACTGTTCCTCGTCGCGGTTGGCGCCGTGCCATTCGCGGTCCGGGCGGGCGTCGTCGCGCCCGGAGTCCGCTGGTGGGAGCTGTGGCCGCTCCTCCTCGTCGGCTGGGGCGTCGGGCTCATCCTCGGCCGAACGGGCGCCGGTCTGCTCGGCGGCGCGATCGTGGCGGTGACGCTGGGCGCGATCGTCGGCGGCGTCCTGACCGCCGGTTCGGGCTTCGCCGGCCTCGGTACCGCGTGCGACGGACCGGGCACGCCGTTCACGACCCAGTCCGGAACGCTCGCCGGGTCACAGGCGACCGTCGTCCTCGATCCGGGCTGCGGGACCCTCGACGTCACCAGCGGCCAGTCGACATGGGAGGTCGCCGGGTCGTCCGGCGACGGCAGCGTTCCCGCGATCGATGCCGGCCCGGCGGCCCTGTCGGCCCGGGCGCCCGACGGCGGGTTCGACCCGTTCGGGCTGGGCGGCGGGACGCACTGGCAGGTCACGTTGCCGTCCGGACCGAACCTCGACGTGTCCGTCACCGCGAACGCCGGTCGGGCGAACCTCGCCCTCGGCGGCGCGAACGTCACGAGGGCCTCGATCACGGTGAACGCGGGCTCCGTGGTCGCCGACCTGTCGAATCCGGCGCTGACCGCGATCAGCCTGACCGCCAACGCGGGCTCGGCGAAGATCACGTTGCCGAGCGCGAACGTCACCGGGAGCGTGACCGCGAACGCGGGATCGATCGGACTGTGCGTTCCGGCCGGGACGGCCGTCCGGATCCGCGCCTCGACCGTCCTCGGCGGCAACAACTTCGAGAGCCGCGGCCTGACCCAGACCGGTGACGCCTGGACGAGTCCCGGCTTCGAGTCCGCCTCGACGAGGATCGACCTGTCGGCGACGGCGAACGTCGGGTCCGTCGACCTCGATCCCGACGGAGGCTGCCGATGAACGACCGGCTCTACCGCTCGCGCGACGACCGGATGATCGCCGGCGTCGCCGCCGGGCTCGCCGACCAGCTCGGGCTCGACCCGTCGCTCGTCCGCGTCGGCTGGGTGATCCTCGCGATCGTGACGGGCGGCCTGTTCGCGCTCGTGTACGTGGTGATGATGGTGGTCGTTCCCGAGGAACCGGATGGGGCGACCGAGTGGCGGGCGGGTCCGCCGCCGCCTCCGACGCCTCCGACACCGAACGCCGAACCGGCGCCAGGCGCTCCGCCCGCGACCGACATCGGATCGACGACGCCCGAGGGCACGACGACGCCCGAGGGTACGGCCACACCGGCCGCCGGGGCGACGGCGGACGGACCGACCGAGACCGTCCCTCCGCCGACCTGGCGCGACCAGCGCCGGGAGGCTCGAGCCGCCTGGCGCGACGACCGCCGGGAGGCCCGGGCGACCTGGCGCGCCGACCGGGCGGCTCGCCGGGCGCGACGTGGGGAGTCGGGCGGGCCCGTCCTGTTCGGTCTCCTCCTCGTCCTCGTCGGAGCCTGGCTTCTCGCCCGGCGCTACCTGCCCGCGGCCGACTTCGACCGCCTCTGGCCGGTCGCCATCGTGGTCGTCGGGATCGCCCTGATCGTGCTCTCGATCCGCCCGGGCCGCTCCGAACCCTGATCCGAGGGGATGTCCCCGGACCCGTTCCAGGTCGGGCTGCTCGCGTCGGGCGGGATCGTCGGCGGGCTCGTCCTGCTCGTCCGCGGCATGCAGGGCTACCTCGAGTCGGCGCGGATCAGCGACACCGCGACGTCTCCGATCGAGAGCCTCGCCGCCGGCGAGATCCGGATCACGGGCACCGTCGAGCCCGCGGACGTCCTCCTCGTCTCGCCGCTCCAGAGCCGGGAGTGCGTCTGGTACCGGGCCGAGGTCACCGAGTCGCAGGGGCGCGAGTCGTCCCGCCTCGTTCACGACGAGCGGTCCGTCGGGTTCCGGGTCCGTGACACGACCGGGTCGATCCGCGTCTTCCCCCGTGGTGCACGGATCGACGCGCCCGATGCGCTCCACGCATCGACCGACCTCCTGGGCGGCGATCCACCCGGCCTCGACCTCCGCCGCGGCCCGGCTCTCGCGCCGGCGGTCGTCGACCGCGAGGCGCTCGTGGCCCAGCTTCTCTCGGTGCGGCCCGCGGGGGACCTCGGCGAGGAGCTCGCGAGCCTCGCCGGGTCGGCGCGCGGGACCCGTCGCTACCGCGAGGCGCGAATCGACCCTGGTGACGTGGTGACGGTCGTGGGGGCCGCGATCCCCTTTGCCGACCTGGTGGATCCCGAGGACGCCGACATGGGCGTCGGGCTGGCCGGCGTCGGCGTCGACGATCCGGAGGTCGCCGCGGACCTCGCGGCCGCTCGCCTCGACGGCGCCCTCGCGCCGAGCCCGGAGGCGGCCTGGGGCAATGCGGCGATCCCGGGCTTCGGGATCGGACGACCGACACGTTCGCCGACGCTCGACCCGGAGGCGCGGCCCGAGCCGGCGGTCGCGGCGCCACCCGGCGCGGCTTCCGCCTCGCGCTTCGACATCGGCCCGAACGACCTCGTGGTCGCCGCGACCGGCGACGTGCCGCTGCTCGTCGCGGCCGGAGCCCCCGCGATCGCCGCGTCTCGCGGGACCGACCGGTTCGCCCTCGGGCTGGCCGGCGCCGCGGTCTCGATCGTCTCCGCGATCGTCCTCGCGGTCGTCGTCGGCGGGGTCATCCGGTGAGCGCCGACGTCGCGGCCGCCCTGTTCGCCGTCGTCGTCGTCGGCATCCTCGTCGGGTTCCTCGTCCTCGCTACCTACAACGGCGTCGTGGCCCTCGACCGGCGGATCGACAAGGCCTGGGGCAACGTGGAGGTCGCGCTCCAGCAGCGCCACGACGAGCTGCCGAACGTCGTCGCCGCGGTTCGGGGCGGGCTCGCCTTCGAGCGCGAGACGCTCGAGCGGGTCACGCGCGCCCGCGCCGGCTGGTCCCCGATCGCACCCGTCCCGGCCCAGGCCGCGGTCTCCGACGAGACGACCGCGGCCGTTCGCCAGCTCTTCGCGGTCGTCGAGCGCTATCCCGAGCTGCGCTCGGAGGCGAACGTCGCGGCGCTGCAGGCCGAGATCGAGCGGCTCGAGGACCTCATCGCCGACCGTCGCGAGCTCTACAACGACCAGGTCTACCGCTACAACACCCGGATCGGCCAGCTGCCCGCCGTGCTCCTGGCGGGACCCTTCGGTTGGCGACCGCGACCGTTCTTCGTCGCACCCGACGCCGCCGGACCGCCGCCGGCGACCGATCTCGCGACGACCGGGTAGCTCGTTCAGCCGTTCGAACCCGGGAGCCGGAACCGGATCGTCGTCCCGGCGGCAGGTTTGCTGCCGGACGGCCCGCTCCTTGCCTCGATCCAACCGCCGTGGGCCTCCACGAGCCCGCGCGCGATCGCGAGCCCGAGGCCCGACCCGCGCGACTCGACGCCCTTGACGAACCGGTCGAAGACGTGGTCGTGCAGCTCCGCCGGGATCCCCGGGCCCTCGTCCCGGATCTCGACCGTGACCTCGCCGCCCGGCTCGCGGTGGGCGTCGATCGCCACCGTCCCGCCGGCCGGCGAGTGGCGGACGGCGTTCGCGACGACGTTGTCGAGGACCTGCCGGATCCGGACCGGGTCGATGTCGAGCAGGGGCAGATCGGGCGCGGTCGCGGTCACCGTCACGTTCCGCTCGGCGGCGGTCGAGGCGAACGCCGTCGCGACCTCGGTGAGGAGGAGCCCGAGGTCGGTCGGCTCGCGATGGAGCTCGAGCGTGCCGGCGTCGGCGAGCGCGAGCGTCCGGAGGTCGTCGACGAGCCGGGTCAGGACGCGCGTCTCGTCGACGAGCGGCTCGAGGTGCGCGGCGTCGGCCGGGTAGACGCCGTCGAGGATCGCCTCGAGCGTGCCCTGGACGACCGACAGCGGCGTCCGCAGCTCGTGGCTCACGTCGGCGAGGAGCGAGCGCCGCTGCGCCTCGTCGGCCTCGAGCCGGGCCGCCATCGCGTTGAAGCCGGTCACGAGGTCGCGCAGCCCGCGCGGGCCGCGGACCGGTGGCGCGACGCGGGCGCCGAAGTCGCCGGCCTCGACCCGGTCGGCCGCGTCGGCGAGGTCGTCGAGCGTCCGGGCGAACCCGCCGAGCCGACGGGTGGTTCCGGCGAGGGCGACGATCGCGACGACGAAGACGACCACCGCGAGCGTCGTCGCGGCGTCGATCTCGAGGGGTGCGGTGGGCGCCCCGGGCGCGCCGGCGAGACGGCCGAGGATGTGGCCGAGCAGGCGAAGCACGACCGTCGCTCCCGACACGAAGAGCACCGCGAACCCGAGCCCGACGAGGACGAACAGGCAGCCGAACCGCCGAAACCCGCCTCGACCGTGCGGTGGCCACGGACCGCCGTTTCCGCCGGAAGCCCATCGGCGGCGCCGGGCGACGACCCAGGGCGGCGGCCCGGAGCCCGGCGACCAGGCACCGCGATCGGCCCGACGCGGCCGGGCGCCTCCTTCGGGTGCGTCGTCGTCGGAGGTCGTCACGACGGGTGCGGAGCTCCCGGCTCGTCGAGCTCGGCCACCCGGTAGCCGACCCCGTAGACGGTCTCGACGTAGCGCGGCCGGCGCGGGTCCGGCTCGAGCTTCCGGCGGAGGTTCTTCACGTGGCTGTCGATCGCCCGCTCGTAGGTCTCGTCGGCGACGCCGCGGACGGCGTCGAGGAGCTGGCCGCGAGTGAACGCCCGCCCCGGTCGCCGGAGCATCGTTTCCAGGAGGGCGAATTCGGTCGGGGTGAGCTCGACCCGCCGGTCGCCGATCGTCACTCGCCGGCGCCCGACGTCGAGCCGGAGGTCGGCCACCGAGAGGACGTCGTCCAGACCGGCGGGGGTGGCGTCGGCGCGACGGAGGACCGCCCGGACGCGGGCGACAAGCTCGCGCGGGCTGAACGGCTTCGTCACGTAATCGTCGGCCCCGAGCTCGAGGCCGAGCAGCTTGTCGACCTCGTCGTCACGAGCCGAGAGGACAACGATCGGCAGCGTCGACGTCCGGCGCACCTCGCGGATGACGTCGAGGCCGTCGCGGCCGGGCAGCCCGAGGTCGAGCACGACGAGGTCCGGCGAGCGTGTCGCGACGAGGCGGAGCGCGCCGTCGCCGTCGCCGGCCACGAGCACCCCGAACCCGGCGTGCTCGAGCACGTCCCGGGCGAGGGTCGCGATCCGCGGCTCGTCGTCGACGACGAGGACCGTCCTCACCACCGAATCGTACGAAGGGCGGCGTCGCCGCCGCCCTTCGATCGCGCGAACCGGGTGCGGAGCCGGGTCATCCGTTGCCACCGGAGCCCCGGTTCGCCGCGGCGTCCGGCCCGGCCCCCGCGTCTCCCTCCTCGTGGAGCCGGCGATGGAAGTCGGCGATCCGTCGGTTCCGCTCGTCCATCCAGGTCGGGTCGCCCCAGCCATGGCGATCGCCGCGCGGCCCGCCCCGAGGGCCAAGGCCGAAGGCGAACCGGACGAGGCCGACGAGGAGGAAGATGACGAACAGGAACCAGAGGATCCCGAAGAATCCGAAGCCCCAGCCCCAGCCCCAGCCGTGGAAGCCGTAGGCGTACGGCACGCCCGTGGCCGCACCCGTTCCGGCGGCCCCGGCCGCGCCGGCCGTCAGACCGGCCTGGTAGATCCCGACGCCGAGCCCGACGAGCAGGACCGCGACGACGATCCCGGCGAGGACCCGGAAGAAGCCTGTGCTGCGCATGTCTCGAACGATCTCCTTTCACCCCTGTGGATCGGGGTCGGGCCGATCCTCGGACGCGAATGTGGAGATCCGATGGAGACCGGGCGCGATCGACGTGGAGGCTACGGCAGCGCTCGGACCATCCCGCCGTCGATCGGGACGATCGCCCCGGTGACGTACGACGCCGCGGACGAGAGAAGGAACGCGCCGAGGCGTCCGACCTCGGCCGGCTCGCCATACCGTCCGAGCGGGATCCGTTCGATCGTGCCGCGGGCGATCTCTTCGACCGATGTGCCGGCCGCAGACGCCCGCGCCGCATCGAGCTCCTCGATCCGGGCCGTCCCCACCCGACCGGGGGCGAACCCGTTGATCCGGACGGGCGCGACCTCGGGCACGAGCGACTTGATGAGCCCGGCGATCCCCGGTCGGAGCGTGTTCGAGGTCGTGAGTCCCGCGATCGGCTCGCGGACGCTGCTCGAGAGGCCGACGAGGATCGCCCCGCGCTCGCTCGCATGGAGGTGGGGCAGCGCCGCGCGGATCGTCCGGACGACCATCCAGAGGACGCCGTCGATCGCGGCCTGCCAGCGATCATCGGTGAGCTCGTCGAACCGGCCGAGGGGCGGCCCGCCGCTGTTGACGAGGAGGAGGTCGAGTCCGCCGAAGGCCTCGACGACGCGGGCGACCGCGGACGCCGGACCGTCCGGGGACGACAGGTCCGCGGGGACGGCCAGCGCGCCGCTGCCGAGCCGGGCCGCGTTCGCCTCGAGCCGCTCGGCCGAGCGGGCGACGAGGGCCACCCGCGCGCCCTCGGCCGCGAGGGCCTCGCCGATCGCGAGTCCGAGCCCGCCGCTGCCGCCGCCGACGAACGCCCGAGCGCCCCCCAGTCCGAGATCCATCGCCGCTCCTCTCCGCGGCCCGGCACTCGCCGCCTCGCCGCCGTCCGGTCATCGTAGCCAGCGCGACCCGACCGACGGCGCGACAATCGGGGCGATGCGGATCGCGATCCTCGGCGCGGGCAACGTCGGTGGTGCGCTCGGAGCGGCGTTCGCCTCGGTTGGGCACGAGGTCGTCTTCGGCGTCCGCGACCCCGCGAGCGACAAGACGCGGACCGCGCTCGCCGGCGCCCCGGGCTCGACCGCGGCCGCGCCCCGGGATGCCGTCTGCGACGCAGACGTCGTCTGCTTCGCCCTCCGCTGGGACGCGATCCCCGAGACGATCGCCCAGCTCCCCTCGCTCGATGGTCGCGTCGTGATCGACGCGATGAACCGGTTCGGCGGCGACCCCGCGCGCTCGACGACGCAGGACCTCGCCGACCTCCTGCCCGGCGCGCGTCTCGCCAAGGCGTTCAACACCACCGGCTTCGAGAACATGACGACCGCGCGCGACCGGCGGACGAAGGTGGCGATGTTCGTCGCCGGCGACGATCCGGACGCGAAGCGGGTGGCGATGGAGCTCGCCGGCGAGATCGGGTTTCAGCCCGAGGACGCGGGCCCGCTCGCGAACGTGAAGGCGCTCGAGGAGATGGTCAGGGTCTGGCTGGCCCTGACGAAGGCCCACGGCCGAACGGTCGGCTTCGCGCTCTCCGAGGACTGACCCGCCCGCGGGAGCACCGGGGCGCGCTTCGCCGGCTGGCGCGCGTCGAGGGCCCGGGCGGTGCTCCCGCCCGCGGCGGCGAGGGCCCAGGCGGTGATGCCGCCCACGGCGGCGAGGGCGCGAAGGGTCCGGCGTGTGGTGTATTTCCACCACTGCGACGAGTTACAACGAATCCGGGCCTCGAGAGGCGCTCCTGGCGCCGAAACGCGTTCGGTTGTGGGCCGGGCGACACAACCCGACGAGCTTTGCGTGGCGCGTGGGGGTTCGCGACGGTGAATCCGTCTCAGTGGTGGGATATCCCCACATCTCGGGTGGGCGGGGCAGCCGGGCGGGCGGGGCAGCCGGGCGGGCGGGGCAGCCGGGTCGACCGCGCGCCGGCGCGGATCTACGCGCGCGGCGGTCCCGGCTCGAGCGGCCGGAACGCCGCCGCCACGCCTTCCTGCTCCATGGGCCAGGTCCCGCCGCCCGCGTTCTCGCGGTCGACGAACATCCGGGGCAGGACGACGAGCTGGCGCTGGAACGGCGCCGCCTCCTTGGCGTGTGCGGCGTCGGCCGCCTCGAACACCGCCTCGAGCTCCTCGCCGATCAGCTCGCCCTTCTCCTGGAGCGCGGCCGCCACGGCGTGGACCGCGTAGGCCTTCTCGCGCACGAGCCGCTTCGTCTCGGCCATGAGCAGCTCGAGGAGCTGGTCCGCCATGCGCGCGGTCGGCATCGGGTAGGAGAGGGGCCCCGTCGGCGGCACGACGAGCAGCGACGAGCCCATGCCCAGTACGGCGCAGTAGGAGAGCGCGAGCTGGGTCGCCGAGACGAGGTCCGACGACGCGCCGGCCATCTTCGTCGCGAGGATCTCCTCCTCGACCGCGCGCGAGCCGAGCGAGACCATGATGTCGGTCTCGATCTGGCGGGCGTGGCGGGTGTAGCGCTCCTCGCGTTCGCCGCGTGAGACGACGCCGAGCGCGCCACCGCGGCGGATGATCGTCGCCTTCATCACCCGGTTCTCGGGCTGGAGGTAGTAGGCGGCGACGGCGTGGCCCGCCTCGTGATAGGCGATCGCCCGCTTGTCGTCGTCGTGCATCCGGCGGATCGGCTGCTTGAGCCCGAGGGTCCGCGAGTCGGCCGCGGCGAGCCAGTCCTTGTAGGTCAGATACTCGCGGCCGTCCTCGTGAGCGACGATGAGCGCCTCGTTGATGATCGTCTTGATCATCACCGGGGTCCAGTCGATCGAGTCCGAGACCATCAGCTCGATCGGGATGTCCGACGCGTGCGACTTCTGCGACAGGTAGTGCTCGATGATGTCCCGCCGCCCCTCGGCGTCCGGTGGATAGACGTGGATCATCCGGTCGAGCCGGCCGGGCCGGGTGAGCGCCGGGTCGAGGACCTCGGGCCGGTTGGTCGCGCCGATCACGAAGATGAGCGGCTTCGACGGGACGGTCCCCCGAACGACGCCGAGCCACCGCAGGATCTTGCGCGACAGGCGGTCCTCGGTGTGCTGGTCGAGCGAATCCATCTGGTTGAGCAGCGTGTTCAGGCCGAAGCCGCCGCCGCCGAACATGCCGCCCATGCCCATGCCCATGCCGCCCTGCATCCCGGCGCGGGCCATGCCGATCGAGTCGAGCTCGTCCATGAACACGATGCAGGCCCCGCGCTGCCCCGGGCCCGCGTACTTGCGGGCGAGGCCGCGGGCGTCGCGGAACAGCTTGATGACCATCATCGTGTCCATGCCCCAGAACATCCCGCGCAGCGAGCTCGCGTCGATGTAGATGAAGGGCAGGTTGGCCTCGGCCGCGATGCACGCGGCCAGGAACGTCTTGCCGGTGCCCGGCGCGCCCGAGAGGAGCATTCCCTTCGGCATCTCGCCGCCGCGGAGCTCGAACTCGCGGACGCCGCGCAGGATCGCCACGGTGCTCCGGGCGTGCTCGAGGAGGTCCGGCTGGCCGCGGTAGTTCTCGAAGCCGAGGCCGATCTGCGGATCGTCGGGCCGGACGACGTACTTGCGGGGGCGCGAGATGAACCAGAACAGCGCCCCGAACTGGACGATGAGGAACAGGACCGCGAACCCGAGCTGCACGAGCAGCGCCGGGGTCGCCCCGACGAGCGAGACGCCGGCGTCGACGAGGTCGCGCGCGCCGAACAGGACGATCGCCACGGCCAGGACGCCGAACAGCAGGACCATCCGCCGCCGGTTGTGCTCGAGGAAGAAGGCCGTGTTCGAGACGCCGCGCCGGATGACCGTCATGCCCGTCCGCTCCCCGTCACTGGTTGATTCCGACGATCTCGTCGTTTGTGACGTCGACGATGAAGCCGACGATCCGCTTCTGGCTCTGGTCGTCCCGGCCGGCCACGATGTAGCCGGCGAGGTCGCGCCCATCGTGCTCCACCGTGCCGAGGTACGTCACGTCGGTGACCTCGACGATCGGCTGGAGGGCGTTCGAGAGCGCGTTCGCGATCGGCGGCAGGACGCGGTTCGCCACGGCGTCGGCGTCGTTCGCCTTGAGGGCCTGGGCGAGCGAATGGGCCGAACCGGGCTCGGGCACCCCGGCGAGACGCGGGTATGCGACCGGGGCCCGCGCGGGGTTGAGCCCGATGTAGCCGACGATCCCGCCGGCGATGCCGGCGACGAAGAGCAGCAGGACGAGGACCGACCGGGCGAGCGACGGGCCCTGGGCGATCGACCGAACCGGGGCAGGGACCGGCGGCACGTACGCGACGGGCGGGGCGTCGACAACCGGCGGGGCGTCGACAACCGGCGGCTCTGGCGCGAAGCCGTCCGCCGCGACATCGGACGCGTCCTCCCGTCCGGGCGCGGTCTCCCCTTCGGGGGCCGGCCGTCGCCAGATGCTGTCGTCGGGCTCGTTCATTGGACCCGCACGATCTTCTGCTCGACGACCGTGAACGTGAAGGGGACGGTCTGCTCGCTCGTTCCGTCGGGGCTCTTGACGTCGATCACGTAGAGGTAGACGCCGACCGGCCCGAGGGTCGCGCCGCCGAGGTAGCTGAGCGCCTTCGTCGTCCAGCGCGAGGCTCCGTCGGCCTGCTGGAGCTGCGCGGCTCGGCTCCCGACGTCGGCAGGCGGCTGGAGCTGCGCCAGGCGAGTGACGTCGCGATCGACGAGGGCGTCGATGTAGGCCCGCGTCTCGGCCGGCTCCGCCGGCCGACCGGTCAGCGAGCCGCCCGTGATCAGGCCGGCGACGAAGGCCGAGAGGGCGTAGCCGACGAGCGCGCCGCCCGCGACGAGCGCCGCGCCGCGCAGGATCGCGGAGCGCATCGATGAGGCCGCGGAACGCACGGCGGGTGACGGACGGAGGTCCGGTCGCCGAGCGGAGAACGTCCACCGGTCGTTCGCGTCGGCCGGCGGCACGGCCCCGAAGGGTCCGGCCGGGCTCGGCTCCGGCGCCATCGCGGTGTCGTCCGGTCTCGTCTCGTCAGCGGTCACGCAGGCGTTCCCCGGCTCGAGCCACGCGGCTCGACGATGCGGCGGGCGCGGCCGGCGGCCGACACCCGGTCAGCCCTTGATTCGCCAATCCTCGCACGTCGGACTTGCGACCGGCTCGCGCGGCTCCGATCGCCGGCCTGAAAGGTGTTACAGCCGCCCGGCCCGGGCGACGGAGGCGGGCTCCCGGTCGACCGGCGCGAGGGACCGCCACTGATCGATCGCCCAGCTCCAGTCGGCCGGGTCGTGGAACTCGATCCGGATCGCCGCGCCCGAGCCGAGAACGGCCGAGAAGCCCTCGAGCACGCCGACGGAGATGCCGTCCTCGTTGCCGGCCGTCAACCGGGCGACGCCGAGCAGGTCGCCGTCCTCGTGCCGGATCGCCTCCTCGCCGAGGTCGCCCGCGACCTGGGTGAGGAACGCCTGTGGCCGCATCGGGCCACGCTCGTCGCCGGTCTCGGTCGCGGCGATCGTGATCCTCCGGCCGCCCTCGCCCCCGGACCACTCGTCCTCGCTCCGGTGATCCGCGTAGCTGCCGGGTACCGTCAGCCGCCAGCCCCCGTGGACGACCGTGACCTCCCGCCGCCGATAGCCGATCGGCGAGCGCGGCGCCGGAAGCGTGGCCGCACGCTCGGCGACCTGCCGACCCATGGCGTCGGGCCGGGTCATCACCGTCTGCGAGCCGCGCAGCGTGAGCAGCTCCTGCCACTCGTGCCACGGGAACGCCAGCGTCGGCTCGAGCGGATACGCCCGCCGGAGGAGCCCGAGGGTCTCGTCGATGACGTTGCGCTCGTCATCGTCGACGGGCGGCCGCCAGCGGATCTCGGTCCACATGAGACAGAGCGCGCGGTTCAGGAGATACCGGGCGTCGGTCGCGTCGAACCACCACGGGCAGATCTCGATGGCGACGCGCGGGTCGTCCGCCGCGCGCTCGAGCCAACCCTCGTCGCGCGGCCCGAGCGGGGTGACGATCGCCGCGTCGGAGTCGAAGCGGACGCCGGGGTCGATCCCGAGGTGGATGCCGCCGCCGCCCCGGACGGTCGAGCGAGCCGCCGCCAGCGCGAGCCCGAGCCAGGTCAGCTGATCGCGCTCGGCCCGGGCGCGGCCGTCCGCGGCCGTCTGCGGCGCCACCCCGGGGGCTCCGTCGGCCGGTGGCGAAGGTGCGGTCCCGTCCACCTCGCCCGGTGGCGCCCCGTCCCAGGCAACGTCGAGCTCCTCGCCGATCCGTTCGAGGAGGCGCCTGACGAAGGTCTCGTAGCCCGCCCCGAGGTACGAGACGACGCCCCGGGCCGAGACGCGGCCCAGGTCGTCGGCCGTGAACGCCAGCTCGGCCGCCGCCGGGTGGAGTCCGACACCGATCCCGGCGAGGCCGGCCGGCGGCCGCGTCGGCCGGACGAAGCGAACCTCGTCGGGATACTCCGCCCGCAGCCACGCCTCGAGGTCGGCCAGCATGCGGCCGCCCGTCGGCAGGCGCGGGATGATGCCCCGCTTGGCGGCCTGGCCGGTCTGTTCGACGACGACGTCCACGATCCCCCTCGGTGGCGACGGACGGTCCGGCGACGATACGACTCGGTGCGCCTGAAGGCGAGTGGTCGGCGTTGGCGCATTCGTACCGGCCTTCGAGCGCGACAGTCCCGCCTACCCCATGGCGAGTCGCGGCGTCAGCACTCGCCGCCGATCGACGCGCGCCCGCGCCTGCTCGATGGCCTCCGCCTCGGCGGCCGCGAGGCGGTCGGCGTCCGCGATCAGCTCCGCGAGGACGGTCTCGCCGCTCATCGGCTGGGCGAAGTGGAAGCCCTGGCCGTAGACGCACCCCAGCTCCCGCATCCGAGCGGACTGGGCCTCCGTCTCGATGCCCTCGGCGACGGTCTCGATCCCGAGCGACCCGCCGAGCGCGATGATCGCCGCGGCCAAAGCGGTCGAGCGGGATCCGGCGCGCTCGTCCTGGACGAACTCCGAAGCGACCTTGAGCGCGTCGACCGGGAACTGGCGGAGGTGGCTGAGCGAGAAGTAGCCGGTCCCGAAGTCGTCGATGACCATCCTCACGCCGAGCCCGCGAAGGTCGTTGAGGGTCGCGATCGTGCCCGGGGTCGCCCGCAGGAGAGCCGTCTCGGTGATCTCGAGGAGCAGACGGCGCGCGTCCATGCCGCATTCGCGGAGGGCGGCCCGGACGCCGTCGACGAACCCGGGCTCCTGGATCTCGCGGGCCGAGACGTTGACGCACAGGAACAGGTCGCTCCGCGTGCCTCCGGCGTCCCACCGCGCCAGCTCGCGACAGGCCTCGGCGAGGACCCACCGACCGATCGGAAGGATCGCCCCGTTCTCCTCGGCGATCTCGATGAACTCGCCCGGCTGGATGAGGCCGCGATCGGGATGGTCCCACCGAACGAGTGCCTCGACGCCCGCGGTCCGGCCCGTCTCGAGGGCCACGATCGGCTGGTAGACGAGCCGAAGCTGGGCGAGCTCGACCGCCCGCTGGACCTCGACCCCGAGCTCGTGGCGCTCCCGGATCGCCGCGTGCATGCCGGGGTCGAAGACCGCGAACCCGGCCTTGCCATTCGCCTTCGCCATGTACATCGCCACGTCGGCGTTGCGGACGAGATCCGCGGCACCGTCGATCGGGTCGGTCGTGCTGGCGATCCCGATGCTCGCCGTGACGGTGACCTGCTGCCCGGTCACGAGGTACGGAGCCCGGAGCTCACGGACGAGACGTTCGGCCATCGCTCGGGACCGGCTGAGGTCCACGTCGTCGTCGGTGAGGATCGCGAACTCGTCGCCACCGAGGCGGGCCACGAGGTCGGTCTCGCGAACGAGGTCGCCGATCCGCCGCGTGACCGCGACCAGCAGCCCATCGCCGGCGGCATGGCCGAGGGTGTCGTTGACGATCTTGAAGTCGTCGAGGTCGATGAAGAGGACGGCCGTGACACCGGCGGGCCGGCGGGCCGGCGGAGCGGCGGCGAGGACCTGTTCGAGGCTGAGCTGGAACATCCGCCGGTTCGCGGCGCCGGTCAGGCTATCGCGCTCCGCGAGGTCGCGAACGTGGCGGAGGAGCACGGCGTTGCGGAGGTTGAGCGCGGCGATCGAGGCGAACTGGCCGAGCATCGCCGCGACCCGCCGCTCGACACCCAGGATCCGCCGGGCGCGGTGCTCCACGACGATCGCCCCGACCGGCCGCCCGTCGGCGAACATCGGCGAGACGAGGACGTGGCTGGCACCGGGCAGCGCGGTGGCGGTCAGCGGGTTCGCGGCGGGATCGAACGAGCGGACCGGGAGGAGCGCGTGGCGATCCCACGCCCGCCGCACGATCGAATCGGGCTCCTGCGAGGTTGTCGGCAGCTCCGGCGTCTGCCGCGCGCCCAGCACGACGACCCGATCGTCGGAAGCGCCGACCACGAAGCTCCGCTCGAAGCCGAACCGCTCGGCCAGTCCGTCGAGGACGATGGCGGCCTGGCGGGTGGGGTCGGCGACGTCGTCGAGCCGGGCACCGAGCTCGACGAGCGCCTGGAGATCGGCCCGCCGCTGGCGGAGCTCTCGCTCGTTCATCGCCGAGAAGAGGGACGTCGCGAGCGCGAACAGCCAGAACGCGGTCACGTTGAGGACCGGCATTCGCTGGAACGCGATCGCCTGGCCGGGCAGGACGTCGACCGCGGGCAGGAGCTGGGCAGCCTCGGCGTACAGCACGACAAGCAGCAGCAGCGAGTGCCAGAGCGCGATCTTGAGACCGGTCCGGTAGGAGGCGAGGAGCGTCACCGCCACGACGTGGAGATAGACGAGGAACCGGACCGGGCTCTGCGTCCCGCCGGTCACGTACGTGGCCGCGGCCAGGTAGACGCCGTCGATGAGGAGGAGCGCGGTGAGAAGCGTGTGGCCGAGGACGGTCGTCCGGCGACGGACGAGCTCGGTCGCGAGCGACACGACGAGGTATGCGGCCGTCCAGCTCGCGAGCGTCGTGAACGGGATGACGAGCGTCTCGGGCCGGAACGTGACCCAGGCCAGCGTGATCGATGCGATCGCAACGCGGAGCGCGAGGAGGTAGCCCATCCGGTCGTTCAGGACCGCGTAGTCGGCCCGGTCAGCTGTCGGAGTCACGGCGCGGTCTCCTCCTCGTACGGCAGAACGGTTTCGGCGAACGTTCGCGGGGCCATCCGGAGCTTCGGGTCGCGGCTGTCGATCCAGCGCTGGACCGCGAGGAAGCCGACGACGGCCGCCATGAGCGCGAGCGGGAACCCGAACGTCGAGGCGATCGCGGCCGCCGCCGCCGGCTTCACGACGCCGACGACGCCCTCGGCGAGGTGAGCGGCACTCTCACTCACGCCGCCGATCACCGCGGCGAGGACGTCGGCCGGGGCTCGCTCGCCGGGCCTCGGCCCGGCGGGAGCCGCGGGGGCGGGCGCGGAGGATTCGGCCGGCGGGGTCTCGATCGATCCGGGCACGACCACGGCCGCGAAGGTCCCGGTCGGGGTGGGCGCGACGGTCGGGGTTGGCCCGAGCGTCGGCGTCGGCGTGACGGTCGGGGTGGGCTCGAGCGTGGGGGTCGGCGTGACGTCCGGTGTCGGGGTCGGGGCCGAGGTGGACGCGTCGGTCGGGGCGGGTGTGGGCGTCGGAGTCGGCTCGACGGTCGGCGTGGGCGTCGAGGTCGGCTCGACGGTCGGCGTGGGCGTCGAGGTCGGCTCGACGGTCGGCGTGGGCGTCGGGGTCGGCTCGACGGTC
>DASTSC010000188.1:0-2943 GCA_035760905.1 Candidatus Limnocylindrales bacterium | reverse complement strand
CGAGGCGCGGTTCGCGACCCGGTTCCACGAGGCCGGCGCACTCGCCTGGCACGCGACGATCGAGCGGCAGCGCGAGGAATTGAACGCGTGACGGAGGTGCGCGCTCAGAACCGGTAGACGCCCTCGAGGGAGGACGGCCTGGAGAGGGACGTGGGACCAGACCTCGTCGAACGGGCTCGCGCGGGCGATCGAGAGGCGTTCGCCGGTCTCGCCCAGCTCCACGCCGACCGGATGTTCAGCATCGCCCGACGGATCCTTCGCGACTTCGAGCTGGCAGAGGACGCCGTCCAGGAGGCGCTCGTCGCCGCTTGGCGTGAGCTCCCCCGGCTCCGCGACGCGGAGCGTTTCGAGGCCTGGCTGACCCGGATCGTCGTCCATCGCTGCTACGCGATGAGCAAGACGACCCGCGCCCGATCCGCCGTCCGGCGCCTCGATCCGGGCCAGGACGTGCCCGGGCCGGACGCGCTGTCGGCGCTCCACGACCGCGATGAGCTCGAGCGCGGATTCCGGCGGCTGCCGATCGGCCATCGGGCGGTGCTCGTGCTCCACCACTACGTGGGCCTCGAGCCCACCGACATCGCGGAGGCGCTCGGCATTCCGCCCGGAACCGTCCGATCACGCCTTCACTACGCGCACCGCGCCCTTCGCGCCGCCCTCGAGGCGGATGCGCGGTTGCCGATCGCAGGAGGTCCGACCGCATGAGCGGTGCAAGCGACATTGAGCGAACCCTGGATCGGTGGCTCGGTGGCCCCGACGACCGGCTGCCTGACGGGGCGCTCGACGCCGCGCTCAGCCGGATCGATGCGACATCGCAGCGCCGCTCCTGGCCCGGTGCCTGGCGCAGCCTTCGACGGCCGTCCGTCCGGATGGCGCTGCTCGCAGGCGGCGCGGTCCTCGCGCTGGCCGGCGTGCTCGGCGCGGGCGGCCTCAACTTCGCGCCCCCGGCCGTGCAGGCGTCGCCGACTCCGTCGCGGACGGCACCGATGGAATCGGCGCGAGCTTCCAAGGCGGAGCATTCCGGCACGATCATCTTCGAGTCCTACGGCGGGTCCGCCGTATCCGGCGTGTTCGCCGTCCGCGCGGCAGGCGGTGACCCCTGGCGCCTCGGTCCGATCGGCGCCTGCTGTGGAGTCCTGTCGCCCACCGGGTCGCAGGTCGCGCTCAGCGTCCCCGGGGCGGGCGATCAGCGTGTCTCCGGCGTTGTCCGACTCGACGGAGGCGACTACGAGACACTCCAGGCCCCGGCGACGGCGTCGACGAGCGTCGAGCCGGGCGCCTGGGCAGATGACGGCCGAATCGCCTACGACCTGCGAGACGACCGCCGCCCGGGCCTCAACGGCATCTACCTGGCGGACGCCTCCAGCACCGCGAGCCTCGTGAGGTTGACGACGGCCGGTCACCGCGCCGTCGACGAGGCCCTCGCGTTCTCGCCCGACGGCTTGCGGCTCCTCTTCGAACGAGTCCTCGACACCTCGGTCCAGCCGACTCGCGGCGATCTCTACGTCATCGGACTCGACGGGACGGGACTCCGTCGACTGAACCCGAACGGGCTGGCCGTCACGGACGACTTCGGATCGCCGGCCTCGTGGTCGCCTGATGGCGGAAGCATCGCGTTCGCAGCCTTCAACCGGTACGGCAGCGCGGACGTCGACGTCGTGGGCCCGGACGGGACGCTCGCGACGATCGCGCAGGGCGGCTGGGCGACCAGCGCGAGATTCTCACCCGACGGGCGACGCGTGCTCTTCGACCGAGTCGTCGAGGCCGGCGGGAACCATCGACTGTTCGTCGCGCATCCCGATGGAAGTGACGCCACCGAGTTGCCGTATGGCGACGGGGTGTGCTGCGCCGCATGGGCGCCGGATGGCAATGCGTTCGTGCTGGCGAGTCCCGGCCTGACGCTGCTCGAGGCCGACGGGGTCCATGCGACGAAGCTCGTCAGTCCCTCCGGCGAGATCGTCGTCGGCCACTACCTCTGGAGCGCGGCCGCCCCGTAGCAGGACGGCCGCCGGGCGCGGGACGCCGTCAGTCCGGGAACGCCTCCGGGCCGCGGCGCGACAGCTCGTCCGCCTCCGCCCCGGCATCCTCCGCCGGCAGCCACGTGTACGGGTAGCGGTCGTCGTCGAGCGCGAGCGCCTGCTCCGTGAAGAAGAGCGGGTGGAACGTGTCGACCATGACCGCGAGCTCCTCGGTCGCCTCCTTCCCGATCGACGCCTCGGCGGTGCCGGGGTGCGGCCCGTGCGGGATCCCCGCGGGATGGACGGTGAACGACGAGATGTCCACGCCGCGCCGGCTCATGAAGTTGCCGGCGACGTAGTAGATGACCTCGTCGCTGTTGATGTTCGAGTGGTTGTACGGGGCCGGGATCGCGAGCGGGTGGTAGTCGAACTTCCGGGGCACGAACGAGCAGACGACGAAGTTGCGACCCTGCCAGGTCTGGTGGACCGGCGGCGGCTGGTGGACGCGGCCGGTGATCGGCTGGAAGTCGCCGATGTTGAACGCGAACGGCCAGAGGTAGCCATCCCAGCCGACGAGGTCGAACGGGTGGTGACGGAAGTGATAGGCGGTCACCTTGCCCCGCGTCTTCACCTCGACCACGAAGTCGCCCTCGTCGTCGCGCGGCGCCGCCTCGGTGGGCGGCCGGATGTCGCGCTGGTAGTAGGGCGCATGCTCGAGCAGCTGCCCGTACTCGTTCCGGTAGCGCCTGGGCGGCTCGAGCTCGCCCGGCGTCTCGAGCCAGAGCATCCGCTGCGGCGAACCCCCGGCCGGGTCGAGCCGCCACGTCGTCCCGATCGGCAGGACGAGGTAGTCGCCCGGGCCGTACGGGATCGGCCCGAAGACGGTGTCGAGCACGCCCTCGCCCTCGTGGACGTAGAGCATCTCGTCGCCCTCGCCGTTCCGGTAGAACGCCCCGGCCGGCATCGGCTCGGCCGGCCGTGCCACGCC
>DASTSC010000187.1:0-24957 GCA_035760905.1 Candidatus Limnocylindrales bacterium | reverse complement strand
TCTCGGTGGTCATGACGCGGGCTCCATGGGTGCCTCGATGGCGCCGCTGACGGCATGGGTGAGCGCTTCGGTGGTGAGGGCGTCGCCGGCGAGCTCGGCGACGATCCGGCCGCGGCTGAAGGCGAGCACCCGGTCGCAGACGTCGACCAGTTCCTCGATGTCGGAGGAGACGACGACATAGGACGTTCCCGCCTCGCAATTGCCGGTCATCATCCGGTAGATGTCGGCCTTCGCGCCGATATCGACGCCGATCGTCGGGTCCTCGAGCACGATGACGCGGTATCGCTGCCCGGCCCAGCGGGCGAGGACCACCTTCTGCTGGTTGCCGCCCGAGAGCGTGCCGGCGTTGACGTCGGGCGACGGCGTCCGGATGTCGAACTCGCCGATCAGCTCGGCCGCCGCGCCGTCGATCGCGTCGTCGTCGCGGAGGATCCCGCGCGCAAAGGGGGACCGGTAGTAGCTCGTGAGGACGAGGTTGTCGGCGACGGTGAACCCGAGCACGAGCCCGAACCGCTGGCGGTCGGCCGGGACGTAGGCGACGCCGGTCTCGTTCATCCGCCGCGGTGGCCAGCCGGTCACGTCGCGGCCGCCGAGCCGGACGGTGCCCGAGGTGGGGCGCCGGAGCCCGATGATCGCCTCGACGAGCTCGTCCTGGCCGTTGCCGGCGACGCCGGCGACGCCGAGGATCTCCCCGGCGCGGACCTCGAACGAGACGCCTCGGACGACCTCGCTGCCGCGGTCGTCACGGGCGTGGAGGTCCGCCACCTCGAGCTCCACGCCGGCCGGATGGGAGTCGCCCCTGTCCACGGTCAGCTGGACCTCGCGGCCGACCATGAGCTCGGCCAGGTCGTCCTCGTCGGTCTCCGACGGCAGTCGCTGCCCGACGACCCTGCCGCGCCGGATGACCGTGATCCGGTCGGCGATCTCGAGCACCTCGTAGAGCTTGTGGCTGATGAAGACGATGCTGTGGCCCTCGGCAGCGAGACGGCGGAGGACAGCGAAGATCTCCTCGGTCTCCTGCGGCGTGAGGACGGCCGTCGGCTCGTCGAGGACGAGGATCCGGGCATTGCGGTAGAGCGCCTTGAGGATCTCGACACGCTGCTGCCAGCCGACCGAGAGCGATCCGACGGGCACCTCGGGGTCGATCTCGAACCCGAACCTTCGACCGAGCTCGACGATCCTGCGGTGGGCCTCCTTCCGGTCGAGGAAGACCGCGTTCGCCATCGTCTCCTCGCCGAGGAGGATGTTGTCGGCGACCGAGAGGACCGGGACGAGCATGAAGTGCTGGTGGACCATGCTGATCCCGCGGGCGATCGCGTCGGACGGCCCATCGATCTCGACCGGCGTGCCGTCGAGGAGGATCTGGCCCTCGTCGGGCCGGGCCAGGCCGTAGAGGACGTTCATGAGCGTCGTCTTGCCGGCGCCGTTCTCACCGAGGAGCGCGTGGATCTCGCCGGGCCGGACCTCGAGGTCGATCGCGTCGTTCGCGACGACGCCCGGATAGCGCTTCGTGATCCCGCGCATCTCGAGTGCAGGCGGTCGCACGGTGGGCTCGCCCGTGGCCGGCTCGCGCACGGTCGACTCGCTGACGCTCATCGCTTCCATTCTCGCCGATGCGAGCTCCCGAAAAGCGGCAAGCGGGCCGGCCGGATGGCCGAGCCCGCTTGCGTGCCGCGAACGGTCGGGACTAGGACGACGGCGGTGCGCCGCAGCCCGTGTCGGGACAGGTCTTGATGCTGCCGTCCTTCATGCCGGCGAGGGCCTGATCGAGCTTGCCCTGCAGGTCGGCCGGCCACTGGCTGGCGTTGTCGTGGCCCGGCGAGGCGCCGATGCCATCGTTCGTGGCGTCGAAGTGGGCATTACCCGGCTGCTGGGACCCGTCCGAGATCGCCTTGACGACCTGATCGACGGCATTCGCCAGGTGCTTCTCGGCCGACGTGATGAGGCACTTGTCGGCGTTCGGGTAGGACAGGAACTGGTCGACGTCGACGCCGACGCCCCAGATCCCCGCGTCGCAGGCGGCATCGAGGACGCCGTTGCCGGTGAGGCCGGCGACCTGGAACAGGACGTCGGGCTTGTTCTGCTGGATGAACTGCTTGGCGAAGTTCTTGCCGGTCACCGGATCGGCGAAGGCCTTCGTGAAATCGCTGGTCGTGATGTAGGCGGTCTTGACCTTGATGTCGGGGTTGACCGACTTCGCGCCGAGCTCGTAGCCCTGGATGTAGCGGACGCATGGGGCACAGATCGTGATGCCGCCGATCGCGCCGATCGTGCCGCTCTTGCTGACGGAGGCGGCGACGATCCCGGCGAGGTAGCCCGCCTGGTCCTCCTCGAACCCGATCGCGACGTACTTCGGCAGGAGCGTCTTCGGATCGCCCTTGCAGGCGAACGTCGAGTCCGGGTCGCCCTTCTCGTCGACGCAGATCGGGGCCTGGTCGACACCCACGAACCAGATGTTCGGGTTGGCCTTGGCGGCCTTGATCGTCTCGTTGGTCAGGTTGAAGCCGACCGTGACGATGATGTTGAAGCCCTGGCTGACGTAGTTGTTGATCAGCGTCGGGTACTCGGACGCGTCCTTCGGCACCGCGTACGGGACGTCGCCGGTGATGCCGAGCTCCTGGGCAGCCTGCTGGGCGCCCTTGTACGAGTACTCGTTGAAGTTCTTGTCGTTGATCGTTCCGACGTCGGTGACGACACCGAGCTTGAGATTCGACGCCGATGCGGGCGCGGAGGCCGGCGCGGAGCTGGCGGGCGCGGAGGCCGGTGCCGAGCTCGCCGGTGCGGCGCTCGACGGCGCCGTCGTCGGCGATGCCGTGCCGCCCGTACAGGCGGCCACGACGAGGGCCAGCCCGCCGAGCAGGCTGAGACCCGTGGAGCGGATGCGCATGGTTTCCTCCTCTGCGTTGCCCCTCGCGCCGTCCGGCGACCGGCGGCGGCGGGCTCGCGCCTCGGCCGGGCTCACCCGGCCATGGCGCCCGATCGTAGCCACCGCGGTCCCTTCGGGACAAGTCGGTCGGGGGCGCCGCGGAGAGGATAGAGCGCCGCGCGGCGGGAGATGCGGTCCAGCCGCACAGGAGCTCGCCGTCGGGACTGCCCGCCGATCAATCCGGCGTCAGCCAGACCCGGTACTCGTTGACGTTCTCCGGCGAGCCGTCCCTGGCGGAACGGTCGTAGACCCGCAGCGTCCCCCACTGGGCCGCGCCGACCGAGTAGGGGAGCGTGACGTCGAAGGTGCCCCAACAGCCGCTGCCGCAGCTCGCCATCGCCTGGCGATCGACGAGCGTCCGGCCGGCGCCGTCGATGAGCCGGACCCGGAACGTCGCCTCGAACACGTCGGCGAGGCCCGCGACGCGGGCCGGGTTGCCGATCGCCGCCTCGTACGCCGGCCGATCGACGAAGATCGCAGGCAGGAGCTCGCGGTAGTCGGCTCGGCGGACCGGATCGGCATGCGTTCGGCCCGACCCGTCCGGAAGCGCGAGCGGCTCGCCCGCGACCTCGACGAGGACGCCGGTGACGTTCGAGAACTGGGTGAGGGTGTAGACGACCTGGGCCGCGCGGGCGATCTGGGAGCTCGCGGTGCCGCCCGCGGCGAACGGCGCCGACAGGTCGACCGTCGCCACGCCCGATCCGTCGATCGAGATCGCGAGCAGCGAGGTGCCGTCGGGACTGCCCGCCGATCAATCGGGCGTCAGCCAGACCCGGTACTCGTTGACGTTCTCCGGCGAGCCGTCCCTGGCGGAACGGTCGTAGACCCGCAGCGTCCCCCACTGGGCCGCGCCGACCGAGTAGGGGAGCGTGACGTCGAAGGTGCCCCAGCAGCCGCTGCCGCAGCTCGCCATCGCCTGGCGATCGACGAGCGTCCGGCCGGCGCCGTCGATGAGCCGGACCCGGAAGGTCGCCTCGAACACGTTGGCGAGGCCCGCGACGCGGGCCGGATTGCCGATCGCCGCCTCGTACGCCGGCCGATCGACGAAGATCGCCGGCAGGAGCTCGCGGTAGTCGGCGCGACGGACCGGGTTCGTGTGCGTCAGCCCTGCCGCGTCCGGGACGGCGAGCGGCTCACCCTCGACCAGGATGAGGACGCCGTTCACGTTCGAGAACTGGGTGAGGGTGTAGACGACCTGGGCTGCGCGGGCGATCTGCGAGCTGGCCGTTCCGCCTCCCGCGAAGCGGGACGACAGGTCGACCGTGGCGACCCCCGACTCGTCGATCGAGATCCCGAGCAGCGACGTCCCGGTGGGGATCTGGCTGCCCAGGAGGCCGGTCGACCCGGATGCGAGCAACTGGGTCATCGCGGCCCGGGCCACGCCCTTCGTCTCGGGGACGGTCCTGAGGACCGGGACGAGGTGATACGGGAACGATCCGAAGCTGGCGATGTCCATCCCGAACAGGTACGCGCGGACGATCGTCGTGCCGGACGGGACCGGGGTCGCTGACGGCTGCGCGGGCGGCGCCGATCCGGATGCCGGCACCGACGCCGACGGTCCGGGCGTCGCCGAGGTGGGGGCGGTTGCGTCCGGACTCTGGACGACCGACGGCTGGGTCGTCGCGCCCGGCGTCGCGATCGGCCCCGCAACGCCCGACGACGGCGCGCAGGCGAGCGCGAGCGACGCGACGACGATGAGCGCGAGGGTTCGCGCGAGCGCGCCGGTGAGGTCTCGAGACGCGGTCATGGGACGGCCCTCCCCGAGGCTGGTTCCGAACTGGGTCCAGCCTCGTTCCCGGCGGTCACGCCGCCATCGCCGGCGGGTAACGATTGCGCAACGGCCTGGTCGAGCGGCAGCCGGAGGGTCACCGCGAGCCCGCCGTCGGCGGCGTTCTCGGCCTCGAGCGTCGCGCCCAGCACGTGCGCGTGCTCGCGCGCGATCGCGAGCCCGAGCCCGCTCGAGCCGCCGGTCCGGGCCGGGTCGGCCTTCCAGAAGCGTTCGAACAGGTGGGGCAGCGCCGCGGCAGAGACCCCGGAACCGTGGTCGCGGACGGTCACGACCGCGCCGGCGCCGTCCCGGGCGACGCCGACCTCGACCGCCGCCCCGGGCGCGTGCTCGCGAGCGTTGTCGAGGAGGTTGCCGAGGATCCGGTCGAGCCGGCGGGGCTCGGTCGACGCGACCACCGGTTCTCGCGGCACGTGAACGATCGCCTCGGGCGACCGGGCGGCGGTGATCGAGCGCACGAGCGCCCCGAGCTCGACCTGCTCGCGCCGGGGCTCCTCCGCCGCAGCGTCGAACCGCGACAGCTCCATGAGGTCCTCGACGAGCGTCCGGAGCCGTCCGACGTCGGCCACGAGCAGCTCGGCCGCCCGCCGCTCACTCGGCCCGAGCTCGCCGCCGGCCAGCCCATCGCGGACGAGCGACGCCTCGGCGACGAGCGCCGCGAGCGGCGTCCGCAGCTCGTGGGCGACGTCCGAGACGAACCGGCGGTTCTGGGCCTCGGCCGAGCGGAGCCGGCCGATCGTGTCCTCGAGCGCGATCGCCATGCGGTTGAGCGATCCGCCGAGCGCCCCGAGCTCGTCGCGAGTCGTGAGCGACACCCTCGCGGTGAGGTCGCCCGACGCGATCCGCTCGGCGGCCGCGGCCGACTGCCCGATCGGCCGCAGGATCCCGCGGGCGAGCCGTTGCGCCGCGACGAGCGCGACGACGACGAGCGTGAGCGCGCCGATGGCGAGGGCCGCCCGCAGCGTCGCGACGGCGGCCTCGACGTCCGCCGTCGACCGGACGAACCAGAAGGTCGCGGGAACGGATGCCGGCCGTCCGCCGACCACGAGCGACGATCTCCCGGCGAGCGTCGTCCAGGCGTAGGCGAGCTGGCCTCCCGCGTTCGCGGTGGCCCGGGTGGCGGACGGAATCGAGGCCAGGCCGTCGGTCAGGCGCGGCGACGAGACCCACGTCCCGTCGGTCCCGAAGTCGGCGATCGTGTCGAGGCTGCCCCGGCGTTGGAGCGCGTCGGGCAGGTCGCTCGCGAGGAACCCGTCGCGGGTCGGAGCTGTCGCAAGCGCCTGCGGGACGAGCACGGACAGGTCGAAGTTCGCCTCCCGGACGGCCTCGGCGAGCAGCCGGTCGCGGAGGGCGTTGTCCACCGCGACCGCGGCGCCGATCCCCAGGACGCCCCCGGTGAAGGCGACGAGCGCCACGATCGTCGCCGCGAGCCGGAAGCGGAGCCCGAGGTGCATCGGACGGCGTCAGCCCGGGCCGGTCTTGTAGCCGATGCCGCGGACGGTCAGGAGGAGCCCCGGCCGGGCCGGGTCGTCCTCGACCTTCGCCCGGAGCCGACCGATCGCCACGTCGACGAGCCGCGAATCGCCGAGAAAGTCGTAGCCCCAGACCCGGTCGAGGAGCTGGTCGCGGGTGAGGACCTGACCCGGCCGCGACGCCAGCTCGGCGAGAAGGTCGAACTCCGTCCGGGTGAGGGCGATCTCGGCTCCCTCGCGGCGGACGGTTCGGCCCGCGAGATCGATCTCGAGCGGGCCGAGGCGGAGCGCCGGGGCGGCGGCGGGACCGCGTTGCCGCCGGAGCGCCGCGCGGACGCGGGCAACGAGCTCGGGCATCTCGAACGGCTTCCGAAGGTAGTCGTCGGCGCCGGATTCGAGGCCCACGACGACGTCGATCGTGTCGCCCCGCGCGGTGAGCATGAGGATCGGGATGGTCGAGCCCCGTCGGATCTCGCGGGCCACCTCGAGGCCGTCGAGGCGGGGCAGCATGATGTCGAGAAGCACGAGGTCGGGCGGTCGCGCCCGGAACCGCTCGAGCCCCGCGACCCCGTCGGGCGCGGTCTCGACCACGAACCCCGCCCTCTCGAGCCCGAGCGCGGTCACCTCGCGGATCGACGGGTCGTCCTCGACGAGCAGGATGCGCCCCTCCATCGCGCGAAGGGTACGGCCCGCTCAGCCCCGTCCGGGAGGGTCGAGCGGCTCGGGTTCCATCGGGTCGATTCGCATGCCGGTCTTCGGCCGCGGCAGCGCGCGCCACTCCTCGCGCAGGATCGCCATCCGGACGTCGTCCTGGTAGCGGCCGTCCTGGTAGTAGGCGTGACGCGCGACGCCCTCGCGGCGGAAGCCGACCGACTCGTAGAGACGCTGGGCGATCGTGTTGTCCGCGTCCGTGGTCAGCCAGACTCGCTCGAGGCGGAGCTGCCCGAAGAGGTAGTCGATCAGCGCCTCGACGGCATCGCGCCCATACCCGCGGCGCCGGTCGGCCGGGTCGCCGATGCCGATCCCGAACGCGGCGTTGCCGTTGTACGGCTCGATCTCGAAGACGTCGACGCGACCGACCGGCCGGCCGTCCGCGCGCAGGCAGACGAGCAGGTTGATGAGGTCGCTCGGTGGATCGGCCGCGCGCCGCTCGAAGACGGCCCGGCGCTCGGCGAGGGAGGCGGGACGGCCGCCCATGAGCGCCCGGAACTCGGCGTCCTCGTACCAGCCGTGGATGAGCTCTGCGTCGTCGGGCTCGATCGGGCGGAGGTAGACGAGCCGGCCGCGGATGACGGGTCGTGCCGGCGGGGTGCGCACCGGCGAAGGTTCGAGGATTCGCCGTCCGTCCGCAAGCACGATCCCGGGCCGCGTGGCATCGTTGAGCAGTCAAGCACCGTCGGTTCGTTGGGAGATCTGGCATGGCACGTCCGGACGTCGACGCGTGGGAGGAGCCGCTCGTCGCCGACATGCGCGCCCACGATGGGCATCCGACGAGTGGTCCGCTCGCCGGCCATCCGCTCATGCTGATGACCGCGACCGGCGCGCGGACCGGTGAGCCCCGCCGGGCGATCCTGACCTACTCCCGGCAGGGCGGTGTCTACGTCGTCGCGGGCACGGCCGGCGGCAGTCCGACGACGCCGGCGTGGGTCGCCAATGTCCGGGCGAACCCGGACGTGACGATCGAGATCGGCGCCCGCCGGTTCCAGGCCCGGGCCAGGGTCGTCCCCGAGGCCGAGCGGGCCGCGGCCTGGGACGAGCACGTCCGCCAGCTGCCCTGGTTCGCGCCGTACCCGGAGAAGAGCGGGCGGCTCATCCCGGTGATCCGTCTGACCCCGTCGGAGGAGGGTCCGGCGACGTCGGGTACCTGACCGGAGCGGGGTCCCGGCGGCCGGGATTGGGCTACCCTGAGCTGTCGATGGAGGAGGCCGGTTGGCGAAGGTAGGGCGGAGCCGCGCAGGTGACTGAGCCGCTCGCTCCGAACGACTTCGTCCATCTCCACACCCACTCGGAGTTCAGCCTCCTCGACGGCCTCGGCCGGATCACCGACCTCGTCGACAGCGCCTCGAACCTCGGCTTCGACCGTCTCGCGCTGACCGATCACGGCGCGCTCTACGGCGCGGTCGCCTTCTTCCAGGCCGCGAAGGCGAAGGGGATCGCCCCGATCATCGGCGTCGAGACGTACGTGGCGCGGCGGTCGATGCGCGACAAGGAGGGCAAGGCCGACGCCCAGCCGTTCCACCTGATCCTCCTCGCGAAGGACTGGACCGGCTACCAGAACCTCTGCCGGCTCGTCACCGATGCCCACGTCGAGGGCTACTACTACAAGCCCCGGATCGACCGCGAGCACCTGGCCGCCCATTCGGAAGGTCTGGTCGGCCTGAGTGCCTGCCTCAACGGCGAGGTCGCCCGCGCGCTCGAGGTCGAGGACCGGGAGCTGGCCCGGAAGGTCGCCGGCGAGTATTCCGAGATCTTCGGGCGCGAGGGCTTCTTCCTCGAGCTCCAGGATCACGGGCTGCCCGAGCAGCGCCGACTCAACGAGCAGCTCCTCCGGCTCGCTCCCGAGGTCGGCCTGCCGCTCGTCGTCACGAACGACCTCCATTACGTTCGGAGCGAGCAGCACGACGCCCATGACGTCCTGCTCTGCGTCGGGACCGGCTCGAACCTCGACACCCCGGGTCGGATGAAGTTCGAGACGTCGGACTTCTACCTCAAGTCGGCGGCGGAGATGGCCGCGCTCTTCCCGGACCAGCGCGACGCCCTCCTCAACACCCGCCGGATCGCCGAGATGTGCAACGTCGAGCTGCCGCTGAACCAGCTCCGGATCCCGCACTTCCCGGTGCCGGACGGCGAGACCGTCGAGTCGTGGCTCCGCGCGGAGTGCCAGCGCGGCCTCGAGGCCCGCTACGGGACGGTGACCCCGGCGCTCCAGGCGAGGCTCGACTACGAGCTCGGCGTCATCATCTCGATGGGCTACGCCGGCTACTTCCTCATCGTCGCCGACTTCGTCCGGTTCGCCCGCGAGCAGGGCATCCAGACGACCTGCCGCGGCAGCGCTCCGGGCTCGATCGTCACCTACACGCTCGGCATCACCCCCGTCGACCCGATCGCCTGGCAGCTCCCGTTCGAGCGGTTCCTCAACCCGGACCGGGTGACGATGCCGGACATCGACGTCGACTTCCAGGACGACCGGCGCGACGAGGTGATCGCCTACGTCGCCCGCAAGTACGGCGCCGACCACGTCGCCCAGATCATCACCTTCGGCACGATGCTCGCCCGGGCTGCGATCCGCGACGTCGGCCGCGTCCTCGGCTATGGCTACGGCGAGGTGGACCGGATCGCGAAGGCCGTCCCGAACCAGCTCGGGATCAAGCTCGACGAGGCCCTCGAGACCGCGCCGGCGCTGCGCGAGATGTACGACGCGGACAGCGGCATCCACCGCCTCATCGACCTCGCGAAGCAGCTCGAGGGCGTCGCCCGGAACGCGTCGACGCACGCGGCGGGGGTCGTCATCAGCCGCGAGCCGCTGACTGAGATCATGCCGCTCCAGAAGGCCACGAACTCCGAAGCGCTCATGACCCAGTACGAGATGCACGGGGTCGACGCGCTCGGGCTGCTCAAGTTCGACTTCCTCGGCCTGTCGAACCTGACGATCCTCAAGAACGCCGTCGACCTCGTCCGGGCGCACCGCGGGGTCGAGATCGACCTCGAGCGCATCCCGCTCGACGACGCGAAGACGTTCGAGCTGCTCGCCTCGGGCGAGACGACCGGCGTCTTCCAGCTCGAGTCCGCGGGGATGCGCCGCTACGTCCGTGAGCTCCGTCCCACGTCGGTCAACGACCTCGCGGCGATGGTCGCGCTCTACCGACCCGGGCCGATGGACAACATCCCCGCCTACATTCGCCGCAAGCACGGCCAGGAGCAGGTCACGTACCTCCACCCGCTCCTCGAGCCGTTCCTCGACCGGACCTACGGGATCTTCGTCTACCAGGAGGACATCATGGCCGCCGCGATCGCGCTCGGCGGCTTCACCGGACCGGAGGCGGACACCCTCGGCTACGCGATCCGCAAGAAGAAGTCGTCCGTTCTCCGCGCCCAGAAGGAGAAGTTCGTCCGCCAGGCGGCGGAACGCGGCGTCCCGGCGGACACGATCGACGCCGTCTTCAAGGCGTTCGAGCCGTTCGAGCGATACGGCTTCAACAAGGCCCACGCGACCTGCTACGGCCTCGTCGCCTACCAGACCGCCTACCTCAAGGCGAACTTCACGGTCGAATACATGGCCGCCGTGCTGTCAGCCTTCCGGGACAACGACGAGAAGGTCGCGGCCGCGGTCGCAGAGTGCCGCCGGATGGGGATCGAGGTTCGACCACCCGACGTCCATCGCTCGGGGGTCGAGTTCACTGTCGAGGGCGAGGCGATCCGGTTCGGCCTCCTCGCGGTGAAGAACGTCGGCGAGAGCGCGATCGAGTCGATCGTCGCCGCCCGCGAGGAAGGTGGGCCGTTCCGGTCGCTCACCGACTTCTGTTCGCGGATCGACCTGCGACTCGCGAACCGAAAAGTCCTCGAGTCGCTCGCCCGGGTCGGGGCACTTGCGGCGTTCGGCCACCCGGCCCAGATCCTCGACGGGCTCGAGGACGCGATGGCCGCCGCCCAGGCGGTCCAGCGCGACCGGATCACCGGCCAGACGTCGCTGTTCGACATGGCCGTCTCGGAAGACGCCGTCTCGCTCGAGCGGCCGCTGCCGAACGTCGCGGAGGAACCGATGCGGGTCCGGCTCCGCTGGGAGAAGGAGCTGCTCGGGCTCTACCTCTCGGAGCACCCGATGGGCGAGGTGGCCGACCAGGTCGGCGGCTACGTCAACGCCTACTCGGGCGACCTCAAGGACGAGTCGCTCGACGGCCAGCGGGTCGTGATCGGGGGGATCGTGACCGGCGTCCGAATGGTCGTCACGAAGGCACGCCAGACGATGGCGGTCGCGACGCTCGAGGATCTCCAGGGCGCCGTCGAGGTGGTGGTCTTCCCGCGGACGTACGAGCAGACGGCGGCGACCTGGCAGGACGGGGCGATCCTCCTCGTCGCAGGTCGCGTCGATCACCGCGGCGAGGAGGCGTCGGTCCTGGCCGACCTCGTGATGGACTGGGAGACGGCCGTCGTCCGTGGGCCCGAGGCGTTCGCCCGGGAGGTCGCGGCCGGTGATCGGGCTGGGTCGCGCCGTCGGGGGAACCCGTACATCGGCAACGGCGCGAACGGCAACGGCGCGAACGGCAACGGCACGAACGGCCACGCGGGGATCGCTTCCGGCCCGACGCATCCGCCGGGCTCGATCCCGCCGCTCGAGGACGCCTGGGGAGGACCGCCGGGTGAACGCCCCGGCGCCCCCATGATGCCCGCGACGGTCGCGCCCGCGACGGTCCCGCCGGCGATCCCCTGGGTCTCGCCGCTCCGCGCCGAGGCCCGGCCCGCGACCGCGGATGCCCTCGGCCTCCTCGCGCCGTCGGTGCCCCGTCCGGTCGTGTCGACCGCGCTGCCGCCGCTCCCGCCGGCCGAGCCGGTCCCCACGTACGCGGAGCCGAACGGGCTGCGGATTCCGGACGACCATGACGAGCCGCCGCTTCCCGACGAGGCTCGACGTGCGGCGGCCGGGGCGGCCGCCGCGCCGACCGAGCCACTGGACCCCGCGCCGGATCGGGTCCTCCATGTGCGTTTCGCGCGGTCCGCCGGGACGGATCGCGTCGTTCGGGCGATGGAGGAGATCAAGGGCGTGATCCGGAGCCGGCCGGGCGGGACGCGCGTGGTCCTCCATGTGCCGTCGCCGGGCGGGGAGGCGCTGCCGATGGAGCTGCGGACCGGGATCGCCTACGACGCGGAGCTGCTGGCGGAGGTCGATCGACGGCTGGGGCGGGGGATCGTCGAGCTTCGCCTCGCATGACGGACTCCGACCGGGCCGTCGCGCCGGACGGCAGCCCGGTCGAGGTCTACCGCCGACTTCCACCCAACGGCGAGGCGGAGATCGTCCACGGCGCGGTCGCGGCGGGTGCGACGATCCTCGAGCTCGGGTCCGGCGCCGGGCGGGTCAGCCGCGGGCTCGTCGCCCTCGGCCACCCCGTCGTCGCCGTGGATGAGTCCGCGTCGATGCTCGCCGACCTGGCCGCGGTCGATGGCGTCGAGGCGGTCGAGGCCCGGATCGAGGAGCTGGCGCTCGGCCGCCGGTTCCCGGTCGTCCTCCTCGGGAGCCATCTCCTCAACGCACTCGAGCCGCAGCGATCGGAGATCCTGGATGCCGCCGTCCGGGACGCCGCACCCGGCGCCGCTCTGCCGATCGAGGTCTATCCGCCTCGTATGGCCTGGCGACCCGGCGAGCGCACTCGCTCGGGGGACGTCGACCTCGTCCTCGAGCGGGCAGCCGTCGACGGCGGGCGAGTCACGGCCACCGTGGCCTACTCGGTCGACGGTCGGGTCTGGCGACAGTCGTTCGACGCCGACCTCCTCGACGAGGCGGGCCTTCGCGCCGTCCTCCGCTCAGCCGGCCTCGCCTTCGAACGCTGGCTCGACGAGCCGAGAGGCTGGCTCCTCGCCCGTGCGCCCGGCTGAGGCGTCGGGCGACGGGCGGGACTCAGAGGCTTGCGCCGTCCTCGGGCTCGGTCGTGCTCGCGACCCCGGAGTCGCCGGCAACCGCGGTGTCCTTCTCGAGCGGCGACCGGCGAGCTCTCCAACCGCCGACGATGGCCATGACGACGACCGCGATGACCGCGACGATGAGCAGGATGAACGGCATCGTTCCGTCGCCTCAGACGGCCGGGCCGTCGGGCGGCTCGGTCGTCGTCACCCGTTCGCGGGTGACCGTCGTTCCGGGCGGCACGGGCGCTCCGGGCGCGATCGGTTGGTCCGGCGGGGCTGGCGGTGCCGACCACCAGCCGCCACGGGCGATGAGCAGGATCACGACGGCCGCGATGAGGATCAGCAGGATCAGGGGCATGACGTCACCTCCACGGGCCGGAGGTTCTCAGGAACGCCTGAGCGGCCGCGCGGCCATGACGCGTCGGCGTGTAACGGGCGCGTCTCAGCCGTCGCTTCGCGGGCCGTCAGCCTTCGATCGAGGGGTGCCACCGGCCCGACGCCGGGTGGCTCGGCCCAACCTCGACGAACGTTCCCCGTCCGCTGGCCGTCGCGCGGCCGTCCGCCTCGATCGTGCCCTCGACGCTGACCCGTCGCCCGTCGATCCCGACGACGCGGGCCCTGACCAGGACGGGCCGGTCGGCGGGAGTCGGGGCGAGGTAGCGGACCGAAAGCTCGGCGGTCACGGTGTCGGGCACCGCGGCGGGACGTTCGCGGCCGAGGAGCGTCGAGAGCGCCGCCCAGTTCATCGTGCAGTCGAGGAGCGTCGCGCAGATCCCGCCGTTGACGACTCCGTCGAACGCCTCGTGCGTCTTCGACGCCTGCCAGCGCGTCTCGACGCTGCCCGGCTCACCGGCCTCGAACGTCCGGATCCGCAGGCCTCCCTCGTTCGCGGGCCCACACCCGAAGCATCGACCACCGGGCGCGTACCGCTCCTGCAGGCTCGGCTGCCGATCGTCCACGTGCCGAATCTAGGGCGTTCCCGGCGTGACCTGTTGCTGCCAAGTGCTGCCAATCGTGGTGCCGAAGCCGGGGATCGAACCCGGACGGCCTTGCGGCCAACGGTGTTTGAGACCGTCGCGTCTGCCTGTTCCGCCACTTCGGCCGGGGCGAATCGTACCCGTAGCGCAGACCGTCCCGAACACGGCGGCTGGTAGACTGCCGGCCGCCCGCGGACGGAGGGATCGGAGCGCGTGGAGTACGCCGGCACGGTCGAGGATGCCGCCCAGCACCGCGACCTCGGGCTGATCGAGCGCGCGCGCGGCGGCGACCTCGACGCGTTCAACGAGCTCGTGCTCATCCACCAGGACCACCTCTGGGCGCTCGTCGTCCGGCTCGTGCCCGACCCCGACCAGGCCTCGGACGCCGTCCAGGAGGCGTTCCTCAACGCCTACCGCAACCTCCGTTCGTTCCGTGGCGGCAGCGTCCGGAGCTGGCTCGGCCGGATCGCCATCAACGCGGCGATGGACGCGCAGCGCTTCCGCAAGCGACGGCCGGCCCAGCCGTATCCGGAGCTCGAGGACGAGGCCTGGCAGCCACCGGCCGGCGACGACGCCGACCCGGAGCGAACGGCGATGGCCACGGAGCGGTCGCGGGTGCTCGCTGACGCGCTCGCACTCATCACCGACGACCAGCGGACGGCGATCGTCCTCTTCGACGTCGAGGGCTACGACTACGGCGAGATCGCCGAGCTGACGGGCGTCTCTCTGGGGACGGTGAAGTCGCGGATCCACCGCGGCCGACTCGCGCTCCGGGAGCTCCTCGAGGACCGGATCGGGCTGTTTCGGGGAGACGCGGGATGATGCTCCGGGGACGAGCGGTGCGGACCGACGGAACCCAACAGGGCGCCAGGGCGTCTGCCGAACGATGAACGAGCGCGCGACCGATCACGACAGCCACGACCGACTGCTCATCGCAGCCCACGCGGCCGGGGATGCCGAGGGGCCCGACCGCGAACGAGCCGAGGCCCTCCTCGGCTCCTGTGCCGAGTGCGCCAGGCTCGCCGCCGACCTCCGATCGGTCGCAGCGGCGCTCCCGTCCGCGGCCGTGCCGCGCCGTCCCCGCGACTTTCGCCTTCGACTCGCCGAGGTCGAGGAGCGACCGGCGGGCGGGCCGTTCGCCGGTCTTCGCCGCTCGATCGAGGCGTTCCGCCGGTCGCTCGCGCCGGTGGGGGCGGGCCTCGCGACGATCGGCATTGCCGGCCTCCTGCTCGCGGGCACGACCGGGCTCCTCGGCGGGTCGAGCTCGGCCGTCCTCTCGACGGTCGGCGCACCCGTGGGGACCGGCTACGGCACCTCCCGCGACGCGAACGACAACGCGGCCGGCGGCCCGCTCGCGCCGGGAGTCGCGTCCCCGGCGGCCTCGGCGGCGAGCGAGCAGCGGACTCCGGCCGCGACGGCCGTCCCGGGCGGCGGCCAGGTGCAGTCGATCCCGACGCCCAAGCCGGCCGTTCCCGAGAAGCTGTCGCCGGTCCCGTCGCCCGCGGCCCCATCCGGGCCACCGCCGCTCGTCGTCGGCTCGGTCGTGGTCCTCGGCCTCGGCGTTGCCTTCTGGGCGATCGGTCGAATCGCCGCTGCCCGGGCGGGCCCGGAGGACTGACGCCGGCCGGTCGGGCCATACCCCGGCGGTACACTCGATCGGTGACCGAACGCCTGATGCTGCTCGACGGCTTCGGGCTCGTCTACCGCGGCTACTACGCGCTGCCGCCGCTCACGACCTCGAAGGGCGAGCTCGTCAACGGGGTGTTCGGCTTCTGCTCGATCGTCCTGCGCGGGTTCGCCGACCTGAAGCCCGACTACGTCGCGGTCGCGTTCGACCTGTCCGGTCCGACGTTCCGCCACGAGCAGTACGCGGACTACAAGGCGACGCGGACGCGGATGCCGGACGACCTCGCCGACCAGTTCCCGAAGGTCCGGGAGGTCGTGAAGGCGCTTCGGATCCCGGTCTACGAGCTCCAGGGCTTCGAAGCCGACGACGTGATCGGCGCGCTGACGGTCCAGGCCGAGGCGAAGGAGCTCGAGACGACGATCGTGACCGTCGACCTCGACATGCTCCAGCTCGTCTCGCCGCTCACCCGGCTCATGACGACGCGCTCCGGCGTCGAGAACACGGTCATGTACGACGTCGCGAAGATCGACGAGCGGTTCGGGCTGCGGCCGGACCAGATGGTCGACTACAAGGCGCTCAAGGGCGACCCGACCGACAACATCCCGGGCGTGCCCGGGGTGGGGGAGAAGACCGCCTCGAAGCTCATCGGGCAGTTCGGCGACCTCGACACCCTCTATGCCCGGCTCGACGACGTGACCCCGGAGAAGCTGCGCGACAAGCTCCGCGAGCACCGCGACCAGGTCTTCCGGGGCCGCGAGCTGTCGCGGATCGTCCGCGACCTGCCGGTGACGCTCGACCTCGACGCGGCCCGGCTCGCCGACTACGACCGCGAGACGGTGATCCGGCTGTTCCGCGAGTACGAGTTCCGGACCCTCATCGACCGCCTGCCGCCGCTGTCCGGCGAGAGCCGGGAGCAGGCCGTCGACCAGCTCCGACAGGTCCAGGGCAGCGTCCCCGCGGCCCGGGTCCCTGGTACCACGCCCGGCCAGTCGCGGGAATGGCGAGCGACGCGGTCGACGAACGTGATCGGCGCGGGCGAGGGGCTCCAGCTCTCGCTCGACTTCGACCAGGTCCTTCGGCGTCGGGCGCCGCTGGGGCCGGGCGGCGGCGAGGACGCGGCCACCGCAACCGGTGCGATCCCGGCCCATCCGCGCGAGGCGCTCGCCGCCGCCGTCGCGGACCCCGGCCGGGTCGAGCGGGTCGCGCTCGAGGAGGTCGCGGGGCTGCGCGACTGGGTCGCGGGCCAGGAAGACGTCGGCATCGCGCTCGTGAAGTCGTCGCCCCGGCCGCTCGAGGGCGAGGCCCTCGCGCTCGCGGTCGCCGGCCGCGATGGCCGGGTCGTTGCCGCCGAGGGGGCCGACGCCGCACGGGCGCTCCGCGAGCTCGTCGAGACGCTCGACCGGCCGCTCGTCGGCCACGAGGTGAAGCCGCTCCTCGTCGAGCGGTTCGCCGCCGAGCCCGACGCGCCGGCGACGCGGGTCGCCTTCGACACCCAGATCGCGGCCTACATCCTCAACGCCGCGCTCCGGAGCCAGTCGATCCACGACGTGGCAGCCGAACGCGTCGACGTCATCCTCCCGCCGCCGGCGGAGCTCCCGCCCTTCGCCCGGGCCGGGCTCGAGGCGCTCGCCGCGGTCGCGGTCCGCGAGCCGCTCGAGGCGCAACTCCGCGAGGACGGCCTCGACCGGCTCTTCGAGGAGATCGAGCTGCCGCTCATCCCCGTCCTCGGCCGGATGGAGGCGACCGGCGTCGCGCTCGACCGGGAGGCGCTCGACGCGCTCGACCGCGAATTCGGCGCGGCGATCGGCCGGCTCGAGTCCGAGATCTTCGCGAGCGTCGGCCACGAGTTCACGATCGGCTCGCCGAAGCAGCTCGGCGACGTCCTGTTCGAGGAGCTCCACCTGCCGAAGGGCCGCCGGACGAAGACCGGGTATTCGACCGACGCGTCGGTCCTCGAGGACCTGCGCGGCGTCCACCCTGCCGTCGGCCACGTGCTCGACTGGCGGATCTACACAAAGCTTCGCTCGACGTACGTCGAGGCGCTGCCGCATCTGCTCGGCCCGGACGGGCGGCTCCACACGACGTTCCACCAGGCCGTCGCCTCGACCGGGCGCCTGTCGTCGTCGGACCCGAACCTCCAGAACATCCCGATCCGGACCGAGCTCGGCCGCCGGATCCGGCGCGCGTTCGTCGCGGGCTCGCCCGACCGGGTCCTCGTCGCCGCGGACTACTCACAGGTCGAGCTGCGGATCCTCGCCCACGTCTCGGGCGACGAGCACCTCCGCGACGCGTTCGCCCGGGGGGCGGACATCCACCGCGAGACCGCGGCGCGGGTGCTCAACAAGGCGCCGGCCGACGTGACCGCCGGCGAGCGCTCGATGGCGAAGATGGTGAACTTCGGGATCGCCTACGGGATGAGCGACTACGGGCTCTCGTCGCGGACGGGGATCAGCCGCGAGGAGGCCCAGGCGTTCATCAACAGCTACTTCGCGACCTACTCGGGGATCAGCTACTACATGCTCCACATCAAGGAAACCGCGCGGCAGAAGGGGTTCGTCTCGACGCTCCTCGGCCGGAAGCGGTTCATCCCCGAGCTCGAGGCCCGCAACCCGTCGCTGCGGGCGGCGGGCGAGCGGATGGCGATCAACATGCCGATCCAGGGGACCGCGGCCGACATCGTGAAGATCGCGATGATCCGGATGGCCGAGCGGTTGGCGGCGGGTGGCTTCCGCGCCCGGCTCCTCCTGAGCGTCCACGACGAGCTCCTGTTCGAGGTCCCGCGCGAGGAGGTCGACCGGCTGGTGCCGGCGATCCGCGAGACGATGGAAGGCGCCCTGCCGCTCGGCGTGCCGCTCACCGTCGACGTCAAGGTCGGCGACGACTGGGAGTCGCTGACGCCGCTCACGCGCGCCGACGCGATCCGGATCGAGGCGAACGAGGCGCCGTCGGAGCTCGCCGCCGCCGGCGGCTGATCGCGGGCCTCCTCGCCACGACTCCCGTATCGTCGAGGCATGCCTGAGCTGCCCGAGGTCGAGACGGTCGCCCGCGATCTGCGCCCGCTGATCGTCGGGGCGGAGATCGAGGGAGCGACCGCGAGCTGGCCGCGGACCCTCCGGAACCTGACCCCCGAGGCGTTCGACGCCGCCGTCCGCGGCCGCCGGATCGAGGCCGTCGGCCGGCGCGGCAAGCAGCTCGTCGTGGACCTGTCCGGACGCGCCGCGCTCACGATCCACCTCAAGATGACCGGCCAGCTGTTCGTCGTGCCGCGCGACCGCCCGGCCGATCCCTACGTCCGGCTCGTCCTCCGCCTCGCCGACGGCCGCGACGTGCGCTTCAGGGACATCCGGAAGTTCGGCCGCGTCGGCTTCTACGAGGGCGTCGACGATCCGCTCGCGGAGCTCGGAGCGGAGCCGCTCGACGACGAGCTCAGCGTGCGCGAGTTCCGGCGGCTCATCCGGAGCCGACGCGGGCGACTCAAGCCGCTCCTTCTCGACCAGACGTTCCTCGCCGGCGTCGGCAACATCTACGCCGACGAGGCACTGTGGCGAGCCCGACTCCACCCCCTCCGGTCGGCCTCCTCGCTCCGCCGGCCTGACGAGGCACGGCTCTACCGGGCGCTCCGCGACGTCCTGACGGAGGCCGTCGAGCATCGCGGCAGCTCGATCGACGACTACACGGCGCCCGAGGGCGACGGGGAGATGCAGGATCGGCTCGACGTCTACGGTCGGACGGGCCAGGCGTGCCGCCGCTGCGGTCGTCCCATCCGGCGGGTCGTGGTCGGCGGTCGGGCCACGCACTTCTGCTCGTGGTGCCAGCGGCTGTCTTCGGCCGACCGTCGAGCGGCGAGCCGGATCCTCGGGGCAATCGAGCCGCGCGGCGGCGGTGCGCTCGTGGCGGCCGGCAGGCGCGGTCGGCGCTGGACGGAGCTCGCCGCGGGCGAGGGCGCGACCGGCCTCACGCCCGCGGAGCTCGCCCGGCAGCGCTCGGAACGAACGAAGCGCGCGGCCGCGACCCGCAGGGCGGCGGCCCGGGCCGGCGCGGGGGCCTGACCGATGTCGATCGCCCGTCTCGACGGCGTCGTCCGGGAGGTCGGCACGTTCGTCATCCTCGACCAGGTCTCGGTGGCCGTCGCCGCCGGCGACCGGGTGGGGCTCGTCGGTCCGAACGGTGCGGGCAAGACGACGCTGCTCCGGCTCGTGGCCGGCCTCGACGAGCCCGATCGGGGGACGGTCCACCGCAAGCGCGGCCTGACCATCGGGCTCCTCTCCCAGGAGGCCCATTTCGACGAGGCCTTCATGTCGGCGCCGGACCTGCGAAGCGCGGTCCGTCACGGCGCGGCCGACGTCGAGACGATGGAACGGGCGCTTCGGGAGCTCGAGGCCGACGGCCGGGCCGGCGATCCCGAATACGCCGAGCTCCGCGCTCGTTTCGAGGCCTTCGACGGTTACACCCTCGACGTCCGCGTCGACGAGGCCCTGTCGGGGCTCGGCTTCAGCCGCGACGAATGGCGGCGGCCGCCGCGCGTTCTGTCCGGCGGCGAGCAGACCCGCGCCGCCCTCGCCCGGCTCGTCATCGCCGATCCGGACCTGCTCCTCCTCGACGAGCCGACGAACCACCTCGACCTCGGCGCGCTCGAATGGCTCGAGGAGCACCTCCGTCGCCGGGAGCGGGCCGTGGTCGTGGCCTCCCACGACCGCGCCTTCCTCGACGCGACGGTCACCCGGATCTGGGAGCTGCGCGACCGGCGCCTCACGGTCTTTCGCGGCGACTACAGCGCGTACCACCGTCAGCGCGAGGAGCGCGACGCGCGCGCGTCGCGGGACGCCGAGTCTCATGCCGCCGCGGTCGCGCGCGAGGAGGAGCTCGTCCAGCGCTACCGCTCGCATCGAAAGTTCACGAAGATGCACGAGCACGAGGCGCGCCTCGAGCGGCTCAGGGAGAACCCCGCCGACACGCCCCGACGGTCGCGCCGGCTCGCCCTGCCGACCGACGCCCTCCGCGGCGAGGGACCGGCGCGATCGGGTGAGATCGTCGTTCGGGCAGACGATCTCGTCGTCGGCTACCTCCGCCCGGCGGGCCACTCGGTCGCGTCCCGGGCGGGCGACCCATCGCTCGCCGACCTCCCGCCCGAGCCCGTCCGGGTCGCCCGCGCGCCGTTCCTCGCGGCCCAGCGCGGCGCGCGGATCGGGATCGTGGGCCCGAACGGCGCCGGCAAGACGACGCTGCTGCGGACGATCGCCGGCGAGCTGCCGCCGGTCGACGGGGCGCTCGCGTTCGGCAATGCCGTCCAGATCGGCTACCTCTCCCAGCTCCGCGGGGCGGCGATCGCCGGCGCGACCGTCCTCGACGCGATCCTCGATGCGCTGCCGATCACCCCCGGCGAGGCCCGCTCGTACCTGGCCCGGTTCCTGTTCCGGGGCGACGACGCGTTCAAGGAGGTCCGCCTCCTGTCGGGCGGCGAGCGTTCACGCCTCGAGCTCGCGCTGCTCGGGATCCTGCCCGCGAACCTGCTGCTGCTCGACGAGCCGACGAACCACCTGGACATCCCTGCCCGCGAGGCGATCGAGGCCTTCCTCCGCGAGACCCCGGCGACGGTCCTCGTCGTGTCCCACGATCGCCGGCTCCTCGAGACGCTGGCCGACCGGCTCTGGGTGGTCGACGATGGGCTCGCGGTTCCATACGACGGGGGCCACCGGGAGTGGCGATCCGCGGTGAGCGACGGCTGGACGACGAAGGCCGCGGCGGCACGCGAGTCCGTCCGGCTCCGCGCGTCGACCACCTCGTCCGGCGGTCGCCGGCCCGGTCCGTCGAGCGCGGCCGCCCCGCCTCGCCGGGCCGCAACCGACGGGTCGGTCGAGCCTCGCGAGCGACGAGCGAGACCGAAGGCCCGGCCGCGGCTGTCGAAGGATGCCTACCGGCGCCGGTCGGAGGCGGTCGAGGCGGAGCTGACCCGGCTCGGCGTCCGCAAGTCGCAGCTCGAGCTTGCGATCGCGACGCCGGCGGTCGCCTCGAACTTCGTCGAGCTGCGCCGCGTGAGCTCCGAGCTGGCCGACGTCGAGCGCGCCCTGGCCGACGCGGAGGACGCCTGGCTCGAGCTGCAGGAGGCGGCGCCGTGACGATCCGGATCGGGCTCACGGGGCCGATCGGCTGCGGCAAGTCGACCGTCGCCCGCTGGCTCGCCGAGGACGGCGCGGCCGTGGTCGATGCCGACGCCATTGCCCGCGAGGTCGTCGAGCCCGGTCAACCCGCGTTCGAGGCCGTCGCCGCCCGGTTCGGGCCGGGCGTCGTCGGGCCCGATGGCTCGCTCGATCGGGCCGCTCTCGGCCGGATCGTGTTCGCGGACCCGGCGGCCCTCGCCGATCTCGAGGCGATCGTCCATCCCGCCGTCCGGCCGCTGATCGTCGAGGCGGTCGAGGCGGCGGAGCGGGCCCAGGTCCCCGCCGTCGTGGTCGAGGCGATCAAGCTCGTCGAGGCGGGCCATGCCCGTGAATGCGACGAGGTCTGGCTCGTCGAGTGCGCTCCGTCGGTCGCGCGCGACCGGCTCGCGGGTCGCGGCATGCCGTTGGCCGATGCGCGTCAGCGCATCGAGGCGCAGGGGTCCGATCTCGTCGAGCGGCTCGTGCGAGCGCTCGGCGACACGCGCTGGCGCCGGATCGACACGTCGGGCTCTCTCGACGCGACCCACCGCGTCGTGCGGGACGCGCTCCGGGAGGCGCTCGGCGCGCGCTGACACCGCGCCGGTCGACGGGCGCCCGGACTCCTTTCTGTCCGGCGCCGGACCGACAGGCTATCCACACCTGACCCGATCGGCGGCACCGTTCGAGCCACGGGACGGCCTCCGTCCCGCGGCATGCCCATGCGATCGGATCAGACGTTGCGCCTCCCGTTCAGCCGCTCCGCCAGCAGCCCAGCGCCCGCAGCCCGCCGCCGCTCCCGCGGTCAGGCACTCGTCGAGCTGGCCCTGATCACGCCCGTCGCGGTCGTCCTCCTCGCGACCGCGACCGACCTCGGGCGCCTCTTCTACTCGCGGATCGCGATCGTCAACGCCGCCCGCGAAGGCGCGTTCGAGGCCTCGATCCACCCGACCTCCTACCTCGCCGGGCAGCCCTGCAACAAGACGACGAACCGGGTCGTATGCCGGGCGATCAACGAGACCAACGGATCGTTCGTGACGGTGAGCCCGAGCGACATCTCGATGGCCTGCACGCCCGACTGCGGGAACACCCTCGGGAACACGGTCTCGGTCACGGTGACCGGCCACTTCAGCCTGCTCACGCCGATCCTCGCCGTCTTCACGGGTGGCACGAGCGTGACGTTCAGCGAGAGCGTCACGATGCGACTTGCCGTCTCCCCGACCGCCGTCGTGCCGACCCCCACCCCGAGCCCGACCCCGACCCCGAGCCCGACGCCCACCCCGAGCCCGACCCCGGACCCGTCGGCCACGCCGAGCCCGACGCCCGACCCGTCGGCCACGCCGACGCCGCTGCCTACCCCCACGCCGACGCCGAACTGCCCCGCGCCGGTCGCCTCATTCACGGTCGATCCGACGACCGGCTCGCACTACCAGAACAAGAACTTCCCCGGGACGACGTTCCAGTTCACCGACGGCTCGACGAACACGAACCTGCCCGGCTGCCAGACGGTCTGGTCGTGGAACTTCGGCGACGGGCCGGGAGTGTCGTCGGCCCAGAACCCGACCTACGTCTACGGCTCGAAGAACAACAGCCCCGGGTTCCTCGTCCAGCTCGTCGTCTCGAACCTCGGCGGCAGCAGCACCGCCACGTTCTACCTCCGGGTGAGCTGAGTGATCCGGATCGGCCCGAGCTCCGCCGGCGGCCAGGCGACGGTCGAGTTCGCCCTGTCGGTGATCGTCTTCGTGACGATGCTGTGCGGCGTCTTCGATCTCGGCCGAGGGGTCTACGAGAACAACGCCCTGTCCGAGGCCGCGCGCGAGATCGCCCGGACGACGAGCGTTCACCCCGGCAGCCCGCTCGGCACGAGCAGCGAGACGAGCGACACCCTGGCCACCCAGCGTGCGCTCGTGATGGGCATGGGAACACCGTCGTACAGCTGCGTCGACATCGACGGCTCGACCGTGAGCGGCACCTGCAAGCCGGGCTACTGGGTCAAGGTCACCGTCAACGCGAGCTACACGCCGGTCACGCCGGTGCTCGGCTTCGTGGGGCCGCTCACGTTCACCGCGACGAGCAGCATCCAGATCTCGAACGACCTCGAGTTTCCGTAGGAGTGGAGATGGCCACGATGACGCGCCGCCGCGAGGGCGGTCAGATCCTCGTCCTGTTCACGCTCGCCGCGGTCGCGGTGATCGCGATGGTCGGGCTCGTCCTCGACGGCGGCTCGACGTTCGCCCAGCGGCGGGACCAGCAGAACGCGACCGACGCGGCGGCGCTCGCAGCCGCGAACACCTACCTCCTGACGACGTCGGAGACGCAGGCGACGGCCGCCGCCACCTCGACGGCCGCGGCGAACGGCTTCACCGACGGCAACGACGGGACCTCGATCAGCGTCGCCTACGACTACACGAGCGGCGTCATGGTCAGCGTCGGGATCCAGGCGCTCCATCCGAACGCGTTCACGCCGGTCGTCGGCATCGATGCCTGGACCGTGTCGACGACGTCCACGGCCCAGGCCGGCTTCCCCGACATGGCCTACCAGGCGACGCCGTTCATGGGCAGCATCCACGTCTTCGACAACAACGGTGATCCGCTGCCGCAGTACTCCGATCCCGACAATCCGTTCGCCTTCAACGACAGCAACGGCGACGTGCCCCAGGACGTCAGCGACATCGCCTGGACGAACTACGGAACGGGCAACCTCGACACGACCACCGTCGAGAACATGATCAAGGGCAGCCAGGTCGTGAACGTCACCCTCGACTACGGCGACTACATCGGCCAGCACAACAACGGCAACCACACGACGCTCTACCAGGACGTCGCGGCCTACATGGTCGGCGACGTCGTGCCGGTCCCGATCGTGGACGACAACGGCAACTTCCAGGGCTGGGCGACGTTCCACATCACCGGCGCCGACGCGGGCAGCGTCAAGCACGTCTACGGCTACTACGAGAAGGGCTTCACCGGCGCCGACGTGGCGCTCTCCACGTGCGCCTTCGGGGCCTGCCCGCGCTACCTCGGGACCTACGTCCTGAAGCTCATCAACTAGCGACGCGGCTGCAGAACGGGCGTGCGCGCCGGCCGGGACGCCGGCGGCGTCGCGCCCAACACCGCGTCACCGCGTTCGCTGCCATCGCCGATCGCCGCGCGTGGCCCGTGTCACCACGCGTGCCCTGTCACTGCGTTCGCCGCCATCGCCGATCGCCGCGCGGACGACACGGGCGCGCGCCGCGACACGGTCACGCCGGCGCCGCCGATCCGTGCCGCGTGGGTCGGGTGCGCTTAGCCACACAGTTGTCCAGTCTCATCGGACAGATCGGCGCCGATGAGCGGGTTCGCGCGCGGCGGCGGCCCCGAAGGCGAAGCCGGTTAGCCGCGAGGGGTTAACCGGGGACCGACGATCAGGCATCCTGCCAA
>DASTSC010000186.1:0-18392 GCA_035760905.1 Candidatus Limnocylindrales bacterium | reverse complement strand
ATCTAGGCGACCAGATGCGCTTCCAGGGTCCGCCCGGGACCGACCGTTCGAACGGTGGCGAAGGCCTGCAGCGGCACCACCCGGTGATGGTGGAGGAGGTCATGTCGATGCTCTCGCCAGAGCCGGGCAGTCTGCAGGTGGACGCCACCCTCGGCGGCGGTGGGCACACCGAGCGGATCCTGGAAGCGTCCAGCCCCGATGGGAGGGTCCTCGGGCTGGACGCGGACGAGGCGGCGATCGAGCGGGTCCGGACGCGGCTCGTCCGGTTCGGCGACCGGCTCGTCCTTCGCCGGGCGAACTTCCGCGAGCTGGCGGACGTCGCCCCGGCGGCGGGCTTCGATCCGGTCGACGGGGCGCTCTTCGACCTCGGGCTGTCGAGCTTCCAGCTCGCCGACGTCGGCCGCGGCTTTGGCATCCGGGCCGGCGGGCCGCTCGACATGCGCTTCGACCCGACGCGCGGCGTCCCGGCGCGCGAGCTGCTGGCGACGCTCGACGCCGACGAGCTGACGGCGCTCCTCCGCCGCTACGGCGAGGAGCCGAACGCCCGCCGCATCGGCCGCGCGATCGTCGACGCCCGACGGGTCACGCCGATCTCGACCGCCGAGGAGCTCGCCGAGCTCGTCGAGCGAACGGCCCCGGGCGCCCCGCGAGGACGCCGCCGGATCCATCCGGCCACGCGCGTCTTCCAGGCGCTCCGGATCGCCGTCAACGACGAGCTCGATGCGCTCCGCGACGGCCTCGCCGCGGCAGTCGACCTGCTCCGTCCGGGAGGCCGGCTCGTCGTCCTCAGCTACCACTCGCTCGAGGACCGGATCGTCAAGCGATTCATCGCCGCGGAGCGGCGCGGCTGCGTCTGTCCGCCGGAAGCGCCGGTCTGCGTCTGCGGACACGCGCCACGGCTCCGCCTCGTCACCCGGCCGTCGCTCGTGCCGTCGCCGGCCGAGGTGGCGGCCAACCCGAGGTCGCGGAGCGCCCGTCTCCGCGCCGCCGAGCGACTGGCGGCGTAGCGCGGCTGGCGGGGCGGCGAGGCGCCGCCGAGAGAACGTCGATCCCACGTTGGAACGGAGGAGGTTCCGATGAGCAAGCGTCACCAGGCGAGCCGGCGCCGAGCCTACGGCCGGCGTCAGCACGAGATCCACGAGCGAACGACCCGGCGCGAGGAGCCGGCCGACTTCGCCTTCGGCGATGGCCCGTGGGAGACCGTCGAGCAGCAGCAGGCCCGAGCCGACCTCGCCTTTGGCGGGCGGTTCCTGGGCCTCGGCGAGTAGGGCCGTGGCGATCTACGAGGGCGCCCGGCCCCGTCCCTTCTTCCGGCCCGTCCTCTCGCCGCGCGTCGCGCGCCCGGCCGGCCGGCCGATCGAGCCCGGCCTCGCCCGACGCCGGCTCAACGGGGCGGTCCGGGCTCGCCGCCGGTCGAGCCGGATCGGGATCGCCCTCGGGGCGATCGTCGTCGCCTTTCTGCTGGCGTTCTTCTCGCTCGCCCAGACGATGCGCGTCTCGGCCACCGGCTACGACATCGAGCGCCTCCAGAGCGAGCAGGCAGCCCTCGTCGCCCAGCAGCGGCAGGCCGTCAGCGACATCAGCCGCCTCGGCGGCGTCTCGGCGATCCGCCACCTCGCGATCGCGAACGGGCTGACCCAGCTGACCGACCCGCTCGTCGTCGGCGGGAACTGAGCGTCGTCTGACGAGCGACCGGAACTTGAGGACGGGGCCGATGGGCCGGACCGATTCGCGCCGCCGGTTGCTCATTCTCCTCGTCGGGCTCGTCGTCGTCGCGGGCAGCCTCCTCGCCCGCCTCAGCTGGTGGCAGGTCGTCCAGCACGACAGCCTCGCTGCCGCGGCGCGGGCCCAGACCTCGATCACCGTCGAGCAGTCGAGCCGGCGTGGCTCGATCTACGACCGGACGGGCACGATCCTCCTCGCGACGACCGTCGACCACTACCGGGTCGCCCTCGCCGGCGACCAGCTCCCGGTCGAGGCGCAGTCGAAGGAGGCGACGAACCTCGCCGCGATCCTCGGCCTCGACGAACCCGCCGCGGCGACGTTGCGCGATCGGATCGCCTCGCGACGCCCGTACGTCGTCCTCGCCCAGGAGGTCGATGAGGCGACCGCGGCGCGGATCCGGACCGCGATCGCGGCGGGCGACCTGTCGAACCTGTCGCTCGAGCCGATCCCCGTCCGCGTCTATCCCCAGCCGGGCGGCGCACCCGACACGTCGCTCGCGGCGAAGCTCATGGGCTTCGTCAACAGCGACGGCGCCGGGCAGTACGGCGTCGAACAGGCCTACCAGGAGGTCCTCGCCGGACGGCCGGAGATCCTGTCGGCCCAGCGCGACGCGAGCAACCGCGCCGTCCCCGGGACCGAGGAGGTCGAGGATCCCGGCGCGCCGGGCGTCGATCTGCGACTGACGATCGATGCCGGGCTCCAGCTGTCGGTCGAGCAGGAGCTCCTCGCGGCCTGGGTCGCCGACCATCCGATCGACGTCTCGGCCGTCGTCATGGACCCCTACACCGGCGAGGTCTACGCCGAGGCGACGTATCCGTCGTACGACGAGAACGACTACCGGGCGACGGCGAAGAAGGATCCGTCGCTCTTCCTCGACCCAGTCGTCTCGTCGGTCTATGAACCCGGTTCCGTGTTCAAGATGCTGACCGCGGTCGCGGCCCTCGAGCGGAACAAGGTCGCCCTGACGACAAAGGTGAACGACACCGGGATCCTCCGCCTCGACGGCGGTCAGACGCACGTCGACGACGCCGACCACCGGGCGATGGGCTGGCTCAAGTTCGAGGACGTCGTCGCCTGGTCGCGCAACGTCGGCGCCGCGAAGGTCGCGCTCGCGCTCGGGCGGACGACCGACGCGGCCGCGACCGCCCTCCACGAGACGTGGACCCGGCTCGGCATCGGCCGGCCGACCGGGATCGACGTCGCCGGCGAGGTCGCCGGCCTCGTCCACGACCCGGCCCTCCGCCAGTGGCGCCAGATCGACCTCGCCAACGGCTCCTTCGGCCAGGGCGTCGCGGTCACCCCGATCCAGCTCGCGACGGCGTTCTCGGCGATGGTGAACGGCGGCACGCTCGTCCAGCCCCACGTCGTCGCCGGGATCGGCAGCCAGGACCTCCACCCGTCGCCCCAGGCGACCGGGGTCATGGACCCGGCGCTGACGCCCGAGCTCGTCGGGCTCATGCACCACGTCGTCGCGACGGTCCCGTTCTACCGCGACCGGACGCTCGTTCCCGGCTACAAGGTCGGCGGCAAGACCGGGACGGCCCAGATCTGGGATCCGAAGCTCAACGACGGCCGCGGCGGCTGGAAGGTGAACAAGTTCAACTACTCGTTCGTCGGCTACATCGGCAAGCATCGACCGGAGCTGATCGTGGCGGTCCGGATCCGGGAGGGCCGGCCGACGATCGCCCGGATCGGGGAGCTCGAGATGCCGGTCATGTCGTTCGAGCTGTTCCGCCGGATCGCGACCGACGCGATCACGACGCTCGACCTCGACCCGAAGCGGGGTGGCCCGGCGACCCGATCGACGACGGGCCCCGACGGCCAGACCGCCGCGGCCGGTGGCTGACCGTCGATGCCGCCGGCCTGTGCGACACTCCCGGACGTGACGGACCCCGAGTCCTCGGGTCGACGCGCTCGCACGAGCACCGTCGGCCCCCGCCGGGGACGGGTCGACGCCCCGTCCGCTCCCCCGACCGACGAGCCCCGGCTCGGGCTGACCGCCGACGACCTCGTCGCCGCAACCGGCGGCCGCCTCCTGACGCGGTCCGATCGGCTCGCTCGCGGTGGCGCCGTCGACTCGCGCCGGGTCCGGCCGGGCAACGTGTTCGTGGCCCTGCCGGGCGAGCAGGCGGACGGCCACGGGTACCTCGCCGAGGCCGTCGCGGGCGGCGCCGCGGCCCTCCTCGTGAGCCGATCTCCGCGCGACGACGAGCCGCCGCTCGCGGCCCTCGGCGACGTCACCATCGTCCACGTCGAGGACGGCGTCCGGGCCCTCGGCGGCGTCGCCGCGGCCTGGCGGACGCGGTTCGACCCGCTCGTCGTCGGGATCACCGGCAGCATCGCCAAGACCTCGACCAAGGAGGCGGTCGCGGGCGTGCTCGGCCGGCACCTCCGCACGCTCCGCAACGAGGGCAACCTCAACAACGAGATCGGCCTGCCGCTCACCGTCCTCGATCTCGGTCCCGAGCACGAGGCCGCGGTGCTCGAGATGGGCATGTACGTCGGCGGCGAGATCCGCGATCTCGCCGCGATCGGCCGGCCGCGGATCGGCGTCGTGACCGCCGTCCAGGCCGTCCATCTCTCGCGGATCGGCTCGCTCGACGCGATCGAGCGGGCGAAGGGCGAGCTCGTCGAGGCGCTGCCGTCCGCGACCGACGGTGGCGTCGCCGTCCTCAACGCCGACGACGAGCGCGTCGTCCGGATGGCCGCGCGCACCCGAGCGCGAGCCGTCACCTACGGGTTCGATGCCGACGCCGACGTGGGCGCCTCGGACGTCGCCTCTGCCGGGTTCGACGGGATGCGCTTCGTCCTCCGCCTCCAGGGCGGTCGGTCGATACCGGTCCGGCTGCCCGGGCTCGGCCGACTCGCGGTCCACAACGCGCTCGCCGCGGCGGCCGTCGGCGACGCGGCGGGCGTGCCGCTCGGGGAGATCGCGGCCGGCCTCGAGGCCGGCTGGGAGGCACCTCACCGGACGACGGTCGTCCGCGCCGGCGACGTCACGATCATCGACGACAGCTACAACGCCTCGCCCGGCGCCGTCCGCGCAGCGCTCGACCTCCTGGCGGGACTGCCCGGCCGCCGCCTCGCGGTCCTCGGCGAGATGCTCGAGCTCGGCGACGCGGCCGCGGAGGGCCACCGGAGCGTCGGCGCGGCCGCGGCCTCGGTCGTCGAGCTGCTCGTGGTCGTCGGCCAGGGCGCCCGCGACGTCGTCGACGGGGCGCTCGGCGCCGGGCTCCGGCCGCAGCAGGTCGTGTTCGCTCCCGACCGCCGGGCGGCGCTCGACGCACTTCGGACGCGGCTCCGACCCGGCGACGTCGTCCTCGTCAAGGCCTCACGGGGGATCGAGCTCGACCGCCTCGTGGCCGATCTCGTGGCGGATCTTCGGACCGGCGGGACGACCGCGTGAACGTCGAGCTCATCCAGGGCCTGCTGCTCGCCTTCGCCCTCGTCGTGATCTTCATGCCGCCCTACATCCGCCTCCTCCAGGCGTCGGGGTTCGGGAAGCAGATCCGGGTGGAGGGCCCGGACACGCACCAGGTGAAGCGCGGCACCCCGACGATGGGCGGGCTCATCGTCATCGTCATCGTCATCGCCCTCTACACGCTCCTGCGGGGCATCCCGGAGCGGGCGATCATCGGCCCGCTGGCGCTGCTCGCCCTGGTCGGGCTGCTCGGAGCGTTCGACGACTACCTCAACGCCCGGACGGGGGAGGGGATCCGGGCCCGTCAGAAGCTCATCTGGCAGACGGTCGTGGCGGTCTTCGCCGCGTTCCAGATCCAGCAGACGTACGACATCACCGGGATCCGGGTGCCCTTCGTCGGCGCCGTCGAGATCAACCAGTGGGTCTACGTCGCGTTCGCGGCCTTCGCGATCGTCGCCGCCAGCAACGGGGCGAACATCACCGACGGGCTCGATGGGCTCGCCGGCGGCTCGCTCATCTTCGCCTTCGTCGCGTTCCTCATCATCGCCCTCCTCAACGACCCCCAGCAGTCGAACGTGGCGTTCCTCTGCGCGCTCACGATCGGCGCGCTCCTCGGCTTCCTCTGGTTCAACGTCCACCCGGCCCAGATCTTCATGGGCGATTCCGGGTCGCTGTCGCTCGGCGCCTGCCTGGCCGGGATCGCCCTCATCACCGGCCAGATCCTCGTCCTGCCCGTCATCGGCCTGATCTTCGTCGTCGAGACGGGCTCGGTCATCCTCCAGGTCGGCTACTTCAAGCTGACCGGCGGTCGCCGGATCTTCCGGATGTCGCCGCTCCACCACCATTTCGAGCTCGCCGGCTGGGACGAGGAGAAGATCACGCTCCGCTTCTGGATCGTGGCGATCCTCGCCGGTCTCCTCGGCGTCACGCTCTTCCTCGCCTCGATCAACCAGCTCCGGTGATGGCGATGACGGCGACCGAACCGATCGACATCGACCGCCTCACGCTCGACGACCTCCGGGCCGGCGCCCTCCACGGTCGGCCCGTCGCCGTCCTCGGCTTCGCCCGAAGCGGGATCGGCCTGGCTCGCTTCTTCGCCGACGCCGGGGCCGACGTCGCCGTCTACGACACCCGACCCGCCGACGACCTCGACGCCTCGATCCGGGCGCTCGAGGGACGGTCCGTCCGCCTCTTCCTCGGCCCCGACGTCGACCCGGCCGCGGCGCTCGACGGGGCGTCGCTCGTGACGACGTCGCCCGCCGTCAACCCCGACTACCCGACGACCGAGCCACGGCTGCGGGCCGCGCTCGTCGCGCTCCGCGACCGGCGCGCGAGCGGCGATCCCGGAGCGCCCGCGATCGTGTCCGAGCCCGACCTCGTCCTCCGGCTCTGCCCGGCGCCGACGATCGGGGTCACCGGCACGAAGGGCAAGACGACGACGGCCTCGCTCGCCCACGCGATCCTCGCGGCGGACCCGTCGCACGAGGCGATCCTCGGCGGCAACATCGGGATCCCGCTCGTCGAGCGGCTGCCCTCGATCCCGGCCGACGCCCGCGTCGTCATCGAGCTCTCGGAGCTCCAGATCCCGACGCTCTCCCGAGGCACGACCGTCGCCGTCTTCACGAACGTGACCGCCGATCATCTCGACCGTCACGGGACCGTGGCGGCGTACCGGCGGGTGAAGCGCCGGCTGGCCGAGCTCGTCGACCCCGACGGCGCGCTCGTCCTCAACGCCGAGGACCCGGTCGTCGCCGCCTACGCCGGCCTCGGCACGGCGCCGGCCGTCCTCTACCGTCTCGATCGGCCGGTCCCGGGCGGCGTCGGCGTCGTCGACGGGTGGATCGTGGCCGCCGGCGTGGAGCGCCTGCCGCTCGTCGCGGGCGGCGCGGGCCCCGCGGGGACCGGTCCGGGCGGCCGGATCATGCCGGTCGACGAGCTCGCGATCCCCGGCCGGCACAACGTCCGCAACGCGCTCGCGGCGATCTCGGTCGGGCTTCTCTTCGGCCTGGCCCCGGATGCCATCCGGCGGGCCGCGACGGGGTTCGCCGGCGTCGAGCACCGGCTCGAGCCGGTCGGGCTCATCGACGGCATCCGGTTCGTCAACGATTCGATGGGCACCCAGCCGGACGCGGTGATCGCCGCCCTCGGCTCGTTCGAGCCGCCGATCGTGCTCATCGCCGGCGGCCGCGACAAGGACGTCGACCTGACCGAGCTCGCGGGCGTGGTGGCCGCGCGGGCGGCGGCGGCGGTGCTCATCGGCGAGAGCGGGCCCCGTCTCGAGCGGCTGTTCCGAGCCGCAGGCCTGACCGCGACGGAGCGCGCGACCTCGCTCGAGGACGCGGTCCGGCGGGCGGACGCGATCGCCCGCGAGCTGTCCGCCGCCGGGGCGGGCGGACCAGCGACCGTGCTTCTCAGCCCGGCCGCGGCGAGCTTCGACATGTTCGTCGACTACGCGGCGCGTGGCCGGGCCTTCAAGCGGGCCGTCGCCGCGATCGCCGAGGCACGCACGACGAGAGGAGGGGAGCGATGACGGCCTTCGCCGGCCGCCTCGTCGGTCAGCTGGGACCGGCGACGGACCGGTCACGTCGGACCGGGGTCCGGCGCGACCAGCACCAGCCCGACTACGTCGTTCTCGTCTCGGTCGTGGCCCTCGCCGCGGTCGGCATCCTCATGGTCTACAGCTCGTCGGCGATGCGGGCCTACCTCGCGACCGATGACACGTTCGACATCGTCGGCCCGCAGCTCGTCTGGGCCGTGCTCGGGCTCGGGGCGATGGCGATCGCGGCCCGGGTCGACTACCGCTACCTGCGGCTCGCGTCGGTGCCGCTGTACGGCACGGCGATCGTCCTCCTGCTGCTCGTGTTCGTGCCCAGCCTCAACGTCGTCGTCGGCGGAGCCGCCCGCTGGCTCAAGATCGGGCCGCTGCCGTCGGTCCACCCGGCCGAGTTCGCGAAGCTCGCGCTCATCGTCTATCTCGCCCACTGGTTCGCGAAGCACGGCTCGGCCGTGCGCGGGTTCCGGTCCGGGACCGTGCCGTTCCTCGTCATCTTCGTGCCGATCGTCGCGCTCGTGTTCAAGGAGCCCGACCTCGGGACGACGATCGTCATCAGCCTGACCGGCGTCGCGATGTTCTTCGTCGCCGGGGCCCGGGTCGTCCACCTCGCGGCGCTCGCGGCCGTGGCCGCCCCGGCGGTCGTGCTATTCGGGCTGCGGGGCTACCAGCTCACCCGGATCCAGGCCTGGCTCGACCCGTGGAAGGATCCCCTCGGGGCCGGGTTCCACACGATCCAGGGCCTCCTCGCGCTCGGCCTCGGCGGGTTCATGGGGGCCGGGCTCGGCGAGAGTCGGCTGAGCGCGGGGCTGTCGCTGCCGAACGCCTCGAACGACTTCATCTTCGCCGTCATCGGCGAGGAGTTCGGGCTCCTGGGCGCGGGCCTCGTCATCGTCCTGTTCCTGGCGATCGCCTACCAGGGCATCCGGATCGCGCTGGCGGCGCCCGACACGTTCGGGGCGCTGCTGGCCACGGGCATCACCGCCTGGCTGTGCGGCCAGGCGTTCGTCAACATCGGCGTCGTCGTCGCGCTCGTGCCGGTGACGGGGGTTCCGCTCCCGTTCATCAGCCTCGGCGGCTCGTCGCTGGTCATCAGCTTCGCGGCGGTCGGGATCCTCCTCTCGATCAGCCGCGAGACCGTGGAGCGAGGAACGTGGAACGATGCGCCTGCTGATCGCGGGCGGGGGAACGGGCGGACACGTCTACCCGGCTCTCGCCGTCGCCCGGTCGCTGCTCGCGCGCGCTGACGACGCGGAGATCCGCTGGCTCGGCGGCCATCGCGGCTTCGAGGCGGCGATCGTGCCGGCCAACGCGATCCCGCTCCGTCGGCTATGGCTCCGTTCGCTCCGTTCGGTCGGCCGTGACGCCCACCTCGTCCTCGATCCCGTCCGCCTCGCGCTGTCGGTGCCGCAGGCGGCCGCGCTCCTCGCGGCCTGGCGGCCCGCCGCGATCTTCACGACGGGCGGGTTCGTCGCGATCCCGGTGCTCATCGCGGCGGCGGCCGAGCGGATCCCCGTCGTGATGTGGGAGGGCAACGTCGTCCCGGGCCGGAGCGTCAGGGCGACCGCCCGCCTGGCGACGGTGCTCGCCGTCTCGTTCGACGACACCTGCCGGGCGCTCGCGGCTGACGGCGGCCGCTGCTTCGTCACCGGCACCCCGATCCGGGACGTCGGGGCGATCGACCCGACCGCCGCCCGCGAGCACCTCGGGATCGGACCCCGCGAGCGGATGCTCCTCGTGTTCGGCGGCTCGCAGGCGGTCCGGCGGTTCAACGAGGCCGTGTCCGGCGCCCTCGCCCGCCTCGTCGAGCGCGTTCACGTCGTCCACGTCGCCGGCGACGAGGGCTACCGTCGGGCGCTCGCCGACCGCGACCGGCTGCCCGAGGCACTCCGGCCGCGTTACCACCCCTTCCCGTTCCTCCGGGACGAGATGCTGCCGACGCTCGCGGCGTCGGATCTCGTCGTCGGTCGGGCCGGCAGCTCGACCCTCGCCGAGGTCGCCGCGCTCGGGCGACCGATCGTCGTGGTCCCGTACCCCCACGCGGCCGGCCACCAGCGGGCGAACGCGGAGATCCTCGCGGGAGCCGGCGCCGCGCGGCTCGTCGAGGACGAGGACTTCGACGCGGCCGCGCTCCTCGACGCGGCGACGATCCTCGACGACCCGGCCGAGCATGCCCGGATGTCGGCCGCGGCGCGCTCCCTCGCCCGACCGGGCGCCGCCGACGCGGTCGCCCGCCTCGTCCTCGCCACGGCCACCCACCGGCCGCTGCCGAGCGCCGACGAGATCGACCGGGTCGCCAGGGTGGCGCCGTGAGCGACGATCGTGACGGCGTGACGGGCGCTGCCGGAGTGGGCGCGGCCGCGTTCGACGCCGAATCCGTCGGGACGGCGATCCAGCGCCGGATCGGCGTGAAGACCTCGCGCGACGAGTCCCTCGCGCGGTTCACGACGATGCGGGTCGGTGGCCCCGCCGACCTCTACTGCGTCGCCCACAACGGCTTCGAGCTCCGCGCGCTCGTGCGGTTCGCCCGCTCGCGCGGGATCCCGTACACGCTCCTCGGGCGCGGCAGCGACGTCGTCATCTCGGACGCCGGGATCCGCGGCCTCGTCATCCACGCCCGGGCCGAGGGCAGCCACGTCGACGGCGACCGCTATGTCACGGAGGCGGGCGTGCCGATGGCTCGGGCCGCGACCGAGACACAGGCTGCGGGCCTCTCGGGTCTCGAGTTCGGATTGGCGATCCCGGGCACCGTCGGCGGCGCGGTCTGGGCGAACGCCGGGGCGCACGACGCCGACGTGGCCGGCGTCCTCGAGTCGGCGACGCTCCTGCTCGCCGACGGGTCGGAGTCCACGGTCGCGGCCGCGGAGCTCGGGCTCGGCTATCGTGACAGCAGGCTCAAACAGCCGCCCGGCGAGGACGGCGTGACCCCGGGCTCGCCGGCCGAGCTCGTCCTCGGCGCGACGTTCCGGCTCACGCCCGCCGACCCGGCCGTGATCCGCGGGCGCCTCGACGAGATCCGGGCCTGGCGCCGGAGCCACCAGCCGCTCGGCCTGCCCTCGGCGGGGAGCGTCTTCCGCAACCCGGCCGGGGATTCGGCCGGCCGGCTCGTCGACGCGGCGGGCCTCAAGGGGTTCCGCATCGGGGGCGCCGCGGTGAGCGAGAAGCACGCGAACTTCATCGTCAACGACCGACGCGGAACGGCCGCCGACGTCCGGGCGGTCGCCGAGCACGCCCGGGCGGAGGTCGAGCGCCGGTTCGGGGTCCGGCTCGAGCTCGAGATCGTCTTCCTCGGCGACTGGCCGGCGGGCGGGGCAGGGGAGGCGGCATGACCGACGTGGCGCGGCCGCATCGGCCACCGCTGCCTGACGCGCCGGTCGCGGTCCTGTTCGGCGGGCCGTCGGCCGAGCACGACGTCTCGATCGTCTCGGGCGAGGCGATCGCCGACGCCCTCGACGACGCCGGCGTCGCCGTCAGCCGCGTCCTCGTCGACCTCGACGGGTCGTGGTGGTGGCTGCCTCCGGGCCATCGCCGCGGCGACCGCCCGCCGGCCGCCTACGACGACCCCGCCGCGCTCGGCGCGGACGGGCCGCTCAGCGTCGGTGCCGCGCTCGACCGGCTCGCGGCCACGACACCGCCGCCGATCGCCTTCCTCGCGTTCCACGGACCGTGGGGCGAGGACGGGACGGTCCAGGCGCTCGTCGAGTCGATCGGCCTGCCGTACACCGGCGCCGGCGTCCTCGCGTCCGCCCTCGGGATGGACAAGGCGATCTTCAAGCGGCTCTGCCGCGGGCTCGGGCTGCCGGTCGTCGACTGGCGCGAGATCGGGGCGGGGCGCTGGGTCCGGGACCCCGCCGCGGTCCTCGTCGAGCTCGAGGCCTTCGCCCAGGCGACGGGCGACGAGCGGCTCATGATCAAGCCGGCCCGTCTCGGGAGCTCCGTCGGGATGACGCTCGCCCATACGCCGGCCGAACGCGCGCCCGCGCTCGAGCGGGCCTTCGCCTTCGACACCCTCGTCCTCGTCGAGCGCTACGTCGCGGAGGCGCGCGAGCTCGAGGTGGCGGTCATCGGCAACGACCCGGCCGCGATCGAGCTCTACGGCCCGGGCGAGATCCTGTCGGGCCACGAGTTCTACGACTACGAGGCGAAGTACAGCCCCGGCCTGTCCGAGACGCGCCCCGCCGCGGAGCTGCCGCCGATCCTGCGCGAGCAGATCCGGAAGCACGCCCGCGACGCGTACCGGGCGATCGGCGCGGAGGGCTTCGGACGGGTCGACTTCCTCCTCGGACGCGACGCCGTCTACATCTCCGAGATCAACACGATCCCCGGCTTCACGCCGATCAGCCTCTTCCCGACCCTGCCCGCGGAATCCGGGCTCGACTTCGCGGCGGTCTGCCTGCGGGTCCTCGAGCTCGCGGTCGAGCGTCAGGCCGCCCGCTCGCGGCGCCGGCTTCGACCGGCCGAGCTGCCGCGGTGAGGGGTCGGCCGGCGGCCCGAACGGTCGGCCGAGCGCGACCCGGCGGGCACGCCCGACGCGGCCCGGCGATCCGCCGCCGCTCCGCGGGGCTCAGCCCGGTCCGGGCAGGCGCGATCCTGGCGATGCTCGGCGCGGTCGCCGTCGGCTGGGGGCTGACCACCTCGACGGCCTTCGCCATTCGGTCCGTCGACGTGACGGGCGCCGCGCTCTCGTCGGACGCGCAGGTTCGGACCGCGGCCGGGGTCGGCGACAGCACGAACCCGTTCACCCTCGAGACGTCGGCGATCGTCGGCCGCCTCGAGCAGCTGCCGACGGTCGCCTCGGCCGAGGTGTCGGTCGACCTGCTCGGCGGCGTCTCGATCCACCTCGTCGAACGCCGCCCGATCCTCGCCTGGGCGGTCGGCGACCGCCGCCTCCTCGTCGACGAGCGCGGCCAGGTCTTCGCCGACCTGCCGGCCGATCCGGCCGACCAGGCCGTCAAGGGCACCCTCACCGCGCTCCCGGCGATCGAGGACGACCGCTCGTCGGCCGCCTCGCTCGCGGTCGGCTCGCCGATCGACGCGGTCGAGTTCGACGTCGCCCGGCGCCTCGGCTCGCTCCGGCCGGCCGACGTCGGGAGCGGGGCGAGCGGCCTCAGGGTCCTCGTCGAGGACCCTGACGGCTTCGTCGTCCGGCCGGTCCCGGCGGGCTGGACGGCGGTCTTCGGGATCTACACGCCGACGCTCCGGCCACCCTCGATCGTGCCCGGCCAGGTCCGCCTGCTCGCGAGCCTCCTCGCCGGCCGGGAGGACCAGATCGGGCGGGTCCTGCTCGCGAGCGAGACCGACGGGACGTACGAGCCCCGGTGAGCGGCTCGCCGCGGGTTGATCGGCCTCTCGCGGGTCGGGTAGCCTTGCCCGCGACGCGGTTCGGAGTGAGGAAGCCGTCACACGTGTTGCTCCCCCTCGTGGGCCTGCTCGTGGGCGTCCTCGCCGGGCTCGTCCTCAACGTCAACGTCAGCTTCGAGCTGTCGCGCTACTCCGCGGTGGCGATCCTCGCCGCGCTCGACTCGCTGCTCGGGGCGGTCCGCGCCGAGCTCGACGGCGTCTACGACAACCGGATCTTCATCAGCGGGTTCGTCACGAACGCGATCGTGGCCGTGATCCTCACGTTCATCGGCGATCGACTGAGCCTCGACCTCTATCTCGTCGCGCTCATCAACTTCGGCTTCCGGATCTTCACGAACGTCGCGCTGATCCGGCGGCATTTCATCTGACCGGGGCGGCCCGGCCTCGGCCCGGCCACAGCCAGAGAGGGACGGATCGACTGGTGGAACGCGAAGCGGTCCTCGTCGCGATCGACGTCGGCACGTCGAAGGTCTGCGCGCTCATCGGCGAGGTCGCGCGGGACGGCCGGCTGACGATCATGGGCCACGGCACGGTGCCCGCGTCGGGCCTCAAGAAGGGCGTCGTCGTCAACATCGACCAGACCGTCCGGTCGATCGCCGACGCGGTCGAGCGGGCCGAGCGCCTGTCGGGCTGGAAGATCGACCGGGCGTTCGTGTCGGTCGGCGGCCAGCACGTCGAGAGCCAGAACTCGACGGGCCAGGTCGCGGTGACCGCCCATCACCGCGAGGTGACCCGGGAGGATGTGAACCGCGCGATCGAGGTCGCCCGGGCCGTCAACATCCCGTCGAACCGCGAGGTCCTCCACGTCCAGCGCCGGGGCTTCACCGTCGACGGCCAGGAGGGCGTCAAGGACCCGCTCGGGATGAGCGCCCTCCGGCTCGAGGTCGAGACCCACATCGTCACCGCCTCCGCGACCGCGGTCCAGAACCTCTCGAAGTGCGTCCAGGCCGCGGGGGTCAAGATCGACGAGCTCGTCGTGTCGTCGCTCGCGTCGGCCGAGGCCGTGCTCACCGAGACCGAGAAGGACCTCGGGGTCGCGGTCGCCGACATCGGCGCGGGCACGATCGACCTCGCCCTCTTCAACGAGGGCGAGCCGTTCCATACCGCGGTCCTGCCGGTCGGCGGCAACAACGTCACGAACGACGTCGCGATCGGGCTCAAGACCTCGCTCGGCGTCGCCGAGGAGCTGAAGATCCGGCACGGGACGTGCGATCTCGCCTCGGTCGGGGAGGACGAGGAGATCGGTGTCGCGGTCCTCGGCGACGACGCCGGCCGGACCGTCAGCCGGACCGAGGTCTGCCAGATCATCGAGGCCCGGATGCGCGAGACGTTCGAGCTCCTCCGGTCCGAGATGCAGACCGCCGGATCCGGGATGCTGCCGGCCGGGATCATCCTGACCGGCGGCGCGAGCCAGCTCGCCGGGGTCGCGGAGCTCGGCCGGGAGGTCCTCCAGATCCCCGTCCGCATCGCCTCGCCCACGGGTGCCGGCGGGCTCGTCGACACGCTCCTCACGCCGGCCTACGCGACGTCGATCGGCCTCCTCGAGTGGGGCGCGGCGACGCTCGACTCCGAGCCGCTCCGGTACGAGTCCGCGCCGGCGCTCGGCGGGATCGGCCGACTCCGGGACGCGCTCCGCAGCATCTTTCCGTGAGGTCGGCCGAGGTCACGATCCGAACCGCCGGACGGCGGGGGCTGTTCGACCTCACCGACGCCTGCGAGCGGTTCGTCGCCGAGGCGACCACGGGCGGTGCCGGCGAGGGTCTCCTGTCGGTGTTCGTGCCGCACGCCACGGCGGGCCTGGTCCTCGTCGAGCTCGGCGCCGGCTCCGAGCCCGATCTCATGGCCGCGCTCGACCGGCTCCTGCCGCGCGACGACCGCTACGGCCACCGCCACGGCTCGCCGGGCCACGGCGCGGACCACGTCGTGTCGCTCCTCGCCCCGCCGTCGCTGACGCTGCCGGTCGTCGACGGCCGCCTGGCGCTGGGCACGTGGCAGTCGGTCGCGCTGCTCGACCCGAACCCCGACAACGACGCCCGGACCGTCCGCCTGAGCTTCCTCGCCGGCTGACGTCGGACGCCAGCGGCTCGGTCAGTCGAGGCGACGGCGAAGCCGGCGGAGCAGCCCGACCGCGGCCGCCGCGCCGAGCCCGAGGGCGGCCAGGGCGAGCGGCGCGACATCGGGCGGTGGCGCCGAGGCCCGCGGCGCCGAGGCGATCGGGTCGGTCGGCGGCAGCGTCGCGGCCGGGGTCGAGCCACCTCCGGCGGCGCCCGGCGCGGTCGCGGTCGGCCGCGGCGTCCCCGACGTCCCGCACACCGCGCCGACCCGGTCGATCGTGGCGACGAGCGCGACCTCCGACGGATCGTGGCCGTCGGCCAGGCTGACGTCTTCCTCGAAGGTCGCCCGCGGTGCGAGGTCGTACGTGCAGTCGCCGTCGGTCTCGTGGCCGACCACGGAGCCGATGACCGCGACGGCCAGGTGCGCCGGATCGGTGAGCGTGCCCCACGCCTGGATGACGGCCGTGAGGCGCCCATCGCCGCCGATCTCGAGCGGATGGCTCCACGTCGCGCCGTCGGCCCGGGTCATCTCGACGCTCGCCTCGAACACGTCGAAGGCCGAGCCGTCGGGTCCGACCACGAGCCCGCGCAACACGGGCGCGCTCGGTCCGGGATCGTCGCACGCGGTCTCGTCCGTCCGCGACGCGAGGACCTCGATCGCGAGGTCGGCCGCGGCGGTGACCGGACCGCTCGATCCGGACCACGTTCGCTGGGTCGTGCAGCCGTCGACGGTCGCGGATTCGCTCTTCGAGGCCGCGGCGACCAGGTCGACCGGCGCGCCGCCGGCCGCGAGCGGGACGGCGCCGAACGTGGCGCTGCCGTCGGCGCCGGTGGTCGCGTCGGCTTCGTAGACCGGCTCGGGCTCGTCCGCCGTCGACCCCGTCAGCGTGACGAGCGCACCATCGAGCGGGTCGTGGGCCTCATCGCCGAGCACCACGACGGTGACGGTGGTCGTCGTCGGACCGGCGCCGAGCGCGCCGGCCGGAGCGAGGGCCAGCGCGGCGAACCAGACCGCAACCAGGCCCGCCGACGCGAGCGGACGCGGTGGCTGGCGGAGCGCGCGCGAGCTCGGCACAGGCCTGCTCCTCCTCCCCGGGACCGCGGCGGCCCGGCCGCGCGGACGATAGCGCCCGTCACAGTTGCGGTCGATAGGGAACCTGCCCGAAAAACCGGCGCCGGCCCCGGCGGCGTAGTGACGACCATCGGACCATCCGGAGGTGCAGTTCCATGTCCCGACTCGCCCGTCTCGGCCTCAGTCTCGCAGCCGTCGTCGCGCTCGGCGCCGCGGCGGCCGGCTCGTCGCTCGCCAGCGACAATCGCCCGAGGGTCCTCGACGCGAACCTCGCCGCGCTTCCGGCCAACCTCGCCGGTCAGACGCTCTTCGGCGTTCGTGCCGGCGGCCTGCCGTGGCGGCTCGACGGCGGCCGGGCCAAGCTCTTCGCCGACGGCCGGCTCCAGGTCGACGTCCGCGGCCTCGTCCTCGCCGCCGGTCCGGCCGAAGGGACGAACCCGATCGGACACGCGAAGGCGATCGTCACCTGCGAGGGCGCCCCGGCGGCCGCCAGCGGCGTCGTGCCGTACTCGACCGACGGAGACGCCCGGATCGACCAGGTCGTCGACCTGCCGAACGGCTGTCTCGCGCCCGCCGTCTTCTTCGCCGGCGTCCCGAACCCGGCCAGCCCCGACGCGGCCGTCTGGTTCGCCGTGAGCGGCCTCGAGGGCTGACCCCCGGCCGCCGAACGCGGCCCCCGACCGACGCAGCCGCCGAGGTCGGCGGCCCGCCATTCCTCGCTCGCTCCCACCGCCCGGACGCCGTTCCCTCTCCGGCGCCCGGGCGTTCTCATGCCCGCCGGTCGCGGCTCGTTTCGTGGTCCATTCGGGGTCCACCCCGTGTCCATTCCACGTCCGGGGAGGCGTCTCCCGGCGGGTGGCCGGTGGTAGACTCCGCGGAGCCCGTTGAGACCGCCGCCCGATGGCCGAGGAACGTTGGGGCGGGGGCCGATAGCTCGTCATCGACGCACCGTCCGGACCCCGAACGAGCCACCGAAGGAGAGGCGATGGCCTTGCGCTCCGATTCCGAGAACTTCGCCCTCATCCGCGTCATGGGGGTCGGTGGCGGCGGCAGCAACGCCGTGAACCGGATGATCCGGGCCGAGATGATGGGCGTCGAGTTCATCGCCTGCAACACCGACGCGCAGGCACTCCTCCAGTCGGACGCGCCACACAAGATCCGGATCGGCGACAAGATCACCCGCGGTCTCGGCGCCGGCGGCGACGCCTCGATCGGCCAGCGGGCGGCCGAGGAGGACAGTGAGCGGATCGCCCAGGCGCTCGAAGGCTCGGACATGGTCTTCATCACCGCGGGCATGGGCGGCGGGACGGGCTCGGGCGCCGCACCGGTCGTCGCCGAGATCGCCAAGGAGGTGGGGGCGCTCACGATCGGGGTCGTGACGAAGCCGTTCAGCTTCGAGGGCAACAAGCGCAAGCTCGTCGCCGAGAAGGCCGCGGAGGACCTCAAGTCGAAGGTCGACACGCTCATCACCGTCCCGAACGACCGGCTCCGCGATGTCGTCCAGAAGAACACGAGCGTCCTCGACGCGTTCCGGGTCGTCGACGACGTCCTTCGTCAGGGCGTCCAGGGGATCAGCGACATCATCACGATGCCCGGCCTCATCAACCTCGACTTCGCCGACGTCCGGGCGATCATGAAGGACGCTGGATCGGCCCTGATGGGCATCGGCCGGGGCACGGGCGAGGCGCGCGCCGTCGAGGCCGCCCGGCAGGCGATCGCGAGCCCGCTGCTCGAGGTCAACATCACCGGCGCCCAGGGGATCCTCTTCAACATCACCGGCTCGTCGACGCTCAGCCTCTACGAGGTGACGGAGGCGGCCGAGGAGATCCGCGCCGCGGCGGACCCCGAGGCGAACATCATCTTCGGCACGAGCTTCAACGACCGCCTCGGCGAGGAGGTCCAGATCACCGTCATCGCGACGGGCTTCGACGGTCGTCGGCGGTCCGAGGGGCTCCTCCGGCGCGAGGGCGGCGCCGTCGACCAGCCGGTCTCGATCCGGGCGGCGCAGGGCCGCGACTATCTCGAGGAGCTCGAGCGCCAGCGCGTCGAGTCGACCGGCGGCCCGGCGGGCGAGGGCCAGGCCGACGACCGGTCGGCCGCCACGGCGACGAGCGTGCGGGTCGAGCGGACCGTCGGCGAGCCGGCCGTCGTCACGCGCCGCGCGCCGTATGACGCGGACGACCTGGAGATCCCCTCCTTCCTCCGCCG